>CAZJIF010000201.1:0-1519 GCA_964546045.1 uncultured Klebsiella sp. | reverse complement strand
TGGTGGCACCCACCTCGGTGCTCACCAACTGGAAGCGTGAGGCCCACGCCTTCACCCCCGAGCTTGGGGTGCGCGAGCACTACGGGCCGCGCCGCCCCAGCAGCGAAGCCGCCCTCAAGAAAGCGCTCAAGGACGTCAACCTGGTGCTCACCAGCTACGGGTTGCTGCAGCGCGACAGCGAGCTACTTGAAACGATCGACTGGCAGGGGGTGGTGATCGACGAGGCCCAGGCGATCAAGAACCCCAGCGCCAAGCAGTCGATGGCTGCCCGCGACCTGGCCCGCCCAGCCAAAACAGCACGTTTCCGCATCGCCCTGACCGGCACCCCGGTCGAAAACCGGGTCAGCGAGCTGTGGGCGCTGATGGACTTTCTCAATCCCAAGGTGCTGGGCGACGAACCGTTCTTTCGGCAGCGCTACCGCCTGCCGATCGAGCGCTACGGCGACATGTCCTCGCTGCGGGACCTCAAGGCACGGGTCGGCCCGTTCATCCTGCGGCGCCTTAAAACAGATCGCTCGATCATCTCGGACCTGCCCGAGAAGCTCGAACTCAGCGAATGGGTGGGTCTGGCCCCCGAGCAAAAGAAGCTCTACAACAAGACCGTCGAGGAGAGCCTCGATGCCATTGCCCGCGCCCCCCTGGGCCAAAAGCACGGCCAGGTGCTGGCCCTGCTCACCCGGCTCAAGCAGATCTGCAACCACCCGGCCCTGGCGCTCAAGGAAAGCCCCGAGGTCGCCATCGGCGCCAACGGCAGCTTCACCAGCCGCAGCGCCAAGGTGCAGCGGCTCGAAGAGATCCTCGACGAGGTGATCGAAGCCGGCGACCGGGCCCTGCTGTTCACCCAGTTCGCCGAATGGGGCCACCTGCTCAAGGCCCACCTCGAGCGCCGCTGGCGCGCCGAGGTGCCGTTCCTGCACGGTGGCACCAGCAAGACCGAACGCCAGGCCATGGTCGACCGGTTCCAGGACGACCCCCGCGGCCCGCAGCTGTTTCTGTTGTCGCTCAAAGCCGGTGGCGTGGGCCTCAACCTCACCCGCGCCAGCCACGTGTTTCACATCGACCGCTGGTGGAACCCGGCCGTCGAGAACCAGGCCACCGACCGCGCCTACCGCATCGGCCAGACCAACCGGGTGCTGGTGCACAAGTTCATCACCAGCGGCTCGGTCGAAGAGCGCATCGACCGCATGATCCAGGAAAAATCAAAACTGGCCGCCGACATTGTCGGCAGTGGCGAAGACTGGCTCGGCGGCCTCGACGTGGGCCAGCTCAAGGATCTGGTCGCCCTCAGCAGCGAAGACGAGTGAGGTGATGACGGACATCCAGCCAAGTGCAACGCCCCCGGCCGCAGCCCAGGCCCGCCACGGCCTCAGCCCGCGCACCGTGGCTGAGATCGGCCAGTGCCTGCGGGGGTTCCCCCAGATCCACTGGGTCAAGCTCTACGGCAGCCGGGCCATGGGCAGCCATTGGGACTCGCTGCGCTACGCGCCCCTGAAAGAGCACATCGACCGCGTCGGCGTTC
>CAZJIF010000200.1:0-1607 GCA_964546045.1 uncultured Klebsiella sp. | reverse complement strand
GGCTTGCGCGCAGGGCTGCGGCGTTTGGTGGGGGTTGCTGCCCGCGGAGTCCGGGTGCGGTGGCTCAGCACCAAAGCCCACTCTTCATCGCTGAGGCTGGCGGGCTTGGCGCCATGGGCATCGGCGACCTTGGCCGCCTTTTCAATATCGGCGACCAGATTCTTCCAGGAGGTGGCAAAACGCTTGTCCGACTGGGACTTGGCCCCACTTTCAACCAGGGTCTCAATCACCCCGGCGGCAGAGACCTTCTTGCGGCGGCGGTTGAAAATTTCCTTCTGAAGTTGGGCGATCAGGGCATCGGCCCGATCACTGAGCTTGACGTTGAGTTGAGACATCAGGAGAAACACCTCTGTCTCATGAATAGCACTAGAGACTCCCCATGGCGACGAACGGGCGCCATGGCCGGGCCATCAGCGCGCCTGGGAAGCGATCCAGTTCCCCAGCGCCGTCCATGCCGAACCATCGCTCAGCTCACCGCCCAGGGCCACAGCATCGACGCCTGACGCGAGCCAGACCGGCAGGTCAGCAGGGCCAAGCCCACCTGCAGCGATGCAGAACGGCAACGGACCCAGAGGCCCCGCAAGCCTGCGCCAATAGGACGGACCCAGGCTTGTCGCAGGAAACAATTTGACCATCGCGCACCCGAGAGCCATGGCCGCGCTGACCTCGCTCGGGGAGAACACTCCAGGGACCAGGGTCAATCCCAGTTGGGCGGCATGACGCAGCAACGCTGGCTGCAACACCGGCGACACGGCAAAGCTCAACCCGGCGTCGGCCACCGCCTGCAACGCGGCAATGCTGCAGACCGACGCCGCACCAATGCAGAGTGCCGGAAACTCTGCCGCCAGTTGGCGGCATTGGGCCGACCAGTTGGAGTGGTGCGGGCTCCAGGCGATTTCGACATGGCGAACACCCAGGCCGTCCAGCCGCGCCAGGGTGGGACGCAGCGCCAGGGGCTGCTCAGCACGAAGCACCACCAGCAGGGGCTGGCGGCGCAACGCAGTGATCAACGCTTCAGGCGTCTTCAGCTCAGATGGTGTCGGCTCAGACGTATTCAGCAACCCTCACGTCGCTGTTGATCAACAGCTCCTGCAGCTCCTCGGCATCGACGGTCTCCTTTTCGACCAGCAGGTCGGCCAGACGGTCAAGCACCGCTCGGTTGGCGCTGAGCACCTCGGTGGCACGGCGATGGGCCTCGGCCACCAGCAGGCTGACCTCCTCATCGATGGCTGCGGCGGTGTCTTCGGAGAAGTCGCGCTCGGCGGCGATGTCGCGCCCCAGGAACATGCCACCCTGACTACGGCCCAGAGCGATCGGACCGAGGCGGTCGCTCATGCCGAAGCGGGTGATCATCTGCCGTGCAACCCGGGCGACCTGCTGCAGGTCGTTGGAGGCACCGGTGGTGACTTCGTCGTCTCCGTAGACGAGTTCTTCGGCGACGCGACCACCCAGGGCAACAGCCATCTGGTTCTGCAGATAGGCACGGGAGTAGAGACCCGACTCCATGCGCTCCTCGCTGGGGGTGAAGAACGTGAGTCCACCGGCCTGACCCCGGGGAATGATCGAGATCTTCTGCACCGGGTCGTAGTCGGGCATCAGGGCACCCA
>CAZJIF010000199.1:0-1690 GCA_964546045.1 uncultured Klebsiella sp. | reverse complement strand
CCAACCCTCAGGCGGCCTGGTCGTCGGCCTGGGTGAACCGGCCATCGAACAGGGCGAACAGCTCGCGGCAGACCTGCTGCAGCCGTTCGATCACCGCCGGCTGCGGCAGGTGCGAGCCGCTGGGCTGCCAGTCGCCGACGGTGGCCAGTCGCCAGCGTTCACTGTCGTAGGTCAGGCCACGGATCACCACCCCCAGCAGCCGGGGGCGCCCCACGGCCGGCGCGGCATCCAGTCGCAGCTGCACCAGCATCGAACGGCACTGGTTGCGCGGATTCCAACCCGGAAAGTGAAAGGAGAGATCGACGCTCTCGGTCTCGGCCCAGGCGCGGGTCACAGGGTCATCGCGCCAGGGGGTCAGGTTGGCTCGGGCGTCCGGGAAATGGCCGCGAAACAGAACCGCCGCCGAGGCGATGGCCTGGGCCAGTTCCAGCGAGCGGGCCTGATCGGAGGCGTTCATGCCAGCCATCTTGGAGCGACTGGCCAGAAGATCCAGCCTCAATCGGCAGTTGCGAACACTCGGCAGTTGCGAACACAGGGTGCGCCGGTCAGGATCCAGCGCAGGGCTGCGTTCTGCGCAGATCACTTGTCTTGTTCAGCACCTTCCCTGTCTTGAGCGCCCATGCCCTCTGGCCCAGAAGCCCGTCGCATCCAGAGCCGTGAGCTGGTCGTGCTGCTGCTGCTCTATCTGCTGCAGATCAGCATGGCCGAGATGCTGCGGCGCGCCGCCAGCAGTGTCCTGAGCACCCAGACCGCCAGCGGCGCCGCTGGCAGTGTGAGCCGCTGGTCGCTGTGGTTGGCGACCCACGTGCATCCGGTCGCGATGCTGTTCCTGGGGATCTGGCTAGCACTGGTGGCCCTGCGGGCCGCCCAGGGCAAGGTGCTGCCGCGCTGGAGCCTCGATGGCCCCGGCGTGTGGTTTTCGCTGCGCCTGCTGGCCGAATTCATCACCATCAACGGCCTGATCTTTGAATCGTCCCGAGCCGCGATCCGTTTGTTGCTGGGGCAGATCGTGGTTTATCTGCCCTACTTCGTGATCTGTTGGGGCTGGATCTTCCATCGGTTCGATCGCATCGGCCAGGCCGAACCCGGCGGCATCGTGCAACTGACGGACGTCGGTACCAATCGGCAGATCAGCAGTTTTGATTACTTCCACGCAACGATCACAACCCTGCTGAACCGGGGCAAACCGACCATCACCGGGACCAGCCGCGGCGGCAGGGTGCTGGTGCTGCTGTATCTGGGGATGGTGATGGCGCTGTACGCCGTGGCGTTTGCCCGGATCCTGCAGCTGACCCGCGCCATGGCCTGAGGCCCACCACCAGCACAACGGGCGGCGATCCCGTGATCACCACAAACGTTTCGAAACCAAGCCACGCCATAGGCTCGCCAATACGACGCCATCGCTGCTGCAGGCATTCCCCATGGCCACCTACGAGAAGCTCACCGCCCCCAGCGCGGGCACGGCCATTCGTTTTGAGAACGGCCAGCCGGTCGTGCCCAACGATCCGATCATTCCGTTCATCCGCGGCGACGGCACCGGCGTCGACATCTGGCCCGCCACCCAGAAGGTGCTTGATGCCGCTGTGGCCAGGGCCTACGGCAACGCCCGCCGGATCGAATGGTTCAAGGTCTATGCAGGCGACGAAGCCTGCGACCTCTACGGCACCTATCAGTACCTGCCCGAGGACAC
>CAZJIF010000198.1:0-1729 GCA_964546045.1 uncultured Klebsiella sp. | reverse complement strand
CGATGATGCGCGCCATCTGACCGCGGCTGTGGGCGCTGCTCCAGACCAGGCCGACATGCAGATCGGGCACAAAGAACTGGCGGTTCCAGTCGGCCTCGAACCCGGCAATCACCTGGGCCACCACCGGCTGCGACTCGGTGTAAACGCCGTAGTCGCGGGTCTCGGTGAAATATTTGTCCGACAGGTTAAAGGTGGCGATCAGGGCGGAGTGCTCGTCAATCACGAGGGACTTTTCATGAGTGACGGGAAACGCCTCACTGGTCCAGGCCACATCAATGCCCCAGCCGGCCAACAGGGCAAAGGCCTCGTCGTTCCAACGGTCGCCGCCGGAGGTGTGGGGGTTGAGCATGACCCTCACCCGCACCCCGCGCTGGTGGGCCCGCAACAGGGCCTGCTCGATCGCCTCGCTCTGCAGCTTGAACTGCTTGAGCCGCAGGTCGGTGGTGGCCTGATCAATCAGGTCGACCACGGCCTGGGCGCCGTCGTCGGGCATCACCAACAGTCGCTGGTGGCGGTGGCGATGGCTCGTCTCGGCCTCGAACTCTGAAGACACTGGCGTCGCGACCACCGGGACCTGGGTTGGGGTGATGGCATTTTCATCCCCCATGGCGAAATTGGCCTTAACCTCGAGCCGCCTGAGACCATCCCGTGGCAGCCCAGACCCGTTACATCCTGATCTGCTCTGGCAAAGGGGGTGTCGGCAAAACCACCCTCACCGCCAACCTGGGCATCGCCCTGGCCCGTCAGGGGGTGCGCACCGCCGTGCTCGATGCCGACTTCGGCCTGCGCAACCTTGACCTGTTGCTGGGGCTGGAGAACCGGATCGTCTACACCGCCCAGGAGGTGCTGGCCGAAACCTGCCGGCTGGAGCAGGCCCTGGTCAAGCACAAACAGGAGCCCAACCTGGCGCTGCTGCCAGCGGGCAACCCGCGCATGCTCGAGTGGCTGACCCCCGACGACATGAAGCGCATCGCCGAGCTGCTCGGTGATCACTTTGATGTCGTGCTGATCGACTGCCCGGCCGGCATCGAAGATGGCTTTAAGAACGCGGTCGCCGCCGCCCGCGAAGCGATCATCGTCACCACACCGGAGGTGTCGGCGGTGCGCGATGCCGACCGGGTGATCGGCCTGCTCAACAGCGAGGGCATCACGCCGATCCAGCTTGTGCTGAACCGCGTGCGTCCCAAAATGATGGCCAACCAGGAGATGCTGGCCGTCAGCGATGTCACCGACATCCTGGCGCTGCCGCTGCTGGGTCTGGTGCTCGAGGACGAACAGGTGATCGTCTCGACCAACCGGGGTGAACCCCTGACCCTGAACGGCAGCAACTCCCCCGCCGCCCAGGCCTACCAGAATGTGGCCCGACGCCTGCGGGGCGAAGACGTGCCCATCGTCGACCCCAGCCAGGAGCGCCAGGGCTTTCGGGCCAAGCTCAGCCGTCTGATGAACACCAAGATCTTCTGATGTCGATCACCCTGCGCGACGCGATCAACCGGCTGCTGGGGCGCCAACCGGCCAGTGCCAGCACCGCCAAGCAACGGCTGCAGCTGGTGCTGGCCCACGACCGCAGCGACCTCAACCCCGAGCTGCTGCAACAGATGCGGCGCGAGATTCTGGAAGTGGTCAGCCGCTACGTCGAGCTCGACCTCGACGAAGGCGACGTCAGCCTGGCCACCGAGGACCGGGTGACGGCCCTGGTCGCCAACCTGCCGATCAAGCGAGCCCGCGA
>CAZJIF010000197.1:0-1763 GCA_964546045.1 uncultured Klebsiella sp. | reverse complement strand
CTCGGCGCTGATCACCAGGGTGCGATCGGTGGCTTTGACGTCAATGGCGTCCTTGGCGACACCAGGAAGTTCCACGATCACCAGATAGGCATCAGCGGTTTCGTGCACTTCTGCAGCGGGGACCCGCTCGGCACTCTGCAGTTGCTGGCTGAGCTGCTGCTCGATGCGATCGATGAGATCAAACGCAGAGGAAGAACGAAGGGTTCGCATGATTCAGATGGCGAAGGATTCAGGTGACGGGGTGTCGTTCGCCCCGGTGCACACACCTTCGCCGCGGCGAACAACCGCAGCGATCAGGGTGAGGCAGACCCCACCTCAACAGCGTGAGAACCGGCATCCAGCCCGTCGATGCAGGACCAGAAACGCACCCGAGCCAAGGCCACAGGGATCCAATGCAGACCTGCCGCAATTGCTGATCCGTCAATTCAGCAGCCCAATACAGCAGGATCACCTCGCTGGGGGGCTTGTTGAAAAACAGGGCTCGAACCTCGACAGCATCAAACTCGCCATGGCACCTGTAGCGCCCCTGCCCCACTGGCTCCATGGCAAGGACACGCGCAGGGGTGCAGAGCGCAAGGGCGGGCGTCACCACCAGGGCGAACAAGGCTGCGACGAGGGCGTTGAGGGGTTGAGGGAGTTGATCGGAGGCACGCTTCACACCATCATTCAGCTCAGTCCTGCCGCCATCGCTGCGTGCCGTCAGCGCCGCCCAAGCGATCAGCGATCGCCGAATGGCGATCTCGCCTTCTGCCTTGATCACTGTCGCTGGTAGTTGGCGACCTGCAATCCGATCAAGGGGGCAACAACGAGTGATGTCAATGCTGTTGGCAACGGCCAACCGCATGCACACAATCGGCCCAGAACGCTCGCTTGGCCATGGTTCGGCATCCGCATCTGAAGGCTTTGGCTGCGGCAGCAGCACTCAGCCTCGCGGCGATCACACCAACAGCCCTGGCCTGCTCACGGGTCACCTGGTTGGGGCCCGATCAGCAGGTGATCACGGGGCGCTCGATGGACTGGCCCTATGGGTTCAATTCGCACTTTTATGTGATCCCCCGCGGTGAGCGGATCAATGGCTCGGGCGGCATCAACTCGCTCAGCTGGAGCACGCGATTCGGCTCGGTCGTCGCCAGCGGCAGCACCGAACCTGGTGGTCCGGTCAATGCTGCCTTTGACGGCATCAACGAACGGGGACTGGCGGCCAACCTGCTCTACCTGGCTGAAAACGACTTTGGGATCGCCACAGCCGGCACAAGCCGGCCCCGCCTGTCGTTTGCCGCCTGGACGCTGTACCTACTGAGCCAATTCGCCACAGTCGACGAGGTCGTGAAAGCAGTGCAGTCCGATCGGATCCAGATCGTGCCGATCCCGTTCGGCCCGGGGGGCAAGGCCAAGGCCACCGTGCACATGGCGGTGTCGGATGCCAGCGGCGATTCGGCAGTGATCGAGTACCTCAAGGGCAAACCGGTGATCCACCATGGGCGCCAATACCAGGTCATGACCAACGACCCCATCTACAGCGAACAGCTCAAGCTGAACGCCTTCTGGAGCACCAAGGATCGCGACCAGGAGCTGCCGGGCTCGATCCAGTCGCCCGATCGCTTTGTGCGGGGGTCGTACTTTTTGCAGCAGCTACCGCCCACCCGCGACACCCGCCAGGCCCTGGCTGGGGTGATGAGCGTGATGCGCAATGTGTCGGTGCCTTGGGGCCAGGCCGATCCAGAGCACCCCAACATTTCGCCCACCTGGTGGCGCACCCTGAT
>CAZJIF010000196.1:0-1841 GCA_964546045.1 uncultured Klebsiella sp. | reverse complement strand
CTGGCCGACCAGCAGGGGGTGATCTGGCTGTTTCGCTCGATCCTGTTTACCCACCGGCTGGGCCAGGCCCGCGATGGCGCCCTGCGGCCGCGGCTGCGCGAGCTGGCCGATCGCATCGTCGCGATCGAGGGCGCGGCCCCCGCAGCGCGCGTGCAGCTGGTGGGCCACAGCAGCGGCAGTTTTGTGATGGCGATGCTGGCGGCCGAGCTGCGCCGCCACAGCGGCTTTGAGGCGCTGGCGCCGCGCCTGGGCCTGCTCAGCCTGGGGCAAAACCTGGCCAATCTGGCGGTGCACAAAGGGGCGTCGGCCTTCCATGCCGACCTGGCCACGCTCGCGGCCACCCCCCGCATCCCCTGGCGCGACATCACATCAAGCGACGACTACCTCTGCTTCGCGGGCGTCGACCCCTACCGCAGCTGCCGGCTTTCCGTCGCCCCCCCGGCCTACCCCCAGCTGCAGTTGATCCACCTGGCCGCCCGCCAGAACCTGCACAGCTGGTGGGCGCTGATCACCAACCAGTTCCCGCTCCATTTCGAGTACCTGCACACCGCCGCGCCCGAGCGCCAGGGGGGCTTTGATTACTTCGAGGAGCTGTTGGGAGAGCGGCCATGAACCAGCCGGAACCCCGCTGCCCCTTGGCCCCTGAACCCGTTTACCCCCAGCCGGCGCCCTACAAGAAGCATTTTTTCTGGCGGCTGCTGAAGGGGTTGCACAGCTGGTTCGGCCTGCTGAGCGATGTCGACTTCAAGATCCCGATCGGCTCGGTGCAGTTCCTGGGGCTCAATCTGTTTCTGGTGAACGAGCCGGCCACGGTCAAACGGCTGATGGTCGACGAGGTCGAGCAGTTCCCCAAGCACCCCTACACGCTGTGGATCCTCGAGCCGTTGATCGGCCGGGCGATCTTTTCGGTCAATGGGGCCGAATGGGCCCACCAGCGCCGCCTGATCGACCAGGCCTTTCAGGTGGCGCAGCTGCGCCGGGTGCTGCCGCAAATGCAGGGCGCGGTCGAGGCCATGGTGGCCCGCCTGGACGCGGCACTCGCGGCCAATCCAGGCGAGCCGGGGGCGCCCGTCACCGTCGAGATCGACGAGGCGATGACCCTGGTCACCGCCGATGTGATCGTGCGCACCATCCTGTCGCGCCCCCTGCAGGCCGCCGAAGCCGCCGGCATCTTTGCGGCCTTTGCCCGCTACCAGCGCCGGGCGGGCCAGGCGCTGATGCTGCGCTTCCTGCGCCTGCCCCAAGACCGCCTGCAGGCCTACCTGGGCCGCCACGCCCGCACCATCCGCAACTGGATCCAGGCCGCCATCGACGCCCGTCTCGACCCTGCGCAAACCCCTGAGCAGTCCCCGCCTCAGGATCTGCTCCAGGCCCTCATCGACGCCCGCGACCCCGAAACGGGTGCCGGCTTCAGCCGCAACGACCTGCTCGATCAGGTCTGTTTTCTGTTTTTAGCGGGGCATGAAACCTCCGCCAGTGCGTTGGGCATGGCGGTGTACCTGCTTAGCTGTTATCCAGAGGCTCAGGCTCGCCTGCGCGCCGAGGTGCTGGAGCTGCTCAGCTCGCAATCCGGCGCGCCTGGTGGTGCATCACCGCACGCGTCTGACCGTCCGCTCACCTTTGAAGACTTGCGCCAACTGCCCTATGCGGCGGCGGTGTTCAACGAGACGCTGCGGCTCTATCCGCCGGTGAGTTTTTTCATCCGCGAGTCGCAGCAGGACACCGAGCTCGTCGACCGCCGCTGCCCCATGCGTTCGCTGGTCACCCTCTCCCCCTGGGTGATCCAGCGCCAAGAAGGCCAGTGGCCCCAACCCCACGCCTTTGACCCCGAGCGTTTTCTG
>CAZJIF010000195.1:0-1843 GCA_964546045.1 uncultured Klebsiella sp. | reverse complement strand
GCGCTGACCCGGTCGCCATCGCCAACGCCGCCGGGTTTGCGATCGAGCTGCAGGAACTGCTGCGCCACCAGGCCAGTCTTGGGCTCGAGCTGAGCGAAGAAGAACTGGAAACAGCAGCCGGCGGCCTGTTGGGGAAAAGCAGCAAAAAAGATGCCTGCACGCAGGGCTGCCCCTGCCAGCAACTGACGATCCCGGCTACTGCCGGAACCCTGGATCCGTGCATGTACAAGTGCTCCTAGCTCTGAGAGTCTTCAGAGCGACTCGTGTCCAGGGCTTGCATGCAGGAACCCGCAACCGGCAACGCAGACAATGCGACGGCCTTGACCCGGCTAATCGCTGTGGTGGCCAGCCTGCGTGACCCTGAAACAGGCTGCCCCTGGGACCTGGAGCAGACCCACGACTCGCTGGTGCCCTACGTGCTGGAGGAAGCGCACGAGGTCGCCGATGCGATCCGCCATGGCGACGACGCGCATTTGGCCGAAGAACTGGGTGATCTGCTGCTGCAGGTGGTCCTGCACGCGCAGATCGGCGCCGAACAGCAGCGTTTTGACATGGCCGCAATCGCCAACGGCATCAGCGACAAGCTGATCCGCCGCCATCCCCATGTGTTCGGCGATGATGCCGCCACCATTGGCAACCAGGGGACAGGCGGCGACCCCGATGCGGTGAAGCGCAGCTGGGAAGCGATCAAAGCCAGTGAAAAGCACAACGCGGGTGCGGCGTCCAGCAGCCCCCTAAGCGATCAACTCGCCGGCAAGGTGCGCGGCCAGCCGGCCCTGGCCGCCGCCATGACCATCTCGAAGAAAGCGGCTGCCGCCGGTTTCGAATGGGACACCATTGAGGGCGTCTGGGCCAAGGTGCACGAGGAACTCGATGAGCTCAAAGACGCTGTGGCCAGCGGCGACAAGGCCCACGCCCAGGCAGAACTGGGCGACGTGCTGTTCACCCTGGTGAATGTGGCGCGCTGGTGTGGTCTTGAACCGGAAACAGGCCTGGCCGGCACCAACCGCCGCTTCCTGGCGCGCTTCTCTCGGGTCGAAGCAGCCCTGGAGGGTGAGCTGGCCGGCAAGCACATCAGCGAACTCGAAGCCCAGTGGCGCAGAGCCAAAACCCAGATCCGCACTGAGAGCGGCGACCCGCGGGCCTAACGCTTGGCCCACGCCACTTAAAAGCGATAGGTCACTCCCGCCTGAAAGATTTGACCGGCAGCCGGGTATTGGTTGCCACCAAAAGAAAATGCAGGTCGATAACGAACAAAAGCACGCGTTTTGTCGTTCATCAAATAGCCAAAATCGAAGAAGCTCCCCAGATTGGTCTGAAGCTCGCGACTTGCGGTTTGCACGAACTGTGGTCCGACCTCAATTGCAAATGTAAACGGATAATAGGTTTCAGACAGACCCAGATAGGCCTGGGTCGTAACTTGAAAGAGCTGACCATCAATGCCAAAAGCCCAGCTGGGCTCGACCCGCACATAAAGACCCTTTTCAGGCAAGTTGATCAGCTCAACTGCATCTGGAATGATGCGACTTCCAGCAAACGAGTAAAGGATCCCTGATCGAACGACGTTTGTGAAACGTCGTTGATTCAATCCGTCAGTCCCAGCGACACCACGCCAGATGGCATAGACGTTAAGGTCATCGCCTTTCAAAGGCGAAAGAAATGCGGAGGCATCCATTCGCAAAGGCGTTCGATCAACACCAGGCACGTTATAAGTGTGCTGAAACAATGGACCTAACTGAACAGACCAATTCAACAGGTTGTCGTAGGTGCCTTTAACACTCCCCGATACGCCAAATCCAACAAAAGTAGCCCCAGCCCCAGCGCCTGTACCCCAGGAAGAACC
>CAZJIF010000194.1:0-1875 GCA_964546045.1 uncultured Klebsiella sp. | reverse complement strand
CCATGCCCATGGCGGTTGGGTGCGCCAGCTTTACCCTTCGCAACCAAGGCGCCCAGAGGGCCCGACGGGGCGCCTAATTTGACCGCTCTGCCTGCACCTGCGTCCTCACCATGGCTGTCGCCCTGGCCTCCCAGCTGCGCGAGGGAACCAAGAAGTCCCACACGATGGCCGAGAACACCGGCTTCGTCAGCTGCTTCCTCAAGGGCGTGGTTGACAAGGCCAGCTATCGCACCCTGGTGGCGGATCTCTACTTCGTCTATGTGGCGATGGAAGAGGAGATCGGCAAGCTGCGCGCCGCCGGCCATCCGGTGGTCGGTCCGGTCGGCTTCCCTGAGCTGAACCGCCGCGAGAGCCTCGAGCAGGACATGGCCTTTTACTTTGGCGACAACTGGCGCGCTGCCGCCAAAGCCACTCCGGCTGCCCAGGAGTACGTGGCCCGCATTCATCAGGTGGCGGCAGAGGCCCCTGAGCTGCTGGTGGGTCACCACTACACGCGCTACATCGGCGATCTGAGCGGTGGTCAGATTCTCAAGAACATCGCCCAGAAGGCGATGAGCCTGGGCGAGCACGACGGCCTGCGCTTCTACGAATTTGACGCCATTCCCGACGAGAAGGGCTTCAAGGCCAATTACCGATCCACCCTCGACAACCTGCCGATCGACCAGGCGATGGCCGATCGCATCGTCGAGGAGGCCAACCACGCCTTCCACCTGAACATGAAGATGTTCCAGGAGCTGGAGGGCAACCTGGTTGCTGCCATCGGCAAGGTGCTGTTCGGCTTCCTGACCCGCCGGCAGCGCGCTGGCAGCACCGAAGCCGTGGCCGCCTGAGCTTGCGTCCGCACCCTGCGCGCCAGCTGCGCTTTCTGGTTCCCGGCACCGGTCGCCGCTTTCGTTGCGGCGGCCTGTCGGTGGAGCTGCAGACCGCGCGTCTGGTGGAACCCTTGGCCCCCACCCAGGTGGTCACCTACCGCGAGCGGCAGGACGACCTGCCGTTTCTGGATGACCTGTTGGCCGCCGAGGCCCTCGGTGGACCCGAGGCCGACCGGGCCCTGTGGCTGGTGAGCTGGGGGTTCGATGTGCCCCGCCTGCTGCGCCGTCTGCGGGGGCGGGCCGTGGCCTATCACGCCCACAGCAGCGGTTATGGCTTTGATTTGCCGCCCGGGGTGCCGGTGCTGGCCGTCAGCCGCAACACCTTGGGCTACTGGGGCAATCGGGCCCCGCGCAGCCCGCTGTTTTTGGTGCCCAATGCCCTGGAGCCCCAGTGGCTCCAACGTGGAGACCGCACGCAAGCCCCGGGGCGACGGCCGATCGATGTGTTGGTGCAGCAGCGCAAGTGCAGCGCCTACGTGCTCGAGCAGTTGGTGCCGGCCCTGCGGGCCCGCGGCCTGCGGGTCGAGGTGCAGAGCGGCTGGGTCGACGACCTGGTGGCGCTGTTCAACAGCGCCGCCGTGGTGCTGTACGACTCGGCTGATTACTGGCGTGGCCGCGGCGTCAGCGAGGGCTTTGGCCTGCCGCCGATCGAGGCCCTGGCCTGCGGTTGTGTGGTGTTCAGCAGCCTCAACCACGCGCTGGCCGACTGCCTTGATCCCGGGGTGCTGGGCCACCAATTGGGGCTTGGCACCCTGGGCGCCGATGTCGAGCGCATCGCCGCGGCGGTGGCCGATCCGCCGGGGTGGCAGGCCGACCCGGCAGCCTTGCAGCAGCTGCTTGAGGACCTGGACGAAGGGCGCCTGCAACAGCGCTGGCAACGGGCCCTGGCGGCCATCAACCAGCACTGGGACCGGCTGTTGCTGAACGGTGAACCGCCCTTGCGCGCCCCTGCCCCGGTTCAGGTGCGGTTGACGCTCTGGCGCCAGAAGCTCGCGCGGGTGCT
>CAZJIF010000193.1:0-1881 GCA_964546045.1 uncultured Klebsiella sp. | reverse complement strand
TGCCCGGCAGCATCAGATCGAGCACCACCAGATCAAAGCTGTCGCGGCTGAGCAGATCCCAGGCGCTGCGGCCGTTGGTGGCGGCTGTTACGGCGAAGCCTTCCATCTCCAGGGCTTCCGCCACGGTTTCGCGGATGGTGTCGTCGTCCTCCACCACCAGCAGCCGCGCCATGGGGGTGGCGTCGTCAACCTGATTCATGCGCCAATTCTGGGCATGAACCCCTGTGTTGCTCGATACCAAGCCGTGGGCTGTCTCCCTGGCCTGCCTCAATCCTCGCTGCTGTCGGGGTGGAGGCTGCACTGCGTGAGCGAGGGATCGGTGAGGCGCTCCAGCACCCGCTGCAGATCCACTGGGGAGAGTTCACCGTTTTGGCCCCATTTGAGGCTGGTGCTCGGAGCGGCGTCCTGCGGCTGGGAGCTCGCGGGCTGCCCGTTGGGGGTGAGATCGGCGTTCATGCCGCTCGTTCTGTGCTGGAACGCACACTAAGTCGGCCAGGGGCTGGCGGAGTTGTGTTATGGCCAGCCCCGCCAGGGTTCAGGCGGCCTGCAGTTCAGCGGGCCGGTAGGGGATGAAATTGGCCTTACGGGTGCCGCAGATCGGGCAGCTCCAGTCATCGGGGATCGCTTCGAAGGCGGTGCCGGCGGCAATGCCCGATTCCGGGTCGCCCACGGTGGGGTCGTAGATCACGCCGCACACTTTGCAGATCCACTGGCCGCTCACCGGTGTGGCGGCCTCGCCGGCGATGCCTTGTCCCTGCAGCGCTTCCAGGGCCACGCTGTAGCGATCGGCGTGGTGGTGCTCCACGGGCGTCAACAGGCCGAAGTTGCGCGCGGCCGTGCGGAAGATGCCGGCGTGGTCTTTTGATTCGCTGATCTGCTCGTTGAATTCGGCTTCAGCGCCGCCGTCGCGGTCGGCGCGGGCCTGGGCGGCGAACTCCGGATACATCGTTGTGTACTCGTAGGTTTCACCCTCGATGGCCAGCTCCAGGCAGCGGCTGAGCACGGCCTGTTTTTGGGCGTCGCTCAGGGCAGCGGGATCGTCCACCACCAGTTCGGGGTGCAGCAGGCGGAAGTGCGCGAAGGCGTGCTCGGTTTCCTGGTTCGCCGTGTCGCGGAACAACTTCGCCAGTTCGGTATGGCCGAGCTGTTTGGCCACATCGGCGAAGAACAAATACTTGCGGTTGGCCATGCTTTCGCCGCCGAAAGCCGCCTCGAGATTGGCCTGGGTGCCGGGTTTGGAGAGGTCCATGGTGGGTGGGGAGCGCCTGGTGCGCGAGCCGATGCAGCGAGCATAACCCGGCTAAGACGAAGTCGGTACGACTTCGCATAATTGCGGTGCGTGGCCAGCGCTGGCGGGTCTGGTTAGATCTGGGACAGCAATTCAGATCCCAGGGTCATGGGTCATCACCAGGTGTTGATCGTGGGCGGTGGTGCGGGCGGCATCACCGTGGCCGCGCGCCTCAAGCGCTTCCGCCCCAGCCTGGATGTAGCCATCCTTGAGCCCTCCAGCGAGCACTACTACCAACCGGGTTGGACCCTGGTGGGTGGCGGTGTGTTCACCGTGGCGCAGACCCGCCGCCAGGAATCGGACCTCATCCCGGCGGGCGTGACCTGGATTCGCGACGCGGTGGCCGGCTTCGACCCTGATAACAACAGCGTCAGCACCAGCGGCGGCCAGACCCTTACCTACGACGCCCTGGTGGTCGCCACCGGCCTGAAGCTCAATTGGGATGCGATCAAGGGTCTGTCTGAGGCGTTGGGCAAGGGCGGGGTTTGCAGCAACTACTCCAAGGATTTCGCCCCCTACACCTGGGAGTGCATTCAGAACTTCAAGGGCGGCAATGCGGTGTTCACCTGCGCGCCGATGCCGATCAAGTGCCC
>CAZJIF010000192.1:0-1886 GCA_964546045.1 uncultured Klebsiella sp. | reverse complement strand
CCGCAACTTCCGCCGTGACAGGGCGGTGCTCTAACCGATTGAACTACAGTCCCAGAAAGGCCTTAAAGGCCTGGCTGGTGTCGCTTTTGAATCGATCCATTGTCTCGATCGGCCAGGGGCTCGTTCGATGGATCAGCGACCTCAAAAGTATCCGTGATTGGTGGTCCCCCCGTCAACTCAGGTGTTGCGTGGAGGAAATCAGGACACTGTGGATTCAGGGTCTGAATCCGGCCGGTTCGATCAGGCGCACCTGATTGCCGCGGGCCGTGAATTCACGGCCCTGGTCGCTCTGAACGACCACACGACCACCCGATTTGACACGGATCACCCGGGCACGCACCCAGCCGAGTGCGGCTGACTCCAACACCTTGACCACATCACCGGGTTGTAGATCCAACTCCATGTTCGGAACCACGAAACATCAGGTGGAGGCATCGAACGCGCCGTGGAGGACTTGAACCCCCGACATCAGGTTTTGGAGACCTGCGTTCTACCAACTGAACTAACGGCGCAGGGCCGATGCCTCCGGAAACCACAGACGGGGAAACCCCAGACCGTGGGATCAGCGGTCGAAGCGCTGCTTCACACGAGTGGCTTTACCCACCCGGTCCCGCAGATAAAACAGCTTCGCCCGGCGCACCTTACCGCGTCGTTCGACCTTCACGGACGCAACCTGGGGACTGTGAAGCATGAAGACCCGCTCGACCCCGACGCCCTGGAAGATGCGTCGCACGGTGATGGTCTCGTTGAGCCCGCCATGGCGCTTGGCAATGACCACGCCCTCATAGGGCTGGACCCGCTCCTTGTTGCCCTCGCGGATGCGGACGCCCACCTTGACGGTGTCACCCACATAGATGTCGGGCAGATCACTTTTGAGCTGCTCGGCCTCGAAGGCCCTGATCAGGTCTTGGGCGCTCAGCTTGCCGGTGATGGCCGGGGTGGCCGCCGGTTGCTCGGCAACGGCGGTGGCGGTGCCAGCGATCGGCTGTTGCTGATCTGTGTCGCTGCTGCTCACCGCGTCCTCCTGTGTCGCCTCTGGTGTCGGCGTCTCTGCCATTGCTGCCCCCGGTTCCCTGGCCAAACCGCCAGTGTACCGGCTCAGGGTGCCCCCTTCCCCTGCTGCCGATCCTGCTGCCGTCGCAGCCGCTGCCAGGCCAGGCTGGCGCCGGTGGCCACCATCCACAACAGACCCAGCCCGTTGCACAGCACGTAGAGGGTTTCCCCCGTCGGTCCAAGCCAGCGGCGCAGCCACTCGCCCTCGTGCAGGACCATCAGCACATGGCTGGCCTGCCGATCAAGACCGCCCCAGTCCCGCAGCAGCCGGTAGCTGACTCCGCTCGACACGGTCAGCAGCAAGGGCAGCACCACCACGGGCGCCACCATGGCGTGCAGGTCCCGCAGCCGACTCGCCAGCGGGCGTGCGGGGCGGCGGGGGCTGGCGGCGGTGTCCTGGGGCACGGCAGGCAGGGGTGAGGGGAGCCGCGCGGCAGGCCAGATGCGGCGTTGTTAGCTTGCTGCCAAAGCGGTTTGCAGGTCGGACATGAATCTGTTTGCGGATTTGCTGGCCAGCAGTCGAGGCGCGGCCGGCACCGGTTCACCGGTGGTGACGGAGACCGGGCCCCGCATTCAGAAGTCGCGCCGCGGTGTCGAGATCAAATCGGCCCGTGAGATCGCCACCATGCGTCGCGCCAGCCGCATCGTCGCCACCGTGTTGCGCGAGATCGAGCAGCTGGTCGCCCCTGGAATGAGCACCGGTGATCTCGATGCCCACGCCGAACGGCGCATCCGCGAACTCGGAGCCACCCCCAGCTTCAAGGGGTACCACGGTTTTCCCGCCAGCATCTGCGCCTCGATCAACAACGAGGTGGTGCATGGCATCCCCAGCA
>CAZJIF010000191.1:0-1896 GCA_964546045.1 uncultured Klebsiella sp. | reverse complement strand
CTGACCGAGGCGAAGTGGTGCACGCCCACCCGCTCGGCCGCCAGCGCCTCCAGCACCCGGGCCAGCCGGGGCCGCACCCCAGCGGTATGCCGCGCCACCAGCGGCGCGATGGTCGCCAGGGCGGCGTTGATGCGCTCGGCGGCCCAGCCCGGGTTCTCCACGTTGGTCATCGTGCCGGTGGCAAGCACAGGTCACCATCCTGCCCAGACCGCTGCACCCATGCCGCGCCAGCGCTGCGGTTAGATTTCCTCTTCAGATCAAACGCTGATCTGATCTCTGATCAGTTCGCCAACGTCCGTCCGCCCGTCGCCACTTGGTTGCCACCCCTCAGCCTCCGACCAACCTGGAGCGCCAGCTGCTGCAGCTCGACACACCCCAGCAGCGCAAAGACGCCGGCCTGCGCGCCGGCCTGATCGAAACCCGTGGGCCACTGCCCCGCAGGCAACGCAAGCTCAAAGCGGGCACCACCAGCTTCATGCTGGTGATGCACGTGCTGGCGGTGGTGGCGCTGCTGCCCAACTTCTGGAGCTGGCAGGCGGTGGCAGCGCTGGCGGTGCTCTATTGGATGACGGTGTTGGGGGTCACCCTGGGCCTGCACCGGCTGGTGGCGCACCGCAGCTTTGAAGCGCCCAAATGGCTCGAGCGCCTGCTCGTGCTGATGGGCACCCTCGCCTGCCAGAGCGGACCGCTCGAATGGGTGGGTCTGCACCGGCACCACCACCGCTACTCGGACCAGCCCAACGACCACCACGACGCCGGTCGCGGCCTGTGGTGGGCCCACAGCGAGTGGATGCTGCACCAGATCCCGGCCCTGGTCCATGTCGAACGGCTGACCGGTGATCTGCGCAAGGACCCGCTGTATCGCTGGCTGGACCGCTGGTTCCTGCTGCTGCAGCTCCCACTCGGTGTTGCGCTCTACTGGTACGGCAATGCCGCCGGCGTGCATGGCGGCGGCCTGGGCCTGGTGCTGTGGGCGATTCCGCTGCGCCTGGTGCTCGTGTATCACGTCACCTGGCTGGTGAATTCGGCCACCCACGCCTTTGGCTACCGCAACTTCGACAGCCCTGACCTGTCGCGCAACTGCTGGTGGGTGGCGCTCCTGAGCTTTGGCGAGGGCTGGCACAACAACCATCACGCCCACCAGCACTCGGCCCGCCATGGCCTGCGCTGGTTTGAGCTCGACATCACCTGGCTGCACATCCAGCTGCTGCGCAAGCTGGGCCTGGCGCGCCGCATCCGCCTGGCGCCGATGCCGGGTCGCTGAGGACCGCTACAGGCCCGGACCCAACTGCGCGCGAATGGCAGCCGCCAGATCGTTGCGACCGGGACCGACCTGGCCCTGCTGCTGCAGCTGTGCAGCCTTGAGCCGCAGCAGCTCCAAAAACTGATCGGCCTCCAGCTCTCCCTCACCGGCGGCCCCCAGCGCCGCCAGGGTGCTGCGCAGGTCGGGCAGCTCGGCATTGAGCTCATTGGCGCTGTAGTCGCGCTGGCCGGCCATCACCTCGGCAAATCGATCGCGCCGCAGACGCTTGTTGACCGGGTAAGCCGCCAAGAGCTGCTCGCGGCACAGGCGCCAGGGCCGGCCGGCGGTGAACACCTGGGCCAGGGCCGCGCTGAGGGCCGCCGCTTCGGTCTCGGCGATGCGCAGATCAAAGGCCGCCGGTGGCTGGCGCTGGCCCACGAACACTTCGAGCAATTCGCCCGGACCCAGCACCGGGCCGCCACTGCCCTGCACCGGCAGGCTGGAGGCTTCGAGCGCCTCGATCAGCTCGGGCTGACTCGCCAGGCGCTGCCGCAGGCCGGCGGACAGACGTCCACCCGGAGCCTCGGCAGCCAACAGCTGATTGATGCGCCCCAGGGCCAGAAACACCTCGGGCCCAGGCGAGGCGAGCTTGC
>CAZJIF010000190.1:0-1911 GCA_964546045.1 uncultured Klebsiella sp. | reverse complement strand
CCGACCAGCCCACAAAAACGAAGCGGTCGCGCTTGAGCCAGTCATCGAGGATGTCGAACCATCCCCGCTGCGGCGCGCGCCCTACAGCGATCGTCATGAGAAGGCTTCATGAAGCGTTACACGGAGATGGTACGGGGTTTGGCGTCGCCTGTGGGCGCCATGGGCAGGATCAGCGCCATGAATCCCAGGCAAATGAGTAAATGTGCTCACTGCCCCAGGGCGCGGCGGCGCGGGTCGCCGATTCGCCAGAGTGGGATTGGTCCAGTCCTGGCAGCCCAGTCCGATGTACGTCGTCGAGCTCTCGATCAAGCTCAGCCCCATGCCCCTGGCCGTGCAGCGCAAGGAGCTCGCCGCCGCCGAAGCCCTCTACCAGCAGGTGCGCAGCTGCATGGACAGCGGCCACCCCAGGCTGCTCGAGCTCACCTGTGAGAAGGAGGAGCACAAGCGCCTGACCCTGCTCAGCAGCGAAGTCGTGGCCGTGCAGCTCTACGAAAAATCCGCCGTCGGCGGTGGCGGCAAGCGCCCCGGCTTCAGCTTTGAAAGCTGACGCGGCGGCTGCGCCCCTGCTGCAGATCAATGATCTGCACTATCACTGGCCCAACGGCCGGGCCGCCCTCGCAGGCTGCAGCCTGCAGGTGGCCCGCCCCGGCCTGTGGATGCTGGTGGGCGGCAACGGCAGCGGCAAAAGCACCCTGCTGCGCCTGCTGGCCGGCCTGCTGGCCCCAAGTGGCGGCAGCGTCAACGCCACCAGGCCGATGGCCCTGGTCTTCCAGAACCCTGACCATCAGCTGCTGTTGCCCAGCTGCGGCAGCGACCTGCAGCTGGGACTGCCGTCCGGCCTGGATGCCGCCACCAGCAGGGCCCGGGTCAGCCAGGCCCTGGCCCAGGTGGGGCTGGCAGGACTCGAAGATCGGCCGATCCACACCCTGAGCGGGGGCCAAAAGCAGCGGTTGGCGATCGCCGGCGCCCTGGCCAGCGGCGCCACGCTGCTGTTGCTCGACGAACCCACCGCCCTGCTGGATCCCACCAGCCAGGTGGAGATCCTGGGGCTGCTGCGCCAGCTCACCCAGCGCCCCCAGGAGCCCCTGGCAGCCCTGTGGGTGACCCACCGGCTCGAAGAGCTGGAGCACTGCGACGGCGCCGCCCTGATGCGCGCCGGCCGTGCCGGCCCCTGGCAGTCCGGGCCGAACCTGCGCCGCCAGCTCGAGCACGGCGCCGGGGCCTTGCCGGCTGGCAGGGGCAAAAGGTAGGGTCAGTCGGTCCCAGCGATGGGACGTCCCCCGATGGGGGTCATTCCTCGGTAGCTCAGTGGTAGAGCGGTCGGCTGTTAACCGATTGGTCGCAGGTTCGAATCCCGCCCGGGGAGCTTTCTACTGTTGCCATTGCAACAAACAAGGCTGAAGAGATTCTGAAGATCTTCAGCCGTGATGCCGCAGATTCGGCACGGTTTTGCAAGGCAATGTGAGCCCAGATCACCTGCGAGCACTGCCCTCTGGAGCATTGCCTCCCCGATCCGCCAAAGCTCGCCGACAGGGGATCAGGCCCCGTCGATGGCGATCCCCGCACCCAGACACCCGCCCAAAGGCACCGCCAGTCAGGACAATGGTCGTCATCGCTGCAGTGCCATGAAGCCCGGCATCCTGCTGATCGAAGACGACGGCGACATGCGCGAGCTGGTGGCAGGCCATCTCGAGCACGGCGGCTTTGCCGTGCACCGCGCCGAAGATGGCATCAAGGGCCAGGCCCTGGCGATGCAGGTCAATCCCGATCTGATCCTGCTGGATCTGATGCTGCCCAAGGTGGACGGTCT
The DNA here is from genome assembly GCA_964546045.1 of uncultured Klebsiella sp. Taxonomy (GTDB): domain Bacteria; phylum Cyanobacteriota; class Cyanobacteriia; order PCC-6307; family Cyanobiaceae; genus RGUW01. The sequence goes on along the minus strand of CAZJIF010000190.1, from coordinate 101 downwards.
GACCCTGTGCCAGCGGCTGCGCCGCGACGAGCGCACCGCCAAGATCCCGATCCTGATGATCACCGCCCTGGGCGGCACCAAGGACAAGGTGAGCGGCTTCA
>CAZJIF010000189.1:0-1916 GCA_964546045.1 uncultured Klebsiella sp. | reverse complement strand
CGCCAGCGCAGCTCGGCCGCGGGGATCACCCAGCGCTCACTCAGTCGCAGATCCAGTTGCCGAAATCAAGCCCAGCCACAAGCATGCCTGCAGTGCAACCACTGCAGCGATCGCCATGGGCCAGGGCTCCAGCTACGACCAGCTCCATCGCAACATCGTGATCCGCGCCGACATCTACGGCGGTGCGAAGAGCCCTCCACGGATCCTGGCGGCGGGACTGGGCTTCGAGGGGATCACGGGAATCCCTGGCCTGCTGAGTGAAAACCAAATCGGCCTGGCTGAAGCAGCGGGCGCGGGGGTGGTGCGGGAGCTGGTGGGTCTGGATCCGGCTGCACCCCTGCGCAACCTCACCTCAGGCACGGCGCCGGCTGGGGTTCAGCTCGGCGGCTTCAGCAACGCGCCAGCCACGCAGACCTTCATGGATGCGATGCCGATCGAATTCAGCCACCCGCTGCTGCCAAGCACGGTGCTGCCCGAAAACTTCCGCATCCACCTCAACACCGGCGAGGTGGTCACACCGCTCTATGTGGCCCAGAACCCCAACCTCGACTTCAACGAGCGCCAGACCGTGGTGGCCTTCGGCTATTTCGCCAACCGCCTACCCACTGGCGAGCCTGGCGCCGTGCATCCGGTGCGTTTCGAGGTGGTGAACGGCGGCGGCACCCCTGTGCAGCTGATCACCCCCAAGGGCCTGGTGGATGGCACCGGCCTCAGCCAGACCAGCAACAACCCCTACAACCCCTTCAACGGCCCCACCCTGGTGGGCGCCAAGCTCAGCCGGCTCTCACTGGCCGGGGATTACCCCGCACCGGCCTTCCCCAACTCCGTGGCGAACCATGGCGTGGAGTACTACGGCACCAGCGACAAGCTCTACCGGCTGAGGCTGTTCACCTCCGGCGGCTTCTCACCCGACGGTGTGAGCGGCTTTCTGCCCCAGGAGTTCGCGCGCTTCTTCCAACTCACCGCCCAAGGCCGCAGCAGCGACACGATCACCATCGGCGAAGCCGGCAACTCCGTGAAGGTGAAGGGCGGCACCCTCAAGGTGAAAGGCATCGCCGATTTGGGTAACGGCCTCTCCGCCGACCCCGACTACACCTACTCGGAGGACCACGACAACCAATTCGACGTCATCATCCGAGCCTCCAGCCCCAGGGCGATCCGGGCTCTCGAGAGCGTGGTGCTGCCTGATCCACGCCTTGGCACCCACAGCCCCATCTACAACCCCGGCGGCCCCGGCACCGCGCCACTGCCCGCCTACCGCTACACCCAACCTTCACCGGGCCAAACGCTCGCTGTGGAGTTCGCCCTGAAAGACCCTGCCACGGTGAGCTGGGCCGATCAGAGCCTGGCCTCCTACGACAGCGCCGATGACCTGGCGGTGGCCTTCCGCCTGCGTGATCCGATCACGGGCGAATGGCGGCTCACCAGCAGCTCCAGCCAGGCCAACAGCTGGGTGAACTCGGGCGACTGGCAGTTGGTGGACGTGCCCTTCGCCACAAACGCCAACGACAGCTACACAGCCGATGTGGTGGAGCTGCGCAACAGCCAGCGCAACGATTCGGTGTACACCGCCAATCGCCGCCAAATCAGCCGGCTGGAGCAGGCGGGTTATCGCAACAAAGGCACGGTGTTCACGGCCTATGCCGAGCCCCTAAGGGGCCTCGATCCGGTGTGGCAGCTGGTGTCGCCCGATGGCCAGCACGCCACCACCGCCTCCCGCCTGGAACGTCGGCAGTGGCTGGAGCAAGGCTGGCGCAACGAGGGTGTGGCCTTCTACAGCGTGGCCTTCCCTAACGCCGCCCTAACCAGCGGGTGGGAGGCTTAGCTGGAAGCAGCGACCCCGCCCGCCCTGTGAGTGATGCTCCCGCCCCCACCCCCGGCTGGGTGGACGAGATCTTTGATGGCGTGCGCTACGG
>CAZJIF010000188.1:0-1948 GCA_964546045.1 uncultured Klebsiella sp. | reverse complement strand
TGACCTGGGCACGCTTGAGGCAGTTGTAGGCGCGGACCGACAGGTTCAGTTCCTCGAGAGGAATCTGGGCCTCGGCCGAGGCTTCGGGCTCCAGGCCGGGCTCCTCGACCATGGTCAGGCTGGCCAAGGGCTGGAACAGGGCAATCAGCTGATTGGCGGCCTGGGCCATGGCGTCATCGGGGGTGATGCTGCCATTGGTCTCGATTTCAAGGCGCAGGCGCTCGCGGGCGGAACCGCCTTCGCCCACGGCGGTTTCATCAACGCCGTAGTTGACACGCTTGACCGGTCTGAAAACGGCATCAATCTGCAGCAGATCGATCGCACTGGTGTCTTCAGCGTGGCGGTCGACTGGCCGGTAGCCGATGCCACGCTCGACATGGACCTCCATTTCGAGGCTGTGACCCTTGGCCACAGTGGCGATCGTGCGATCGGCGTCGATGATCTGGACCTGAGAGGAGAACTGCAGGTCGGCGGCTGTGACAGTCGCCGGGCCATTGACCACCAGACGGCCGATCTCGAGCTCACGACTGCGGCTGTTGACAGCCACTTCCTTGCAGTTCAGCAGGATGTCGAGCACGTCCTCACGCACTCCAGGGACGGTGGCGTACTCGTGATTGACGCCGGAGATGCGAACGGCGGTGATCGCGCTGCCTTCAAGGCCGCCGATCAGCACCCGTCGCAGGGCGTTGCCCAGGGTGGTCGCCTGACCACGCTCCAGCGGCCCGATCAGGAATACACCGGTCTGGGAACGGTCGGCAGCGACCTCATGCTCGACGCGATCGATTTGGTACTGCAGCACGGTCTGAAGAATCGGAAGGGTGGAAGACGCCGAATGGCCTGACACGAAAACGTGATTCAGACGCGGCGACGCTTGGCGCGACGGCAGCCGTTGTGAGGCAGGGGAGTGACGTCGCGGATCAGGGTGATCTCCAGGCCGGCCACCTGCAGGGCACGGATCGCCGTTTCGCGTCCAGAACCGGGCCCGCGCACCAGCACTTCGATCTGGCGCATTCCCTGTTCGAGGGCCCGACGGGCAGCGGCTTCGGCCGCGGTTTGAGCGGCGAAGGGCGTGCCTTTGCGGGCACCTTTGAAGCCGCTGGCTCCCGCGGAGCTCCAGCTGATCACTTCACCGGCGGTGTCAGTGATCGAGACAATCGTGTTGTTGAACGTGCTCTGGATGTGTGCCACACCATTGGGCACATTCCGTTTGGTCTTTTTGGCGCCTGATTTCTTGGCGGGTTTGGCCATGCTTGGGAACCCTGCAGGATGCAGGAGGTGATCGGAGGGGACAGAGAAAGCTCTGGTGACGCTGCGGCAACAGATGTGCAGCTGCGGCAGAGCGATGAGGGGCAGCAAGCCATGTCGGCTGACCCGGGGATCAGCGGAACTTGGCGCGACTTACTTCTTCTTGCCGGCCACGGTCTTGCGGGCACCGCGACGGGTGCGCGCATTGGTGCGGGTGCGCTGACCACGCACGGGCAGGCCAAGACGGTGACGACGGCCGCGGATGCAGCCGATGTCCTGCAGACGCTTGAGAGCCATGCCCTCTTGGCGGCGCAGGTCGCCTTCGAGGGTGTAGCCCTCGGCGGCGCCGCGCAGTTTCTGCACATCGGCATCGCTGAGATCCTTGACCCGGGTGTCAGGGTTGACCCCGGTCTTGGCCAGAATCTTCTGGGCACGGGTCAAGCCGATGCCATACACATAGGTCAGTGCGATTTCGACCCGCTTGTCGCGAGGGATATCGACGCCGGCGATCCGTGCCACGTAAAAACGATTTCGAGGGTTTCAGGGAGAAGGAAGGCCATCGCAGGGCGAGGCCGTGCAGGCAGGGTCAACCCTGGCGCTGCTTGTGCTTGGGGTTGGTGCAGATGACCATCACCCGGCCGTGGCGACGGATCACCCGGCACTTGTCGCACATTTTCTTGACTGAGGCACGCACCTTCATGGG
>CAZJIF010000187.1:0-1957 GCA_964546045.1 uncultured Klebsiella sp. | reverse complement strand
CTCCTTCTGGTTGAAAATCATCGAGTGGCTCTTCCACTGCAGCCGGTCCTCGATGCCGAGCTCGGCAAACAGCTGGCGCATGTTGCGATAAGCGCCAAAGAAGATGTGCAGACCTGTCTCGTACCAATCGCCCTCGTCGTCCTGCCAGGCCGCCACCTTGCCGCCCAGCACATCACGGGCCTCGTAGACCACCGGGGTGTGCCCGGCGTCGCAGAGGTATTTGGCACAGGACAACCCGGCGAGTCCTGCTCCGGCGATGGCAATGCGCATGAGATCTGGAGCAGGGAAACCGCAGGCAACCTTAAAAGGGCGAAGCACCCCACTGCCCCTTGGCAGCCAGTGGGGTTCCTAGAGTCATGGTCGGCAGCACCCCCACCATGCCTGACGCCACCCTGCTCAAGAGCACGACCCGCCACATCCGCCTGTTCACGGCCCGGGTCGAGAACGGCGATCTGGTGGCCGATCCGGATCAACTCACCCTTGATGTGGATCCGGACAACGAATTTCTGTGGGATCAGGCGACCCTGGAGCTGGTGCAGCAGCGGTTTCGCGCCTTGGTGGATGGCCAGGCCGGGGCGGACCTGAACGACTACAACCTGCGTCGCATCGGCTCGGAGCTCGAGGGGTATCTGCGCGAATTGCTGCAGGCCGGCAGCCTGCGCTACAACCCCGATTGCCGGGTCCTCAACTACTCGATGGGCCTGCCGCGCACCCCCGAGACCCTGTGAACCGTTCAGGCCGCAATCCAAGGGGCTACGACGACCGCGGCTACGAGCGCGAGCGGGCCGGCTATGACCGCGGCAGCTATGAAGAACGGCGCCCTCCAGCGCGGGGGCCTGGCCGGGGCGGGCAGGGTCCGGGCGGTGGGACGCCGATGCAGTTCAACATCGGCACCATCGCCGTGCTGGCCGGCGTGCTGGTGGTGGGCATCGGCATTGGCACCGGCATCTCCAGCACCACCCAGGGAGACCAGGGCAACATCGCCAGCTCCCAGCAGCTCGACATGGCCGTGCCCGACCCCGAGTTCTGCCGTCAGTGGGGCGCCAGCGCCTTTGTGATGGACATCGAGCTGTACACGACCATGAACCCCAGCTCCAGCTTCGTCACGCAGCCGGCCCTCAAGCCCGGCTGCGTGATTCGCCGGGAGAACTGGAGCGTGCTGCAGAAGGAAGGTGCCGTCACAGCCGAGCAGATGCGCCAGTGCAAGCAGCGCATGAACACCTTTGCCTACATCGGCTCGATCAAGGACAAGCCGATCGTGCGCTGCGTCTACCAGACCGACACCAGCGAGAACAAGTTCCTGACCAAGGGCGTGGCCGACGACACCGTGGGCATCACCCCCGAAGCCGATCAGTTCTGACCATCACTGGGCCTGCTGCTGGGTCTGCTCCTGTTGCAGGGGGCGCCGCAGCGGGCTGTCAGGACTGGCGAACACCGGCAAGATTTCGCGCCGGAAGGCTTCGGCGGCGCGCGAGCAGTACCGGGCCGGATGGGTGATCAGCTTGAGCTGACGCCGCACCAGCAGATCAACCATCTGCGGCCGGTGCACGCTTCCGGCAGCCAATTCCCGTTCAATCGAGACCACCGGCAGAAACGCAGCCCCCAAGCCGCTCTGCACGGCGTTCTTGATCGCCTCGAACGAGTTGAGCTCCATTTCGATCTTGAGCCGGCTGACGTCCAGCCCCGAACGGGCCAGCAGCTGGTCGACCATCTTGCGGGTGGTCGACTGGGCGTCAAGGCAAACGAAGCCCAGCCGGTACAGGTCATCCTTGGTCAACTCGGGCAGCCGGGCCAGGGGGTGCTTGACCGGCAGCACCAGGGCCAGTTCATCGCTGGCATAGGGCACCACCTGGAGCTGCTCCCCCAGTTCGCTGGGGAGTTCACCACCAATGATTGCCAGATCGTTCTTGCCGTTGGCCACGCTCCAGCCAGTACGGCGGGTGCTGTGCACCTGCAG
>CAZJIF010000186.1:0-2062 GCA_964546045.1 uncultured Klebsiella sp. | reverse complement strand
AGCTCCCGCCGGCAGTCCAAAATCGTACCACAGGAGTTTGGGCAGGCAACCCCGCGCCTGCGGGTAACCCGTCAGAACCCCTGTCAGCGTCTGTTTCCAGGATCAGGCTGGAGCTGAAAACCCGCGGCCTGCACAGGCCTCAGGGACAGCACCGATGCATCGATCGACCAGCCAGGGAGCTTTGCGGCAGCGGCCCAGCAGCCGCGAAGAGATCGTGGTGGCCAGCGCCTGGGAGCATTTCGAACGCACCCTGGTCACGGCCCGCGGCGAACTGGTCGGGTCGGTGGCCGCCCTTGAGCACCCCCGCCGCAGCGGCGAGGCCAATTACGGCGAGGTGTTTCTGCGGGACAACGTGCCCGTGATGCTGCTGTTGCTGCTGCAGGGACGCACCAGCACCGTGCGCCATTTCCTGAGCGTGTGCCTGGATCTGCAGAGCAGCACCTACCAGACCCGCGGGCTGTTTCCGACCAGCTTTGTCGACACCGACGGCGAGCTGATCGCGGACTACGGCCAGCGATCGATCGGGCGGATCACGTCAGTCGACGCCAGCCTCTGGTGGCCAGTGTTGTGCTGGTTGTACGTGCAACACAGCAACGACCGCCAGTTTGCCGCCAGCCAACAGGTGCAACGGGGGATCCAGCTGCTGCTGGATCTGGTGCTGCATCCCACCTTTGAAGGCACCCCGGTGCTGTTCGTGCCCGACTGCGCCTTCATGATCGACCGTCCGATGGACGTCTGGGGTGCACCGCTCGAGGTGGAGGTGCTGCTCTATGGCTGCCTGCGCAGCTGTTGTCAGCTGATGGCAGTTGCCCAAGAGCACCACGTCAGCCGCCTGCTCGAGCAACGGCTGGTGCTGACCCGCCAATGGCTGCATGACCTACGCGCCTTCTTGCTGAAGCACTACTGGGTCACCAGCAAGACCGTGCAGGTGCTGCGGCGACGGCCCACCGAGCAATACGGCGAACACCAGCACGAGAACGAGTTCAACGTGCAACCCCAGGTGATCCCACCGTGGCTCCAGGACTGGCTGCAGAACCGCGGCGGCTACCTGATCGGCAACATGCGCACCGGCCGACCGGACTTTCGCTTCTACAGCCTGGGCAATTCACTGGCCAGCCTGTTTGGCCTGCTGGCGGCACCGCAGCAACGGGCTCTGTTTCGCCTGGTGCTGCACAACCGCGACCACCTGATGGCCCAGATGCCAATGCGCATCTGCCATCCGCCGATGGAGAACGAAGAATGGCGTGACAAGACGGGGTCTGATCCGAAGAACTGGCCCTGGAGCTACCACAACGGTGGCCACTGGCCCAGCCTGTTGTGGAGCTTCGGCGGCGCCGTGCTGCTGCACCGCCAGCGCAACCACCAGAGCGATCCCCTGCTGGCCGAGCAGCTGCAGGGGTTGCTCGAAGAGTGTTATCGCTGCCAGCTGAACACCCTGCCCCGGCAGCAATGGGCCGAATATTTTGACGGGCCCACTGGGAGCTGGGTCGGACAGCAGGCCCGCACCTACCAGACCTGGACGATCGCCGGATTCCTGCTGATGCACCACCTGTTGCGTGTCAACCCGGGGGATGTCGCTTTGCTGGACATCGATGCCGCAGCACCGATTCCATAAAAAAAGCCGCGGTCGGAACCGCGGCCAAACAAGCTGAATGGATGGACTATTGATTCAGAACAGACCCAGGGTCAGAGACTTGTCGATCGGCAGGGCTGCACCGATTCCGAGGTAGATGGTGAACACGGTGCCGAAGAGGAACACGGCCATGGCCACCGGGCGACGGAACGGGTTCTGGAACTTGTTGAAGCTCTCGATGAAGGGCACCAACATCAGACCCAGGGGGATCATGGTCTGCAGGGCAATGCCCAGCAGCTTGTTGGGGACCACCCGCAGAATCTGGAACACCGGGTAGAGGTACCACTCGGGCAGGATCTCGAGCGGCGTGGCGAACGGATCAGCCTTGTCGGCCAACATTGCCGGGTCAAGCACCGCAAGACCAACAATGCAAGCGATGGTTCCCAGGATCACGACCGGGAACATGTAGAGCAGATCGTTGGGCCAGGC
>CAZJIF010000185.1:0-2094 GCA_964546045.1 uncultured Klebsiella sp. | reverse complement strand
GCGTGGTGGCTATGGGAGTGGCTTGGTGAGGTTGTGTGTGCTGAGGGATGCTGACGCCTGATGAAACCTGAGCTATGAATAATCAAACCCTTGCCGTCTCAGGCGATGTCAGAAGAGCAACTCTCCGCACTGCTTGCCAAGCTTAAAAATGATGCTGGTCGCAAGGTGAAACTTCAGGGTGCTGCAGACCTTGATGCGGCTGTAGCGATGGCACAGGAGGCTGGGTTTGATGTAATCAAGGCTGATTGGCTCAGATATCAGGCGAAACAGACCTTGGAGTTGAGCGATGAGGCGCTGGAGGGAGTCACAGGTGGGGCAGCCAGGGGGAGTGAGATGAATGAATTCTGGGCTTTGCCTGAAGAGATGTGGTGATGGGCGGGGCTAATGCGAATTGCGTAGTTGAGCCAATGGATTTTTTTTGGCGTTGGGGGCTATCACCATGCCAAGCAAACCCCTGCCACCACAGGGCTTTTTTGTCTCTTCAATCACGCCCTGTCCAACACTTCATTAACAGCCTAGGCTTGGCATCAAAGACATGTCCACGACACCCGTTGGTTGGCCTGAACGGTGGTGGCCAGTGGTTCGAGGTGACGGCGACAGATCTGCAGCATCTCCTCGCTACCCGCGCTCACCCCGAAGCAGCCGGACAGATAACTCGGCTGTGCCTGGAGAGCATCGGCTACTGCCTGTCGCAACAGCACCAAAGCCAAGCCGCGACCCTGCCATTCGGGTGCCACCCACCATTGCGTGACCCGAAATAAGGAGAGACCAACCCGGTGCGCAACCAACCAACCCACCACCACATCCCGGTCGAGCAGCAGCTGGCTGATCCTGTCGTCGCGCTGCCCCAGAGCCGCATCGGCCGCAGCCGACCAGGCCCAAGGCGGTGCCTGCTGTTGCAAACACTCCAGCTGGTGGCGTAGGTGGGACCCCATGGTCTGCCAACGCACGAGCACAAAGCGACCGCTGCGCTGCCATCGCGCCGCCAGTGGTCTCAGCCGCTGAACCAACGCTGCACCACCGGCGCGGTCGAGATGCACCAGGCGCAAACCTGGGCTGCATTGCCAACCGCTGGTGAGGCGCTCCATCGCGGCGGTGGAGGCATGCCCCAGCGGATAACTCAAGGACAACGCCTGCACCCCAAGGCGCTGGGTCTCAGCCTGCAGCCAGAGCAGCAGCTGCCGGGCCAGCCCCAGCCTGCGGAACGGCTCGGCCACCGCCAGGCTGATCACCTCCAGTGAGGCATTGGGCGTCTGTTTGACAACGGCAAGGGCAGCCGGCAAGCCGGCAAAGCTCTGACCTGCTGCCATTAGTGCATCTGTTGGCGCAGCCCTCAGCCCATCGGGACCCACCACGGCATCGAGGACCAGAGCCAATGACTGCGTGGTGAGATGCGCGAAGGGATGCGCCTGCTCTGGTGACAACCAACGCGTCATGGCACAGCAGAGCAGGCGCCTTCAGGATGGACAGGCACGTTGAAACTATGCCGCCTGGACGATGGCTGCACCACAGGCTGCCAATTGCTACGTGCCGCTTCGGTTATGTGCCGAGGGGCTGGTGGACCACTGCCGGCAGCTGGTGGCTGATCAACAGACGCTATGGCTGCCCCATTTCGGCTTTCTGGCCACCCCCCTGAGCCGGGACTGGATCACCAGCGAGTCTGCCCTGCGGGCCGTGCAGCAGATTTGCCCGATCGCCCAGCTCGGGATCCTGCAGATGCCTGATCACTGGGTGTATCACTGGCACCGCGACCAGAACCGGCAGGCCTGCATCAACCTGCTGATCAGCAGCGATCACCACAGCCACACCCTGTTTGGCCACAGCGTCAGCGACACCAGCATGCATTGCCTGGAGTTGCGATATGAACCTGGCCGCTTCTATTTGTTCAACAACCAGGTGCCCCACAGCGTGATCAACCTGGATGTGAACCGCTACCTGTTTTCGCTGGAATTCGCCGAACCGCTCAGCTACGCCGAGCTAAAGCGACGGTTTGCCGATGCAGGGCTGCTGGAACCCGAGACCGACGAGCCATAGTTCTGGTGTTGGCTCAACCGAGCTCGTGTTCGCCTGACAGAGGCTGTCGCCAGTCGACTG
>CAZJIF010000184.1:0-2147 GCA_964546045.1 uncultured Klebsiella sp. | reverse complement strand
CCCGAGCCCGGCGTCATGCTGACCGATCCCCAGAAGGTGTTGGACAAGGCCGAGGAGATGGCCGCCCGTTACAAGCAGATGCTGCTGGAACAGGCCGAGGACAACGAACCGATGGGTGTGACCCTCGACTGAGCACAGAGCCGTGGCCCATCTACAGCTACGGGGCCGCTTGCTGGTGGATGACCAGGGTTCTCCCCATCCAATCGAAGCGGTGCTGTTCGACAAGGACGGCACCCTCTCGATTAGTGAGCCGATGCTGGAAACCCTGGCCGAGGCCAGGGTTTTTCATTGCCTGAGCCTGACTCGCGAGCACAACCCCGCTCTGGCAGACGCCTGCGCTGCCGAGCTGGAAGCGCTGCTGCGTCGGGCCTACGGCCTGCTGGAGCAGGGGCAGGGCGGAGCCGGCCGAGGCGGCATCCACCCAGCCGGTACCACCGCTGTCGGCTCGCGCAGTCACAACCTGATCTCGACCGCGACCGTGCTCAGCCAGGTCGGCCTGGGCTGGCCCGAAGCCCTGGAACTGAGTGAGGCAGTCTTTGCCGCCACCGACGGCCTGCATGGCTCCAGAGGGCCCCAGCCGCCGCAGACCACCGAAGGCCTGCACGAACTGGTGGGTCATCTGGTGAGCGCCGGCGTGCACTGCGCCGTCATCTCCAATGACGACGTGCCCGGCATCGAGGCATTTTTGGACTGTCACGATCTGGCACACCGCTTCAGCGGCCTGTGGAGTGCAGACCATCGCCCTTGCAAACCCGACCCACAGGCGGTCGATGGGCTCTGCCGCCAACTGGGGGTCAGCCCCGCGCGCTGCGCCCTGATCGGTGACGCCAACAGCGACCTGCGCATGGCCCGCGCCGCCGGGGTGCCGGTGGTGCTGGGCTACACCGCCGCCTGGCGCGTGCCGCCGCCGCTGGATCCCGACTTTGAACGGTTGCAGCACTGGCAGGACCTGACGGTTGTTGTTCCAGGCACAACAGACCGTCCCGGAGCGCCAAGCCCCAGGGAATAGGCTCGTGCGACTGAGTTGCCGCAGAACGCCGCAATGAGCCGTTACGTCTTCACCTCCGAGTCGGTCACCGAAGGGCATCCCGACAAGATTTGCGACCAGGTGAGCGATGCGGTGCTGGACGCCCTGCTGGCCCAGGATCCCGCCAGCCGCGTGGCCTGCGAAACGGTGGTCAACACCGGCCTGTGCTTGATCACCGGCGAGGTGACCACCAGCGCCAGGGTCGATTTCAACACCCTGGTGCGCGGTGTGATCCAGACGATCGGCTACAGCGGCGCCCGCGCCGGTGGCTTTGACGCCAACAGCTGTGCCGTGCTGGTGGCCCTGGATCAGCAGTCGCCCGACATCGCCCAGGGGGTCAATGAGGCCGACGACCATGCCGGAGATCCGTTGGACCTGATCGGCGCCGGTGACCAGGGCATCATGTTCGGCTACGCCTGCGACGAGACGCCCGAGCTGATGCCGCTGCCGATCAGCCTGGCCCACCGGCTGGCGCGGCGCCTGGCCGAGGTGCGCCACAACGGCACCCTGGGCTATCTGCTGCCCGACGGCAAGACCCAGGTCAGCGTCGTCTACGAGAACGACCAGCCCGTGGCGATCGACACAATCCTGATCTCCACCCAGCACACCGCCGAGATCGAGGTGCCGGGCGCAAGCCCCATCAGCGATGAAAAGGCGATGCGCGAACGGATCAGTGCCGACCTGTGGAGCCATGTGGTCGAACCGGCCACCAGCGACCTGAACCTCAAGCCCAGCAAGGACGCCACCCGCTTTCTGGTGAACCCCACCGGCAAGTTCGTGGTGGGCGGGCCCCAGGGTGACGCCGGCCTGACCGGCCGCAAGATCATCGTTGACACCTATGGCGGCTATGCCCGCCACGGCGGCGGGGCCTTCTCGGGCAAGGACCCCACCAAGGTGGACCGCTCGGCCGCCTACGCCGCGCGCTACGTGGCCAAGGCCCTGGTGGCCGCCGGCCTGGCCCGCAAGGCCGAGGTGCAGCTCAGCTACGCCATTGGCGTGGCGCGCCCGGTCAGCATCCTGGTGGAGAGCTTTGGAACCGGCAAACTCGCCGATGCCGACCTGACGGCCCTGGTGCAGGAGCATTTCGATCTGCGCCCCGGCGCCATCATCGAAACCTTCG
>CAZJIF010000183.1:0-2156 GCA_964546045.1 uncultured Klebsiella sp. | reverse complement strand
CTGCAACAGATCCTCAAAGAGAGCCTCGACATCCCGCTGGCGATGGCGCCGGGCTTCGAGGCCGACGATGTGCTGGGCACCCTGGCCAACCGGGCGGCCAACGCGGGTTGGCGGGTGCGCATTTTGTCGGGCGATCGCGACCTGTTCCAGCTGGTCGACGATCAACGCGACATCGCCGTTCTGTACATGGGCGGCGGCCCCTATGCCAAAAACAGCGGCCCCACCGAGATGCGCCGCGACGGCGTGATCGCCAAGCTCGGCGTCACCCCTGAAGAGGTGGTCGATCTCAAAGCCCTCACAGGTGACAGCAGCGACAACATTCCAGGCATCAAAGGCGTCGGCCCCAAGACAGCGATCACCCTGCTGCAGGCCTACACCACGGTCGATGGCATCTACCAGGCGCTGGCGCAGCTGCAGGCCGCCGGCCCCAAGGCCAAGGATCCCAAGGGAGCGATCAAGGGCGCATTGCTCGAGAAACTCGCCAATGGCAAGGACGACGCCTACCGCTCGCGCCATCTGGCCGAGATCCTGATCGACATCCCGTTGCCCGAAGAGCCGCGGCTGGAGCTGGGCAGCGTCAACGCGCCAGCCCTGGCGGCCTCACTTGAAGAGCTGGAGCTGTATTCGCTGGCCAAACAGGTGGGCACCTTCGCCCAGCTGTTCTCGGCCACGGCGCCGGAACCCGCGGATGCAGCCAGCCCTCTGGGCGCCGAGGCCATCACAGCCCCCGACCACGCCGTCAACACACCGACCGCACCACCATCAGCCACCACCCCCGGAGATGGCGCCACCGAGGTGCCCCGGCTCAACCCCCAGCTGATCACCACCGCCGCTGCGCTCGAGGCCTTGATGGCCCGGCTGCTGGCCGCCACCGACCCGGCCGAGCCGGTGGCGCTCGACACCGAAACCACCAGCCTCAACCCCTTCAAGGCCGAGCTGGTGGGTGTGGGCATCGCCTGGGGCGAGGGGCCAGCCGATCTGGCCTACATCCCGATCGGGCACCAGGCCCCGCCGGCCGCCGATCTGCTGAGCGAAGCACCGGCCGCGCCAGAGCAGCTTGCGCTGGATCAGGTTTTGAGTGCCCTGGCCCCCTGGGTCAGCAGCAGCGCCCACCCCAAGACGCTGCAGAACGCCAAGTACGACCGGCTGATCCTGCTGCGCCACGGCATCGCCCTGGATGGCGTGGTGATGGACACGCTGCTGGCCGACTACCTGCGCGATGCCAATGCCAAGCACGGCCTCGAGGTGCTGGCCGAACGCAACTTTGGCTTCACGCCCACCAGCTACAGCACGCTGGTGCCCAAGGGCGCCGATTTTTCGGCGGTACCGGTCGAGGCGGCCGCCCAGTACTGCGGCATGGATGTGCACCTCACCTGGCGCCTGGCGCAGCTGCTGCGGGCCCAGCTCGCTGACCTGGGCCCGGCGCTGCTGCCGCTGCTCGAGCAGGTGGAGCAACCGCTCGAGCCGGTGCTCGCCTTGATGGAAGCCACCGGTATCCGCATCGACATCGACTACCTCAAGGAGCTGTCAGGCGAGCTGTCGGCAACCCTGGAGCGCCTGGAGCACGAGGCCAAGGCCGCGGCGGGCGTCGACTTCAACCTGGCCTCGCCCAAACAGCTGGGTGAACTGCTGTTCGAGACCCTTGGGCTCGACCGCAAAAAATCACGCAAGACCAAAACCGGCTGGAGCACCGACGCGGCCGTGCTCGAGAAGCTCGAGGCCGACCACCCGGTGGTGCCATTGGTGCTCGAGCACCGCACCCTGAGCAAGCTCAAGAGCACCTATGTCGAGGCTCTGCCGCTGCTGGTGGAGCCCGAGACCGGCCGCGTGCACACCGATTTCAACCAGGCGGTGACGGCGACGGGACGCCTCAGCAGCAGCAACCCCAACCTGCAGAACATCCCGGTGCGGACCGAGTTTTCGCGCCGCATCCGCAAGGCCTTCCTGCCCCAGGACGGCTGGCAGCTTCTCTCAGCCGACTACTCACAGATCGAGCTGCGCATCCTGGCCCACCTCTCCCAAGAGGAGGTGCTGGTGAACGCCTACCAGCAGGGAGACGATGTGCACCAACTCACCGCGCGTCTGCTGCTCGACAAAGCCGAAGGCGAAGCGGTCAGCAGCGACGAACGCCGACTGGGCAAAACGATCAACTTCGG
>CAZJIF010000182.1:0-2219 GCA_964546045.1 uncultured Klebsiella sp. | reverse complement strand
CCTCCCCGTTGCAGATCACCTTGGCATCGGGGTACCAGGTGGGATGGATGTCGGCCTTGGGCATGGCTGAAAAAGACGGCGCGTACGGTGCAGCGCTGTGATCGGGACGATCAGCGCTTGGAGAACTGAGGAGCCTTGCGGGCTTTCTTGAGGCCGTACTTGCGGCGTTCCTTGGCACGAGGATCGCGGCTCAGATGGCCTTCGGTCTTGAGTGGCTTGCGGTTGTCAGGGGACAGTTCACACAACGCCCTGGCCGCACCCTGTTTGATGGCATCCGCCTGGCCGGTGAGGCCACCGCCATGGACATTGACCAGCAGGTCGTAGTCGTTGCTGAGACCGAGGGTTTGCAGCGGAGCCTTGACCGCGGCCAGATAGACCGGGTTGTAATTCAGATAGTTGTCCCCGGGACGGCCGTTGATCGTGACCTGTCCCTTGCCGGGAACCAGACGCACACGGGCCACTGCCGTTTTGCGACGACCGGTTCCCCAGTAGACGACGGAGTTGGAGCTCATTGTGCGGAAGCGGAAGGATCGAGGGAGAGAGCTGTGGGCTGCTGGGCACCGTGAGGATGCTCAGCGCCCTTGTAAACCTTGAGCTTGCGGAACAGCTGGCGTCCGAGGGCATTGTGCGGAAGCATGCCCTTGACGGCTTTCTCGATGATGCGCTCAGGCAACCGGGCCTGCAGGTGGGCGAAGGATTCGGTCTTCATCCCACCGGGGCGTCCCGAATGCCTGCGGTACAGCTTCTGGGTGGGCTTGTTGCCGCTCACCTGCACCTTGTCGGCATTGATGACGATGACGAAGTCACCGGTATCAAGGTGCGGGGTGTACGTGGGCTTGTTCTTGCCACGCAGCACCTGGGCCACTTCACTGGCCAGGCGACCCAGGGTCTGATTTTCGGCATCCACCACGTACCACTGGCGTTCCAGGGTGTCGATGGACGGTAGGGGTGTTTTGTTCATGTCGCCGGGTGATGCTCCGGGATCTGCCGGGCCGGGTATCGGGTTTGGCTTTGCCTGGCCTGGGCCAAGCGAGCCGCGCTTCAGTGACCTTACCTGCTGACGTCCCTGGGACTGTCCCGATCCACACTCCCGCCCGGAGGGGCGAGGGAGGCAGGGCCGGAATCGCGGTCTTTGAGGGAGCCTGAGGAGGGCTCTGAGGCGGACAGTTGATGCCCGGGAACTCGGCAGAACAAAGCTTTCAGAGCCTTTGTTCGCCAGGAGAGTCCTGAACGCTCAATTGAAACCGCGGTTGTGAATCGTACCACTCAGCCTCTTCAAACAAAGGCTGTGGGTACCCCACCCGCAACAGGCAGAGGCCATGGGCTGGCGCCGATTCCTTGATGGCCTGGCGCTCCCGCTGGCGCCAGCGTTCCAGCAGGGTGTCGGCGGCCAGCCGGCCTTCGCCGACAGCGACCAGCTGGGCCATCACCAGGCGCACCATGCCGTAGAGGAAGCCACTGGCCTGCAGCTCCACGCGGATCAGATCCCCTTGCCGCTCCACTAGCACCTGTTGCAGGGTGGTACGCCCGTGGGCGCGACGGCTGCCGGCCCGCATGAACGCCGAAAAGTCATGCTCGCCAAGCATCGATTCGAGCACGGTGCGCATCAGGTCCTGGTCGAGCCATTGCTGGTAGCGGTGCCAGCACCATGGCGCCAGAAACAGGTTGGGCAGACGGGCGTTGAGGATTGTGTAGCGGTAGCGCCGGTAGCTGGCGTCAAAACACGCATGCCAAGTTGCCGGGACTAGTCGGGCGGCCCGGATGCGAATCGTTGCAGGCAAGCGCCCGTTGAGTGCCTTGGGCCAACGTTGCGCCGGAATCGGGCCGGCCGCGTCGAAATGCACCACCTGGCCGGCAGCGTGGACGCCGCTGTCGGTGCGCCCGGCCGCCACACACAAAGCAGGCCCTGCGGGATCGAGTTCCCGCAGGGCCTCTTCAAGGGTCTGCTGGACGCTGGGCCCATTGGTCTGGCGCTGCCAGCCCTGAAAGGCACTGCCGTCGTATTGGAGGCAGAGAGCGATCCTGCGCAGGGGCTTCAGACCAGTTCGATGATGGCCATTTCGGCGTTGTCACCGCGACGGGGCACGGTGCGAATGATGCGGGTGTAGCCGCCGCTGCGATCGCCGTAACGCTCCTGGGCTTTGTCAAACAGCGAATGGACCAGCTGTTTGTCGTAGATGTAGCCGATCGCGCGACGGCGGGCAGCCAGGCTGCCCTCC
>CAZJIF010000181.1:0-2225 GCA_964546045.1 uncultured Klebsiella sp. | reverse complement strand
TGGTGCACGCCCCCTGGAGCGCTGAGCGGGTGCTGCCCTGGAGCCATCTGCAGGGGCCACTGCCCGCGGCCACCCTGGCCAGACACCGCATGGACGCCATGGCCACGGATTAGCCAAGATGGGGGGAACAGGTCCGCCGACCCCCCTTGATGGCCGCTCCCCTTGATCTCTGGTCCCTGCTGCTGGGGCAAGGGGCTGCAACCCAGGCCAGCAGTGACGAGACCCTGCAGCTGAGCCGACGGCACACCTACGTGGTGGTGCTGGACGCTGCCCCCGCACCAACAGCGCTGACGGGGGTGGTGCGCCAACTGCTCGACCGGGTGACCCCCCAGCTGCAGCCCCGCCAGCTCTACGACCAGCTCGGGGCCTTCAGCGTTGACCTCGACGACACCCAGGTCCGGCGCCTACGTGCCCAAAACGGCATCCGCAGCATCGAGGCAGACCGCCCCATCCCGGCGATGCCACCGGTGACGGTGCAACCCGGTGAGGCCGAGCTGCAGGGCGGCCCCGTGCCGCTGCAGCTGACCTCCTATGGCAACACCACCAGCGCCAGCGGCGAAACCCTGCCCTGGGGCGTCCGGGCCGTCTGGAATGGGATCGATGTGGGCAGCCGAGGCAACATCGGCACGGGCACCACGGTGTTCGTGATCGATTCGGGGGTGCTGGCGACCACCGGCGACCTCAACCTCAACACCGCCTGGTCCAGGAGCTGGATCGCCGGCGAAAGCGCCTTCAGCGACGGCGTCGGCCATGGCACCCACGTGGCCGGCACCATCGCGGCCCTGGCCAACGGCATTGGGGTGGTGGGCGTTGCCCCCGGCGCCCAGGTCGTGTCGCTGAAGGTATTCGCCAACAGCGGCGGCGGCGCCACGATCACCTCGATCGTCGACGCGATCAACCATGCCGTCGGCGTGATCAATAGCAATGGCTTGGATCGCTCCAAGGTGGTGATCAACATGAGCCTGGGCGGGGGCCTGAGCAGTTCGCTGACCAATGCGATCGTTAACGCCGCCAACCAGGGCATTCGTTTCTCGATTGCCGCCGGCAACAGCGGGCAGGACGC
Source organism: uncultured Klebsiella sp. (assembly GCA_964546045.1). Taxonomy (GTDB): domain Bacteria; phylum Cyanobacteriota; class Cyanobacteriia; order PCC-6307; family Cyanobiaceae; genus RGUW01. The sequence goes on along the minus strand of CAZJIF010000181.1, from coordinate 1,162 downwards.
CGATGGCTTTTCACCGGCGAATGCCGGCGACCATCCAAACGTCTACACAGTCTCCGCAGTCGATTCGGCCTATCGGATGGCCAGCTGGTCCAACTGGGACCGGGTCGATGCCAGCGACGCCGTTGACGATGTCGATCTGGCGGCCCCGGGGGTCGGCGTGCTGTCGTACTACCAGGGAGGTCAGCTGTCCTACCTGAGCGGCACCTCGATGGCGGCGCCCCATGTGGCCGGCCTGCTACTGACCGGGGGCGTTAGCGCCGGCAGCCTGACCACCGCCAGCGTGGCCGGCACCGCCGATCCCTTTGCCCTGGCCGCCAGCACGGTGGCGACGCCACCAAGGCCGAGCTACAGCCTGCAAGCAGCGACCAGCGTCAACGAGGGAACAAACCTGAGCATCACGGTGGTCACCACCAACGTGGCAGCCGGCACCCAGCTGACCCTGCAGTTCTCGGGGGGCGGCATCAGCACTGCAGACCTGGCTTCAGGCAGCCTCTCGGCCCAGGTCAGCATCGATGCCAGCGGCCGGGGCAGCTTCAGCACCACAGTGCTGGCTGACGGCCGCACCGAAGGCAATGAAACGCTGCTGGTGAGCCTGTTCCAGGCCAGTGCCCTTGGCACACCCCTCGCCCAGGCCAGTATCAGCCTGATCGACAGTCCGGTGTCCCCATCACCCGGTCAGGTGCGCTGGGGCACAACCGGCTCCGACAGCATCACCGGCACCAGTGGCAACGACCGCCTCAGTGGCGTGCTGGCCAGCGGCACCACGGCCAAAGCCATGGGCGCCAATCAGGTCGACGTACTCACGGGTGGCGCCGGGGCCGATGTGTTTGTCCTAGGCGACAAACGGGGCGTCTTCTATGACAATCGCATCAACGGCAATCCGGGCCTCGGTGACTATGCGCGGGTTCAGGATTTCCAGAGCGGTGTCGACAAACTGCAGCTGGCCAGCGGCCGCTACCTGACCTCGGCGAGCCAGGGCAACACCTCCCTCTACTGGGACCGCAATGGCAATGGCAGCCTGAACCTCAGCGGCTCGAATCAGGACGAACTGATCGCGATCTTCACCAATGCCACGTTGAGCGGAGCTGATGTGATCTGGGCCTGAACGGCCCGACACAGAGCCGAGGCCTTCGATCAGAAATAAAGCAGCCAGGTCCCATCA
>CAZJIF010000180.1:0-2277 GCA_964546045.1 uncultured Klebsiella sp. | reverse complement strand
GCCAGTGTGTCAGCCGAGCAGCATGCGGGCCCGGCAGGCGGCGCTGAACGAGCCGATCTGGGGATCGATGATCGCCGTGATCGGGATCGGTTCGAGCACGGCGGCCATGCGCCCCTTGTTGAGAAAGGCTGCGGCAAAGCTGGTCCCACCCAGTGACGCCAGCAGCTTGGCGGCGGTGCCCCCGGCCAGCCAGATGCCGCCGCGGGTCAAGGCGGCCAGGGCCAGATCGCCGCAGACGCTGCCGTAGGCCGACAGCCACAGCGCAAGCGCCTCGCTGGCCAGGGGATCGCCCGCCCCGGCGGCGGCGGCAACGGCCGCAGGCAGGTCGGGGCTGAGCCCAGGGGCGTCTTGGTCATGCTGCAGCCACTGCTGGGCAGTGGGGGCGAGCGGATGGTCGCCGCCCTGGTGACGGCTGGCCATCAGCCAACGGGCCACATGGCCCAGGCCCGTGCCGCTGACGACGCGCTCGCTCGACAGCCGCTGCAGGCCCAGATCGGCCTCCAGCCATTGCTTGAGCTGCCACTCGGCCTCCGTGCGGGGGGCAAATTCGCCGTGGGAGCCTTCGCTGGCGATGGCCACCAAACCAGCGGCGGTGGGCAGGCCGTAGGCCACCCCCAGTCCGGTGCCCGCCCCCAGCACCAGCAGCGGCGCCCCGGCCACCGGCGTGCCCGGCCGCAGCAGGGCCTGCTGGGAAGCAGTCAGATGGGGAAGGCCATAAATCAACACGGCAAAGTCGTTGACCAGCTCCAGCCGGGCAATGCCCGTGGCGTCGGCCAGCGCGGACTCGCTCAGGCGCCAGGGCAGGTTGGTGAGCCGGGCCTGACCCGCCTGCACCGGTCCGGCCACAGCAAAGCAGGCGGCATCGGGCAGCCCAGCGCTGCAGGAGGCCGCCGGACCGCCCAGAAACCGCTGCACCATTGGGGCCAGATCAGGCCACTCGGCCGAGACGTAGCGCTCGCTGACCAGCAGCTGCAAGCCCTCGGCCGAGGTCTGGTACAGGCTCAGCAGGGTCTTGGTGCCACCGATGTCACCGGCCAGCAGGGTGAAACAGGACATCGCAGCGCGCCTGGGTGCCGTCCTCCAGTCTGCGCAGGGCAGCGGCCGACGTCAGCGCAGGCGGGCGACCCTGCGCCTGAGCCGGCGGCACCAGGCCAGCCCTGTCATGGCCCCCAGCACCGGCAGCGGCCCGGGCACCTCGCTCTGGCGGATGTAATTGCTGAGGTTGTCGATGGTGGCCCCATTGGCCACGCTCCAGCTGTCGCGCACGAAGATCTGGGTGCCGCCGATCGGGTTGGAGTAGCTGAGCCCGCCATCGATCGAGACCACCGAATCAATCACCGGTCCGTCTGGCTCCAGGCCTTGGCGGACCTCCTTGCTGGCCGTTGAGTCGATCCCCGTGCCGGGGTAGTCGCCGGCTGTGCTGAGGCCGATCGAGGCGAACTGCTTGCCGGGGTCGGTGATCTGCACGGTGTAGGCAAAGTCGCCGCTGACCGGCCCGGCGAGTCCGGCATCGGCCCAATCGATGGCGACCTGCCAGAGGTTGGGCTGGGATGGCAGCGGCGGGCTGGTCTCCCAGGCCACCGCGCCGACACCAGTGGTGGGAGCCCAGACGACGGTGAATAGCTTGTCGTCCAGCTGAATCGCGTAATCGGTGCAGGAGGTGCCCGGCAGGGTTCCCCCGGCGTTGTCGAAATAGCAGAGGCCACTGGTGGCCGCTTCGGCCGATCCGACGGCCAGTAGGGAGCCAATGGCCGCCGCCAGGGCGGCCAGGGGTATCGATCGCTTCATGGTGGATCGGGTGGCGCTGAACGGATTCAGCCTGACGAGCAGCAGCCGAGCCAGGGGGCCGTCGGCGTCACCACCCGAGATCGAAGGCGGATCTGCTGAGGCTCGCCTCAGCCCAGCCCCACAAACGGTGAGACCAAACGCTCGCGGTTCGCCCGGGCCGCCGCCTCGATCACCTGCAGCTGGGGCTGAGCACCCAGATCGCCGTCGTGGCGGCTGCGCACGCTGAGGCTGCCGGATTCGGCCTCCTTGGCCCCGATCACCGCCAACACAGGGATCTTCATCTGCTCCCCTTGACGGATCAATTTGCCGAGGCGGTCGCCGCTGTGGTCGATCGTGGCGCGCACCCCGGCAGCCTTGAGCGCCGACAACACCTGTTCGGCATAGGGACGCACCTCATCGGTGACTGGCAGCAGACGGATCTGCTCCGGCGCCAACCAGAAGGGGAAATCGCCGGCGTAGTTCTCGGTCATGATCCCGAAGAACCGCTCC
>CAZJIF010000179.1:0-2387 GCA_964546045.1 uncultured Klebsiella sp. | reverse complement strand
CCATCAGGGCCAGGGCCGTACCGCTGTTCTGCTGCTGCACCGCACTGATGGTGCGAGCAGCATGCTGGTGCTGGGCCCAGGTGAAGCGCATGGGGGAGGGTTCTCCAACCCGTTGTTTCTACCCAACAGCGCCACACAAACGCGGCCCCTGGGCCTTCGCAGCCAGCGCACCGTTACAAACGGTCACCGCAGGCGCTGGCAAGCAACGGGCAGCCATCCAGGGCATGGCCAGGGGCAGGTCACTTGACAGATGCTCAGGAGCCTCTTAGTACAGGTGTACCTCATGGACGTCCATGTCTGTCTCCTCTCCCTATGCCCTGTTTCGTGCCATCGACCTGGGCTGGCCTCCCCAGCCCAGGCCTGTTCCTGCCTTGACCTGTCCTTTGGAACCTCCAGAGGTGAGCGGCCGATCCGTCACAAGACGCCACACCGTGACCCATGGGATGCAATCTCCATGAGCCAGTCCTCCCGCTGCAACTTCGCAGTGCCGAGCTGTTCAATGGCCGTGCCGCCATCGCCCACCAGATCAGCCTGGGTACCCTTGCGGATGGCGCCGCAGCTCGCGGCACCCAGTCTCTGCCCTTGTGGCTTCTGATCCCTATGCAAGCCCTGTGGAATGGCACGGTCATCGCCAGCAGTGATGACATCGTCACCGTGGAAGGCAATCCCTATTTCCCTCCAGATGCCCTCCGGCCAGAGGCGTTCCGCCCATCCAGCCACCGGAGCGTGTGCGGCTGGAAAGGTGAGGCGCACTACTACGACGTGGTGGTGGATGGGGCGGTGAATGCCAATGCCGCCTGGTTTTATCCTGACCCCAAGCCGGCGGCTGCTGAGATCAAGGGCAGGGTTGCGTTCTGGAAGGGTGTGCAGGTGTCCGCAGGCTGAGCTCAGAAGCGGGACATCGCTGCGATTTTCGCCAATTTGTCCTCATCCAGGCCCACCAGTTCATCCATCTGCAGCAAGCTGTCCTTCACCAGGCTGGCAAACACGAACAGGATTCCATCGAGCCGAAAATCAAAGCGCCCTTCCATCGTGTGGCGCTGGATGCTCAGATAGTCGTGCAGTTGCCAGAGGGTCTCAGCCGAGTTCAGCGATGCCGCCTGGCTCTGAACCTGCTGCACCAGTTGCCCTACGGCTCGCTCATAGGCCCGACTGAAGGCGGAGCGGGCCACGCCCTGCTCCGTTTCGGTCCAGCCCTCGAGCATGGTGTCAATCACTGCTGCGCTCCCCACTGGTCTGTGTTGAGACGCTACCGATCTCTTCAGGGCAATGCGAGGGTTTTGTTACGTCGATGGGCCTGAGGCAACTCAAACCAGGCCAGGCCGGGCTGCTCATGGTGCTCCCTGTGGTAACCGAAGTGGTAACAGGCCAGCAACGAGAGCCAGCTGGGCCAGGCGAGGCTGATCGGTCCGTCGTTGCCGTGCCGGCGATGGGGCAGATAGGTGCCCACCACGAACAGCTGGACGGAACTGAGCAGCAGTGGCAGTGTGCAACCGATCAGCACCCGCAGGCCGGCTTGCTGCAAGGGGATGGACAGCGTCAGCCAGAGGCCCGTGGCCAGCGCTCCCCAACCAGCCAGCAACAGGGCCATCTGGGGCGGGCTGAGGTACCCGCCCATGAAATCGAGATACCAGCGCAGGGCTCCGTCGCCAGGGTCGCGATGGAAATCAGGATCCCTGGCCGAGGCGGGGCGCCGGTGGTGCAAGGCGTGATTGAGTCGGCAACGTCCATAGCCCAAAGCTCCATACAGGCCCAGGGCGATGGCGCCAAGACGCTGGTTCGCCCGGGGCAAGCGCGGTAGCAGCAGACCGTGCATCGCGTCGTGGGCCACGATGAACAGGCCGGTGTGCAGCAGGGTGCGGAGCAGAACCGCCCCCAGGGCAATGGGAGCGGCCAGGGTTGACAGGTCCAGCACCAGCACGGCCCCCAGGGAGGCGAACCAGAGCAGCAGGATCAGAGCTGCCAGTGCCAGACCCTGATCAGCGGCCAACCTCAACGCTGAAACTTGAGCAGCTCAGCGGGGGATGCCAGCAGGTCGATGGCCACGAAATAGATCTTGCCCTCGGGGTTGAGCAGAAAACGCCAGGCCACGTTCATGCCGATGCCGGCTCCGAACCAGGGGGTCTGTACCTTGCCGGTGACCTTGATCTGGGTGAAGTCGCCTTCGGTGGGTTCGGCGTAGCCCCGCTCGGGCAGAAGCTTGAGGTTCTGGCAGTCCTCACGGAAGAAGCGCAAAATCTTGTCGCTGCCCACAATCGGCTTCTGGAATGGAGGCTGCAGGGCGCCGTCCGGCAGGAACAACTGGATCAGGTTGTCGAAGTCGTTGGCGTTCAGCAGATCCATGTAGCTGTTCACCGTGGGGTTGAGCACCCCCTCGATGAACACTT
>CAZJIF010000178.1:0-2402 GCA_964546045.1 uncultured Klebsiella sp. | reverse complement strand
GGTTTTGAGCGTTGTGGTCGTTCATCGACGTCCTGGCACTGACCAAAGCATGGCTCAATCAATGCTCGTCAGACAGCGCAGGGCGCCGCCGGTTCCAAAGCCTGCATCAACCGCGAGGGCATCGCGCTGCACCTCAGCCCCTAGAGCAGCGCTCAATGACCCGGATCAGGGGTGGCCACGGGTTCAGCGCAAAGAGCGAATCCTGGGCAACTGACTGGAACGGAAAAAACGTCGCATGCGTTCCTCACCCTGCACTTGCTGCAGATCAGCGGCTGTGACCGCAAATCCAAGGGCCTGAACCTGCTTGAGCCAGAGCTCCCAACTGTCCTGAAAGCGCAGGCGGCGGCGCAGCTCCGGATGCTGCTCGGCAACGACGAGAAGGGCCTGCAACTGTTGGCGTGTCATGGGGCCGGCGGAACCACGCAGGTTCAGCATGGCCAGACCCCGAAGGACTGCCAACAAAAAACCCCGGACTGTGCCGGGGCAATTCATCCCCCCTAATCAAGGGGTCAAATTGATTTTGGTTAGCAAGGCCGCTTCAGGCCAAGGCTGAACTCAGGCCCAACCCTTCTGCGACATGTCTTCGACGTAGGCGGCCACATCAGCAATGTCACCCTCGCTGAGCTTGCCCCCGAAGGCGGGCATGGCGTTCTTGCCGTTGGTCACCTGGTACGCGATGGCAGCCTCATGGCCGCTGCTGTAGTTGGCCAGGTAGGCCTCGAGGGCATCCTGCTTGAGGGTGCGCTCAGCATTGACCACGTTGCCGCCGCCCATGTGGCAGGCCGCGCAGTTGGCCGAGAAGATTTGACCGCCGTGGGCCACATCTGCAGCGAAGCTCGGGGTTGCGCCCAGCAGCAGCGTCAGGCAGAGGGCAAGCAGAGAAAAGAGACGGCGCATGGGAAGCGCTGGAGTGCACGGTTACCGGTCAAAAATAGGGCTGGTCAGGCCGCTGGCGCGACGATCGCTGCTGCAAGCGGACGCTTCGAAACATTTCGCTGCGTTCTGCGACTCCATTGCAGCGGCGTTCAGGGGCCGCTGGTTCAGGGCCACTGATCGGGCATCCAGGCCTCAGATCCGACCGCGACGGGGCACCCCAGCGCTCTCCAGGACCGCCTCCAGGGTGGGAGCGTGGCTGACCAACCCAAAGCGCTCGGGCGGGCTCACGGGTTCATGCACAAAGTGACGCTGTTGGATCGAGAACAGATCCCAGGGCGTGATCTCCAGCCGCAGCAGCCTGATCAACGCGTCAATCAGCCAGCCACTCAGGGGCAGCCCCAACGGCGGGGTCCAGCCATGGCGCCAGCGGCTCAGTCGCCTGAGGGTCTGGTTGAGGGTGATGCGCTCTTGGCCTAGCACCAGGCGCCGCACAGGTCCCTGACCGGGCTCGGGGTTCGCCCCGTGGGGCGTGGTGGCCAGATGCACGCACACCGTGGCGATGTCGGCCGCGTGAATGAAATGGAAGCTGCCGTCAGCCCGCAGCCACTTGGCCACAGGCAACCAGCGCACCGCCTCCACCAGGCCCGCGGTCAGGTAGCTGGTGGGGTGGCGATCACCGCCATTGGGCCGGCCGGCCGCCCCAATGCGCCCTCCGAACACCAGCGTCGGAAACACCGCGACGATGCGGGAGGCCAGGGGGTGGACCTCCAGTTGCTGCAGGCACAGGGCCTTGGTCTGGATGTATTCGGTGCCGAACTCGGCAGCTTGGGGCAGCAGCTTCAGCTCGCGATCGAGAATGCTGGCCGTGGAGAAATAGATGATCTGCTCGATCACCGCCGGATCAAGCAAGGCCAGCAACTGTTTGACTGCCACCACGTTCACCTGTTGGGCCCGCTCGGGGTCACCCCAGGCCGTGGCGGTGTGAATCACGCGGGTGGCCGTGGCGATCAGGGATGCATGGGGCTGCAGATCCCTCAGGTCACCCACCAGCAGGGTGATGCGCGGATCATCGGCCGGCACCGCTGTCAGCTTGGCCGGGTCGCGCAGCAGCAGCAACAACTCGGCATCGGTCTGGGTGTACAGCTGCTCACAGATGTACTGACCAACGCACCCGGCAGCACCGGTGATCAGGATGCGGGCGGGCGCGGCACTCAAGCGACGGCTCCGAGGCGCTCCATCACCGATTTGCCGGCTTCGAAGAAGGCCCGGCCATTCTCCTCAGGGGTTCCCGGCAGGATGCCGTGCCCCAGGTTGAGGATGTGCTTGCGGCCGCGGGCCTTGCGCACCGTGTCATCGATGCGATCGCGGATCGCCTCGGGGGTACCGAACAGCAGACCCGGGTCCACATTGCCCTGCACGCCGACGTGCTCGGGCAGGCGGGCCAGGCCCTCGGCCATGTCGACGGTCCAGTCGAGCGAAACGATGTCGACGCCGGTGCGCGCCATGCGCTCGATCACACCGGCACT
>CAZJIF010000177.1:0-2411 GCA_964546045.1 uncultured Klebsiella sp. | reverse complement strand
TGATCTGGGGAGCGCCGAACTTCTTCTCCAGCACCACGTTGCGGCCCTTGGGGCCAAGGGTGACGGCGACGGATTCGGCGAGGATGTCGATGCCTTTTTCGAGGGCGCGGCGGGCCTGCTCGTTGTAGATGATGCGCTTAGCCATGGAAGGCGGAGTTCTCGGGAGTGAACGAATGTTGAAGAATGAAACCTGAACGTGTCTGTCAGCTGATGACTAAACGTTCAGCTCACAACGGCAAGGATGTCCTTCTCGGACAGCAGCACGTACTCATCGGAACCGAGCTTGATGTCGGTGCCGGCATATTTGCTGTAGAGAACCTGGTCACCCACGCTCACCTCAGGAGCCTGACGGGTGCCGTCGTCGTTGCGCTTGCCGGGACCAACCTGCACCACTTCACCCACCTGGGGCTTCTCCTTGGCGGTGTCGGGCAGCAGGATGCCGCCGGCGGTCTTTTCTTCAGATTCGGAGACCTTGATGAAGATGCGGTCTCCGAGGGGCTTGACGGTGGAGACGCTGAGGGAAACAGCTGCCATGGATCAATGCAAGAGCGACAACATGGCGATGAAACGCCGAAGGACAGCCCCAAGACCGGCGTGCAGCACAAAAACTGCACAGCTGGCACTCGGAGCTCTCGAGTGCCAACCTATGCGGCGCCGGGCGCACCCGGCCAGCGGACAGCTGTGCGGTTGACCGAACCGGGCCGGCCCAGCCGGTATGGAGGCGGGGCGAGTGGTAACGTTGCGCCGCTTACCACAGGCGGGCAAGGGATCGATTCCGTTCGGCCTCAGCCCAGCCCAGCGCCCTCCGCCACTTCCTTTCATATGGCTGCTGCTACCGCCACCGGCACCAAAGGCATCGTCCGGCAGGTGATCGGCCCGGTGCTTGACGTTGAATTCCCGGCCGGCAAGCTGCCCAAGATCTATAACGCCCTGCGCATTGAGGCGAAGAACTCCGCAGGCCAGGACGTGGCCCTGACGGCTGAAGTGCAGCAGCTCCTAGGCGACCATCGTGTACGCGCCGTGGCCATGAGCAGCACTGACGGCCTTGTGCGCGGCATGGAAGCCCTCGACACCGGTGCTCCCATCTCCGTACCCGTGGGTGAAGCCACCCTTGGCCGGATTTTTAACGTTCTCGGCGAGCCCGTGGACGAACAGGGCCCCGTGAACACCACGCAGACCGCCTCGATCCATCGGGCTGCCCCCAGCCTGACGGAGCTGGAGACCAAGCCGAAGGTGTTCGAAACCGGCATCAAGGTGATCGACCTGCTGGCTCCCTACCGCCAGGGTGGCAAGGTGGGCCTGTTCGGCGGCGCCGGCGTCGGCAAGACCGTGCTGATCCAGGAGCTGATCAATAACATCGCCAAGGAGCACGGAGGTGTGTCCGTGTTCGCCGGCGTGGGCGAGCGCACCCGCGAGGGCAATGACCTCTACGAGGAGTTCAAGGAATCGGGCGTGATCAACCCCGACGACCTCTCCAAGTCGAAGGTGGCCCTCTGCTATGGCCAGATGAACGAGCCCCCTGGCGCCCGCATGCGCGTGGGCCTGTCAGCCCTCACCATGGCCGAGCACTTCCGTGACGCCAACAAGCAGGACGTCCTCCTGTTCGTCGACAACATCTTCCGCTTCGTGCAGGCGGGCTCCGAGGTCAGCGCCCTGCTGGGCCGCATGCCCTCGGCCGTGGGCTACCAGCCCACCCTCGGCACGGACGTCGGCATGTTGCAGGAGCGCATCACCTCCACCCTGGAGGGCTCGATCACCTCGATCCAGGCTGTGTACGTGCCTGCGGACGACCTCACCGACCCCGCTCCCGCCACCACTTTCGCCCACCTTGATGCCACCACCGTGCTCAGCCGCGGTCTGGCCTCCAAGGGCATCTATCCAGCTGTGGATCCCCTGGACTCCACCAGCACCATGCTGCAGCCGGCCGTGGTGGGCGATGAGCACTACCGCACCGCCCGAGCCGTGCAGAGCACCCTGCAGCGCTACAAGGAACTGCAGGACATCATCGCGATTCTGGGTCTGGACGAACTGTCCGAAGACGACCGCCGCACGGTGGACCGGGCCCGCAAGATCGAGAAGTTCCTCTCCCAGCCCTTCTTCGTGGCCGAGATCTTCACCGGCATGCCTGGCAAGTACGTGAAGCTCGAAGAAACCATCAAGGGCTTCAACATGATCCTCGCCGGTGAACTCGACGATCTGCCGGAGGCAGCCTTCTACCTCGTGGGCAACATTGATGAAGTGAAGGCCAAGGCCGACAAGATCCTGTCTGAGGCCAAGGGCTGATCGCACCCGATCACACCCTGAGGAGTTAACCCGATGAGTCTCACCCTGAGAGTTCTGGCCCCCGACCAGAGCGTTTTTGACGGCACCGCGGAAGAAGTGATCCTGCCCAGCACCACTGGGCAGGTGGG
>CAZJIF010000176.1:0-2414 GCA_964546045.1 uncultured Klebsiella sp. | reverse complement strand
ACCACCTCGCCGTTGAAGAAGTCGGCCAGACGCCGGGCTTTGCTGTCGAGGTCGTTGCTCGGGCCGATTGGCTGGGATTGCGGTTTGGGCGGCTCTGTGGGGCTTGCTGGCTGGGGCTGCGGGTTTGGGCTTTGGCTGGTTGGTCGTTCAGGAGCTGGGGCCACCGCAGTTGGGGCCACCAGGGGGGCTTGGGGCGCCGGCGTCGGTGGAGCCGTCCGTGTTGCGCCGGGGCTGGGCCGGGGCGGTTCGCCGCCGCTTTCGAGCACAAGCTGGCGTGGGCTGCCCAGGGCCTGGGTCAGCGCTTTTTCGAGCAATGGCAACCGGCTCTGGACCATGGCCATCCAGGTGCCGGCGACGCGCACCACGGCGCGATTGGCATCGAGCCGCACCAACTGGGCCTGCTGGGACAGCAGCATGCGGGTTGAGGGCAATTCGAGCCCGGCCAGGATCTGTTGCCACAGTTCGGCCAGGTTCGGCTGGCCGTCATCGCTTGAAACCGCAGGCTGGTCGGCGGAGGGCAGCGGCGCTGGAGCTGGAGCTGCCGTTGGTGCTGGAGCTGGAGCTGGAGTTGCCGCTGGAGTTGGCGTTGCGACAGGTGGTGCTGGTGCCGGCGCAGGTCTCGGCTCCGGGGGGGCTGCCGCTGCTGCCACTGCTGTCGCAGCTGCTGCTGCGGGCTGGGCCAGCAGCCCCAGCAGCAGCACCTCAAGCCACAGGCGTGGATTGCTGCTGTGACGCAGCTGTTGCTCGCTGTTCTTGAGCTGGGCCTGCCAGTGCAGCAGGCGTTCGCTGCCGATCCGGCGGGCCAGGGGTGGCAGGTCAGCTCTCAACTGCGGCGACAGGCTGGTGAGTTCCAGGCGGTCCGGGGCGACGCCGGCCAGCACCAGATCGCGCAGCACGGCGGCCAGGCCCTGCAGCAGGGCCGTTGGTTCACGGCCCCGTTCCAGCAGCAATCGGCACGACTCGGTGAGCTGCAGCGGATCGGCCGCGGCCAGGGCCGCGGCCAGTTGCAGCAACTCCTGCTCAGGAACCGCACCCAGCAGGTCCCAGACGGCCTCGGCCTCCACCGGTGGTGGCAGCAGGGAGAGTTGATCCAGCAGGCTTTCGGCGTCCCGCAGCCCCCCCTGGGCCCGCTGGGCCACCACGTGCAGGGCCGCGGGGGTGATGCCGATTCCCTCTTGTTCGGCGATCCAGCTCAGGTGTCCGAGCAGGGCATCCAGCGGGATGCGTCGAAAATCAAAGCGCTGACAGCGACTCAGAATCGTCGGCAGGACCCGTTGCGGGTCGGTGGTGGCCAGCACGAACACGACCCGAGGCGGTGGTTCCTCGAGGGTCTTGAGCAGGGCGTTGAAGGCGGCGGTCGAGAGCATGTGGCACTCGTCCACCACATAGACCTTCCAGCGGGCCTGCACCGGCGCGAAGCGCGAGCGTTCGATCAGCTCACGAATGTTGTCGACACCGGTGTTGGAGGCGGCGTCGATTTCGATCACATCGAGGGCCGTGCCGGTGGCGATGGTGGTGCACAGTTCGCAGCTGCCGCAGGGCTCGGGGGTGGGTCCGTCTGCGGACAGGCAGTTCAGCGAGCGGGCCAGGATCCGGGCGCTCGAGGTCTTGCCGGTGCCCCGGGGGCCGCTGAACAGATAGGCAGGGGCGATGCGGCCCGAGCGCAGGGCATTGCCCAGGGTGGCGGCGATCGCTTCCTGCCCCACCAGCTGGTCCAGGCGCTGGGGACGGTATTTGTGATGCAGGGGCTGGTAGGTCTGACCCATCGGCTCGGGCTGGGGCAGTTCCGTGCGTAAAGCAGGTTACCGGCCCCGCTACGGCCTGTTTCAGGCCGAGGCCTGCTGTTCACCGCCCTGGGCGCTGGGATGGGTCAGCACCTGGGCCTTGGTCCGGGCTTCGACCAGATCACGGGTCACGGTGAAGTTCTCCACGTCCTTGCGCGACGGCAGGTCGTACATCAACTCCAGCATCAGCTCTTCGACGATGCCCCGCAGGGCCCGGGCGCCGGTCTTGCGGCGATGGGCTTCGATCGCGATCGCCTCGATCGCGTCGGGCTCAAACGCAAGCCGCACGTTGTCCATGCTGAGCAGGGTCTGGAACTGCTTGACCAGGGCGTCGCGGGGCTCGGTCAGGATTGCCTGCAGGGCGCCGGCATCGAGTGGTTCGAGCACGGCGGTCACCGGCAGCCGGCCGATGAACTCCGGGATCAGGCCGTACTTGACCAGGTCGTCCGGCTCGAGGTGCCGCAGCACCTCGGCTGCCTGCCGGTCCTTGCCGCTGCGTGGCCGACTGGAGCCATCGGCGCTGATGAAGCCGATGGCATTGCGTCCCATGCGTTTCTGCACCACGTCGTCGAGACCAACAAAGGCGCCGCCGCAGATGAACAGGATCTGGCTGGTGTCGATCTGGATGCA
>CAZJIF010000175.1:0-2415 GCA_964546045.1 uncultured Klebsiella sp. | reverse complement strand
GATGGTCGCTCCTGTGCCTTTGGTTGCGCGGCGTTGTCACCGTTTTCCCTAGGGCAGCGGCTCAGCCAGATCAGGCTGGTGGCCTGCGTTTTCAGCTCACGCCATGCTCCGCATTCACGGCGACAGAAGCAGCCTTCTGGCAGCCCTGGCGGCCCACTGGGCCGAACAACAACTGCAAATCCCGCCGAGGCTGCGGCCTGTGGTGCGGCCGATCCAAAGCCAGCCAAGGGGCGTGCGCTGAACGAACAGGCCAGTTCATCGGCATCAACCTTGGCCCCAGTGAGCTCCTGGGCCTATGGGCCACTGCAGCCGCGGGAGGGCAGCCACAGCGCTTGGGCTGTCCGCGACGCCATGCTGAGCCCAACGGTTCCGTCTGCCCATGCCATCCGCAGGCTCTGCCTTCGCCCAGCTTCACCAGCACCTGCATCAGACACGCCTGTTGGGCTCAATCAGCAGTGCCCTCTACTACGACCAGAACACCGTGATGCCGGCGGCTGGTGCGGCCTGGCGCGGAGAGCAGCTGGCTCTTCTGGCAGGCCAGCTCCACGAACGGCAGAGCAGTGCGGACTACGCCGAGCTGGTGGCGGCAGCAGAGAGCGAGCTCGACGCCGAGGCCTCACCCGAACGACGCCGCAACCTGCAACTGCTGCGTCTGGAGCTTGAACGTCAGCGCTGCCTCGATCCGGCCCTTGTGGGTGCGCTGGCCAAGGCCCAGTCGCGCGGCAATGCGGTGTGGCAGGACGCCCGCAAGCGGAACGATTTTTCGACCTTTGCCCCGGCCCTCCAGGAGCTGATCGCCCTGCGCCGCCAGCAGGCAAGCCAGCTGGCCGCTGCCGAACCGGTGCCGCGCAGCCCCTGGGAAATCCTGGCCCAACCCTTTGAACCCGACATCAGCAAAACAAGGTTGGCCGAGCTGTTTGCGCCTCTGAAGGATGAGCTGCCGGTGATGCTGGACCAGGCGAGGTCCATCGGCAGGTCCCAGTCCCCAGGCATCGATCTGCCTGAGGCTCTGCAGGAGCAGCTCTGCAGCGAACTGCTCGACAGCTGGGGCTACGACCCCGCGCGATGCCAGCGCTCCCGCTCAGCGCACCCCTTTTCCTGCACTGTTGGTCCCCAAGACTTCCGCATCACCACTCGGGTGGTGCCGGACCAGCCCCTCTCGGCGTTTCTGGCCACGGCCCATGAATGGGGTCACTCGCTCTACGAGCAAGGACTGCCACGGTCCGACGACCACTACTTCCCCTGGCCCCTCGGAGAAGCCACGTCCATGGGGGTCCACGAAAGCCAGAGTCTGTTCTGGGAGTGCCGCGTGGCCCGTAGCCGCGCCTTCGCTGAGTGCTGGCATTCGCGCTTCTGCGCCGGACTCGGCAGCGATCCATGGAATGGCGCCTTCGGCTTTTGGCGCGCCCTCAACCCGCTCAAGCCCGGTCTGATCCGCGTTGAGGCCGATGAACTCAGCTACTGCCTGCACATCGTGCTGCGCTACGAGCTGGAGCTGGCCCTGCTCGAACAGGAGATGCCGGTGGACGAGTTACCGCAGCAGTGGAACCAACGGATGCAGGATTTGCTGGGAATCCAGCCCCAGACTGACTCCGAGGGGTGCCTCCAGGACATCCATTGGGCCGAGGGGTTGTTCGGCTACTTCCCGTCCTATGCCCTGGGGCACCTGATCAGTGCCCAACTGGCCGAGACCATGGAACGGGATCTGGGCGGATCCGGCAGTCTGGAGCGCGCCATCGCAGCCGGCAGCGTCGAACCGCTACAGCAGTGGCTGTCCCGATCGGTCTGGCCTCTCGGACGCAGTGTCAACAGCGAACAGCTGGTGCAGCGGATCAGCGCTGAGCCATTGAGTCCCCGTCCCTTTCTGGACTACCTCAAGCAGAAGCTCGAGCAGCTCAGGTCCGCAGCCGTGACCACTCCGTAGGATGCCGCCCACCTGCATTGATCGGCCGCCCCATGGCGAACATCGACCACGCCCCCAGCCGCACCATGCTCAACCTGCTGCATGTGCTGCCGGCCTTTGCCGATGAGGGCGAGCTGCGGTTGAACGCAATCGTCGAGCTCAATTCGATGACGATCAACAAATACGAGCTGATCACCGAAACCGGACACCTCAAGCTCGATCGTGTTGGTTATTCGTCGTTGGCCTATCCCTTTGCCTATGGCTGCATTCCCCGCACCTGGGACGAGGACGGCGACCCCCTCGACATCGAAATTGTTGGTGTCACCGAGCCCCTGGTCCCCGGTTCGTTGGTCGAGGCCCGCATCATCGGCATCATGACCTTCGACGATGGCGGTGAGGTCGACGACAAGGTGATTGCTGTGCTTGCCGACGACAAGCGCATGGACCACATCACCAGCTTCACCCAACTGGGAGACCACTGGCTCAAGGAGACCCAGTACTACTGGGAGCAC
>CAZJIF010000174.1:0-2419 GCA_964546045.1 uncultured Klebsiella sp. | reverse complement strand
CCGATACCGGCTCTCCAGCTCGGGGCGATCGAGGCTGGAGGTGCTGTTGCCGCCTTCGGTCTCCTCCATGTTGAAACCGACCTCGGCAATGCCGTGCTCGACAAAGAAATCGAACAGGGCATCCGCGTGATCCAGGGCATCGGCGGTGAGCACGCTGATCACGTTGAACGGGATCTGCCGTTGCTGCAGCCAACGGATGCCGCGCAGGGCGGCGGCATGGCTGGGCTTGCCCGTGCGGGTGCGGCGGTGGGCGTCATGCAGAAAGGCCGGGCCATCGAGGCTCACCCCCACATGGATGCCATTGCGGGCAAAGCAGTCGCACCAGGCGGCATCGATGGTGATGCCGTTGGTCTGCAGCGATTGCCTCACCAGGCCCGCTGGCAGGCCGTGGCGCGCCAGGGCCGCCTGGATGCGATCGGTGGCGGCGTCGTAAAAAGCCGGCGGCACGGTCAACGGCTCACCCGCATGCCACAACAGGGTGAAGGGCCCGTCCAGGTAGGGGCTCTCCAGCACCTGGGCCAGGGCGGCATCGAAGACCTCGAGCGACAACTGACTGCGGTCGTCGCGGGTGGTCAGGTAGCAGTAATCGCAGTCGAGGTTGCAGTAGGGGGTGGGCTGCAGCACCAGCAGGCGCAGCGGCCCTGCGGCTGAGCGGGCCGCAGGTTCACCAGCCATTGGGCCAACGGCCGCCATTGCGGAATCCCCCGTTGTAGAAGCCGCCATTGCGGAACCCACCGTTGTAGAAACCGCCGTTCTGGAAGCCGCCGTTGCCAAAGCCACCGTTGTAGAAGCCACCATTGCCCCAGCCGCCGTTGCTCCAGCCGACGCCACCAGGGCCGATCACCACAAAGCTGATCGCATCGGGGCCGAGGACGCCATCACCGCCGTCGACGGCCTGGCGTTGGCGGGCGGCGGCAGCAATGCGCTGCAGACGGGCCTCGATCTCGTCCTGAGGCGCGGGCGACACCAGCGCAGCCCGGCTCGCCTGAACCGCCAGCACCAGGCCGGTGTCAAACGGCAGAGAGGCGGCGATCAGCAGCACGCCGAGCAGACGGGATTGGGTGATCAGCTTCATCGGGGCTGAAGGGCAAAGGACGAAGGCGCGGGCTGAATCAACGGGAGGTTCCTGGGGCACTCGGCAGCGGCCGCAGGGGCTCGACCCCCAGCAGCAGCACGTCAAAAACACCACGGATCTGATCCGACGGCAGGTTGAGGGCCGAACCAGGCCCCAGCCAACGGTTCACCGCCGCCACATCACCCGGGTCGCCATTGACATAACCCTGCTGCAGCTGGGCGATGGCACGGTTGGCCAGGCTGCGGAACAGCGAGTTGTTCTCGGGCACCGCACAGGCCACCGCATAGCGCAGGTAAGGCTGATCGGGCGTCAGGGTCACGCCCTTGAGTCCCTGCTCGCGGACCAGGCCGGCCAGCAGGGCCGAATCGCCGACCACCCCCTCGACCTGACCTGCCGCCAGCGCCCTGACGGCCGCGGCCAGATCGCCATAGGGCTGCACCTGCGCCCGCGGCTGCATGCCCCGCAACTGGGTGTCACCGAGGGAATCACGCACCACACCGATGCGGCGACCCGCCAGTGCCGCCGGGCTGCCATCAGAGCGACCCGCCGGCGCCAACAAGCGCAGCCCCGAGACCCCGATCGGCATGGTGAAGTCGACGACTTCATCCCGGGCCCAGGTGAACGGCAGGCTGCAGGCCAGTTCGGCCTTGCCCTCGCCCAGGCGCTGGCTGAGCTGCTCTGAATCGCTGACCGATTCGTAGACCAGGCGCACGGGCTTGCCCACAGCCTGGCCCACCAGGGCGGCAATGCGCTGGGCCACGACCGCGGCATAGCCCTGGGGCTGCCCCTTGGCGTCAGCGGTCAACAGCGGCGGATTGTCGGCCGGACCGATCAGGCGCAGCTGCCCGCTGCGGGCGATCTGCTCGAGCACGCCACCCGCCCGCGGAGCCGGTGACTGGGCCGCTGCGGGCAAGGCCAGCCCAACAGCCACTGCGGCAGCCATGGCCACCCCTGGCCCCGAACGACACATGCCAACACCCATGGGGCAGACGCTGAACAGCTGCTCTCATGCTGGGTCCAGCAACCGCAACTGTCAGCCCGGTTGTCACGATCAGACCCAGTCGGCCGCAAAGCGCATGCTGATGTCCAACCAGGCCGCGCGGGTGATCGGCGCGCTGGTGGAAATCAGATCGATGCCGGTGCTGGCGTAAGCCGCCAGCTGATCGGGCTGCACTCCAGAGGCCTCCAGCACCACAAGCCCCCCCGCGGCACTGGCCAGCTGGCGCAGCTGCGGCACCAGCGTCGTGAGTGCGTCGGGGCTGAATTCATCGAGCAGCACACCGTCGGCACCGGCGCGCACGGCCGCTTCGGCCTCGGCGGCGGTCTCGGCCTCGACGATCACCC
>CAZJIF010000173.1:0-2501 GCA_964546045.1 uncultured Klebsiella sp. | reverse complement strand
GCGAAGCCAACGAGAACGTGCCGCTGCTGTGGACCCAGAGCCTGACCTGGCTGGCGGATCTGCTGCTGGCCGGTCTGATCGGCCCCGAGGACCTCGATCCCTGCGGTCGCCGCCAGACCGCCTGCCTGGGGGCCAACGAGGTGCTGGTGGCCCTGGTGCCCGCCAACGATGAGATCGCGGCCGCGCTGGCGGCCGCTGGGCTGCCGCCCGCCGGCGATGCCCTGCCCGTGGCCAGCTCGAGCCAGCTGGCGGCGCGTCTGGCCCAGGTGGGCGCCAACGGTCGCCTGGGGCTGTCGGGGCATCCGCCGGTGCGCATGGAGACCATGGCCACCGCCCGGCTCTACCGCAGCCGGGACGGCAGCCAGGCCATGGCCTTTTTGCCGGCCGTGCTCGAGGAGAGCACCTTTTATCTGGCCGACGACGCCGAGCAGCTGGTCGACACCGTGCGCTCGGAGCTGCGGCTGCTGCAGCGGCACTGGCGCGGCACCGGCTCGCCGCTGTTGTTGATCCCGGTGGCCGAAGCGGCCTACCGCAGCGACCCCGACGCCTTTGTGCGCCTGGGCCAACAGCTGCAGAGCGGCCTGCTCGACGGGGTGCCGGTGCAGCTGGCGCCCCTGGCGGAACTGCTCAGCCAGGCCAGCTGGCACACCCTGCCCCCCGAACGCGCCGCCCAGGCCGGCGAGCCGGTCGCACCCTCGCCCCTGCTGGCCAGCACCGAGCGCACGCCGCTGACCGCCCGCCAGGAACAGGAGCTGGAAGACAGTTCCATCGGCGATCTGCTCGATCGGCTGTGGCAGAGCACCTCCCTGCAGGAGCAGGCCGAAGTGCTCGAACTGCTCAGCCTGCGCCTGGGCCTGGCCGCCCAGCTGCAGGGCCCCCAGCACGAGACCGTGCTGCTGCGGGATCTGCTGCGGGAGGTGTACCACCGGGCCCTGGCCCAGGCCGAATGGGGCGTGGTGCGGCGCACGGCCGCGGCCCTCGAACTGGTGCACCCCCAGCTGGAGGACGCCCTGACCGACCTGCTGCTGCGCCAGAAACAGGTGGTGGTGGGGCGCAACTACACCCGCGACTCGCTGATCACCGGCCCCATGGGCAGCCGCGCCATCGCGGCCACCATCCGCCGCTTCAGCGGCGAGGACGGCCGCGAATGGATGCTGCAGCAGGAGCTGCTGCTGGCGCTCGACGGCCTGGCCCGGCATGAGCCCGGCCTGCTGAGCGGCAGCCTCACCCTGCAGCTGGGCCAACTGCTGCTGCTGCTGACCAGCGAGCTGGCGGCCGAGCGCGAGCTGAGCCCGATCGATGCCTTCGATGCGCTCTGCCACCTGCCACCCCATGCGATCCGCCGCCAGCTGCGGGCCGTGCTGGCCGACCTCGAGCACGCCCGCGACGCCCTGCAGCGCAAGGAGCAACTGCACCTGAGCGGCCGCGTGCGCTGGGTGGCCAGCGAACCCCTCGAAGACCTGGCCAAGGGCGGCTGCTGGCTGCAGCACCGCTCGCGCCTGGGGGCCCTGGGACGCGTGCCGCGGGATTTCTACCCGGGCATCTGGGAGCTGCTGCACCACTGCCGCGGCATCGTCATCGGCGACAAGCTCGACAAGCGCAACCGGCTCGAAAGCAAGCCCCTGCTGCGCGAAAAAACCCCCGGCGAGCACAACTTCGCCAGCCAGGTCGATCACCTGCTCAGCAAGATCGAAGCCCCCGAGTACCGCCAGCTCTGCTGCGAGACCCTGCTGACCCTGATCGCCTTCGTGGCCGCCAACCCGCAGGTGTACCTCGACGACGACCTGGCCCTGGACGTGGTGATCGGCCACGCGGTGCGGGTGGGCTGGCAGCAGCAGCACCCAACGATCGCCAGCGCCGACTACGGCGTGCACAAGGCCGAGGCCTGGGACAGCTTCTACCGCGCCTCACCGGCCGATTGCCGCCGCTGGCAGCTCGAGGCCTTGCGTCAGCTCACCGAAAGCTGAGCTGACGCTGACCCTGAACGCCTCAGCGGCTCAGATCGGCTGCTCGAGGCTCATGCAGAGGTTGGGCTGCTCGACACACCGCTCGATCAGGTCGGCCAGCTGCAGGGCTCTTGAGGCCTGCAGGCCGTCGACCGCCGGGGTCTCCTGGCCGCGCACGCAACGCAAAAAGTGCTCGAGCTCGGCATACAGGGGCTCGATCGAGGTGGTGCTGACCTCCTCGATGAAGCCGTCGTTGCGGTACACGAGCTCGCCGTGATCGGCGCTGACCGTCTCGTGCTGGCGGCGGTGAATGCGCAGGTTGTGGTTGAGAAAGTCCGTCTCCATCAGGCTGCTGCGGCAATGGCAGTACAGCCGCCTGATCTTGCGGTGGGCCATTTTGCTGGCCGTCAGGCTGGCCACGACCCCGTTGGCAAAGCCCAGGGTGGCGTTGACGTAGTCGATCGGCCCCTCGGCGCTGCGGCCGCCGGCGGCCGCCAGGCGCACCACCGGCGAGGCGGCCAGCTCGAGCACCAGGTCGATGTCGTGAATCATCAG
>CAZJIF010000172.1:0-2521 GCA_964546045.1 uncultured Klebsiella sp. | reverse complement strand
TGCCCGACCAGGTCAACCGGGCCCTGCTCGACTGGCTGCAGCAGCTGCAGACGGCCGAACGGTGAGGCCCCCGCATCCCGGTCGCAAGCGGCGCTTTCTTGGCTATGGCGCCTTGAACGTCCTGCTGACCAACCTGGTGCTCCAAGGGTTGTTGATGGTGGCTAGCACCGGCTTGGCCACGCTGTTGAGCCAGCTGGTGAACGTGGCCCTCGGCTTTGTGCTGTACGGGAAGCGGGTGTTCAGGGTGGAGCGTCTGCAGAAGCGTGCGGCGTTTCGCTATGTCCTGCTGGCCCTGCTGATGTGGTGGGTCAACTGGCTGGCGATTGCCACTCTGGTCAGCTCTGGCTTGCAACGAAACCTGGCCGCCCTGCTGTTGGTTCCCTTTCTGGCGGCGGTGTCTTACAGCTTGCAGAAGCTAGTTGTGTTTCGAGTTTGAGCCTGATCCCGGGGTCAACGGGCTGTGCTGAACTAGATCACTGTTCAGGATTGCAGGATCGATGCTTCGGAGTTCAGAGCGGCCCCTGCTGACAGTGGTCATTCCCTGCTTCAACGAAGCGGCCACAATCTTGGATCTGATTGAGCGTGTTCGAAGCTCTCCCGTCGATTCCAAGCAGATCATCGTTGTCGATGACGGTTCCAGTGACGGCACCCGGGATTTGTTGCAGCAGCTTCAGGCGGATGATCTGACCGTCTTGCTGCATGCGCACAACCGTGGCAAGGGTGCGGCTCTGGCCACTGGTTTTGCGGCCGCACGCGGCGAAATTTGCATTGTCCAAGACGCCGACCTTGAGTACGACCCGATGGAGTATCCACTGGTGATCGGTCCAATTGTGCAGGGCAAGGCGGATGTGGTATTTGGCAGTCGCTTTCAGGGTGCAGCTCCACACCGCGTGGTCTATTTCTGGCATCGCGTCGGCAATGGATTCCTCACCTTGCTCAGCAACATGTTCACAGATCTGAATTTGACGGACATGGAGACCTGTTACAAGGCATTCAGAACCGAGATCATCCAGTCGATTCGCATCTGTGAACAGCGCTTTGGTTTTGAGCCTGAGATCACGGCCAAGGTGGCCCGTCGTCGTTGTCGCATCTATGAGGTTGGTATTTCCTATTACGGCCGTACCTATGAAGAGGGTAAGAAAATTGGTTGGCGTGATGGCGTCCGCGCTATTTGGTGCATCCTGAAGTACAACACATGGGCCAATTGATGACATGTGATCCACTTGCCTCTTCGCATGGGTTTCGCGCTCGCCTTCCCTGGTTGATTCTCGCCTTGGTGGTGGGTAGCGCTCTGCGCTTCATCTGGCCCGCTGATATGGAGTGGAAGGCAGATGAAATCTGGATGTTTGATACCGCCCGGGCAATTGCCGACGGCCGCGAACCCTGGCCGTGGGTTGGAATGATGAACAGTGCAGGCTTCCCAAACCCAGGCCTGAGTGTTTGGTTTTTTGCGCTGCTTGCGGCCCAGGCAAAAACACCGGTTGCCTTGGTGCGTTGGGTGCAGGTATTGAACGTGGTTGCCCTCTGGATGGCGTTTTATCTGGCCTTCTGGAGGGTCAAGGATCCGCAGGAGCGTGCGATCTGGCTGAATGGACTTGCTTTGGCAGCCGTGTCCCCTGTTGCCATTTTGTTTTCGCGCAAGATCTGGGCGCAGGACGTGCTGCCGATCGTTGCTGTTCTGTTTTGGGTGGCCCATGCGTGCCGCAATCGGCGTTGGGGCGCTGGGGCCTGGGGCCTGATCGGTGCCTTGATTGGTCAGATTCACATGAGTGGATTCTTTCTGGCAGCTGGTGTCTGGGTGTGGACGCTCTACGCACAGTTGCGCTCTCCCCAGATGGGTGCCTCGCCTGTTCGCTCGGTGCGGTGGAGCTGGTGGCTCGGCGGCACGCTCCTGGGTGTGCTGCCCATGCTGCCCTGGCTACGCTTGGTCAGTGCTTCAGCAGGATCCAGCAGCCGCACATGGGTGGCTTTGTTGGTGCCTAAGTTTTTTGCCCATTGGTGGGCAACCAGTCTCGGTGTCAACCTGGGCTATTCCCTTGGGACCCATTTCTGGAGTGATTTTTTGCCCTGGCCTGTTGTGCTTGGCCATCCCATCTATTTGGTCGCGATCGCCCATGGTCTGCTGCTGGGACTGGGTTTCTGGGGCTTGATCCGTTGGTTTCGATTTCATTCCAGGCCCATGGCGCGTTTGCTCGATCCTGGGCGCACGCATTTGTCTCTCGATTTGCGCGCCTCGGGTCTGGCGGTTGGCACGCTATTTGCCCTGCTTTGCCTGCCGGTTCCACTCCACTATTTGATCGTTGTCTTTCCTTGGCCGTTCATCTGGTTGAAATCGATCTTTCCTGAATCCGATTGGCGCTGGGCGCTGATCCTGGTGAGTCAGTTGATCCTTTCCATTCTCTTCCTTGCCCTCATTCACCACACAGGGGGATTTGCTGATAGCGACTATGGATTGGTTTATCGGCTCAGTTCAGCCCAGCGGTGAGGCCACGCCCGGCAGGCGGCCGCGGGCCAGCTGCTG
>CAZJIF010000171.1:0-2543 GCA_964546045.1 uncultured Klebsiella sp. | reverse complement strand
TCGCCGGCGCGGGCCTTGGCATAGAGCCCCTTGGTGTCGCGTTCTTCGCACACCGCCAGGTCGGCGGCGCAATGGATTTCGATGAAGTCGCCAGGCTCGACCAGGTCGCGGGCCCGCTGGCGGTCGGCCTGGAACGGTGACACGAACGCCGTCAGCACCACCACGCCGGCATCGAGGAACAGCTTGGCCACCTCGCCGATGCGGCGGATGTTCTCTTCGCGGTCGGCGTCGCTGAAGCCCAGGTCCTTGCACAGGCCGTGGCGCACGTTGTCACCGTCGAGCACGTAGCAGGCCAGGCCACGCTCGAACAGGGCGGCGTTGACGGCATTGGCCAGGGTGCTCTTGCCGGCGCCGCTCAGGCCGGTGAACCACAGGATCGCGCTGCGGTGCCCCCGTTGCTGGGCCCGGTCATCCCGCGTGATCGTGCTGTGGTGCCAGACGATGTTGGTGGCGGGCATGGACGGATGGCGCGCAGTGCGCTGCATTCTCCCCTCTGGGCTCGGCCTCCTCTTTGGGCTCAGCCCCTGGTGCCGAGGATCAGCCCCCCGCCTGTTTGGGCCGGTAGCCCGCCTGGGTCAAGGCCTCAAGCGCAACGGCCACCTGATCGCCCTGCAGCTCGATCAGTCCGTCCTTGAGGGTGCCGCCTGTGCCTGCTTTGGCTTTGAGCTGCTTGAGCAGGGCCTTGAGCTCGGCTTCTGGGGCTTCGAGGCCGGTGATGGCGGTCACCAGCTTGCCGCCTTTGCCGGCCTTGGTGCGCTGCACCCGCACCCGCTGCTGGCCTTTGGGACTGGGAGCTGCCGCCGCTGCCTCAGGTCGCTGCAGGCTGGCCGCACTGGTGAACTCTTGCCAGCCGCCCTTCGCCATGGCCTGCGTTTGCGCTTGGGTTGGATTCTGGCTTGCGGATCGGCACGTTCAGACGCTCTTGATCAGCAGTGAGGCACCCATCAGCAGGGCCAGCACCTCGAAAGCGCGCTTGACCACCTGACTGCCCTTGGCGATGGCCAAATGGGCCCCCAAATAGCCGCCGGCGATCGAGCCCGCCAGCAGCATCGGCACCCAGCTCCAGGCGATCTGTCCCTGCACGCCCAGGCTGAGGGCCCCGGCACCGTTCCAGAACAGTCCCACCAGGATCAGGGTGTAGGCCACGGCTCGGCCGTAGTCGAGGCCAAACCAGCGCACCAGCCACAGGGTCACGAACAACCCAGTGCCCGAGGTCAGGGAGCCGTTGAGAAAGCCGATGGCGAACAGCCCGGCGCCGCCGATGCTCAGACCGCGCCGGTCCAGCTGGCGGGGGCGAGCGCTGGTGCCCAGCCCGGGTCGGGCGATCGAATACACCCCCAGGCCGATCGTGAGCAGTCCCAGCAGCAGGGTGCAGAGCCGGGGCGGCAGCGTCAGCACCACCCGGGTCCCCAGGACCACCCCCGGCAGCCCACAGACCAGCACAAAGGCGGCCAGGCGCGGGTTGAGCGAGCGCTCGCGGGCGTGGCGCAGGCTGGCGCCGATGCCCAGGGCCACGCTGGCCAGCTTGTGGGTCGCCAGGGCCAGCGGAAAGCTCAGCCCCAGCAGAATCAGCACCGGCAACTGCACCAGCCCGGCTCCACCGCCCGCCAGGGCCGAAAGCATGTTGGCCACCAGCGACGCGGCGAACACGGCCAGCTGCAGCACGAGTGTGGTGGGGTCCATCCTCGATGCCTAGGCAGTGATGACATGTAATCACTGCCAAGGGCTGCGCCGAGCCCTCGCCGCCCCCCCTGGCTGGCGTTGCGCCTGCGGGATCCTGCTGGGCCTCAGCCCCAAGGAAAGTACGAAACGGTTCCGGTGCGTGATCCTGGCGATCGGTGAGGGGCGCAGCCGAAGCCCCAGCTGCCGGTCATCGGCTGCGGCGCAGGACTACCTACGCTGAGAAGCAGTACATGCCGCCGGGGCCGCCATGACCACCACTGCCGTCAGCATCGATCCGGCGGCGCTGGTGCCCCAGGCGCGGCCCACCGCCAGCGGCCGCTTTGGACCCTTTGGCGGCCAGTACGTGCCCGAGACGCTGATGCCGGCCCTGGCCGAGCTGGAGGCCGCCGCCGCGGCGGCCTGGGCCGATCCCGCCTTCACCGAGCGGCTCAACCATCTGCTGCGCACCTACGTGGGCCGCGCCACACCGCTCTATGAAGCTGAGCGGCTCACGGCCCACTACGCCCGGCCCGAAGGCGGCCCGCGCATCTGGCTCAAGCGTGAAGACCTGAACCACACCGGCGCCCACAAGATCAACAACGCCCTGGGCCAGGCCCTGCTGGCCCTGAGCATTGGCAAGAAAAGAATCATTGCCGAAACGGGAGCTGGCCAGCACGGGGTGTCCACCGCCACCGTGTGTGCCCGCTTCGGTCTGGAGTGCGTGATCTACATGGGCGCCGAAGACATGCGCCGCCAGGCGCTCAACGTCTTCCGCATGCGCCTGTTGGGGGCCACGGTGCAACCCGTGACCGCCGGCACAGCCACGCTCAAGGACGCCACCAGCGAGGCGATCCGCGACTGGGTGACCAACGTGGAGACCA
>CAZJIF010000170.1:0-2572 GCA_964546045.1 uncultured Klebsiella sp. | reverse complement strand
TTCGACAAAACTTGCCAACCAACCGCGAATCGGCCCGCATCCATTGGCTTCATCGCAAGAAAGTCAATGGCTAATTAGCTCACATCCAAAGATCAGCAGTCTTGAACCGAAACGACAGCGCCGACCCCTTATCACATCAGCCTGCAAACGTCTTGAACCGAAACGACAGCGCAGGACTGTGCTGACAGTGACCACAGTGAACCGGCACACCTGGCGACAATGAGTTGATCAAGCAAAGGTTGTTCGAGACAGTGCCGCAGCCGATCGCAGCCAAAGAGAGAAAAGCCTCAGCTGGATCTCCCCCTTGGGGGCGCCATTCAGGCACCATCACCAGGTCCTTTGTGCCACCCCCAGCGCTGAGGCGACACCTGATCTTCGTGATCGAGCGCGACACCCGCGGCTGCGAGCTGCATCCGTTGCAGGCCTTCACCTATGGGTCAGCCTCGCCCAACATGACCCTGATCTGGATGTGGCATGGTCAGATGGAGCGCTTGCAGCACTGGTGCCCCGACAATCACCAGGCGCCTCGCGACATTTTTCAAGGCCCGATCTTGATCAGCGGCAGCACAACCCAACCATGGATCCAGTACGCCGCTGAGTCTCGCCATGCTCTGATCGCAGCGTTCCGGCCTAGCGCCATGCGCGAGCTGTTTGGAATCGAACCGTCGGACTGGATGGATCGCATCGAGCCACTTCAGGACAGCGGCATCGATGTGTCATGGATTGAATGGGCGCAGCAGATCCTGGAAGCCCGCAACAGCGACAAGGCCTTGCCCTTGCTCTATGAAGGGCTGATACAGCGCCTCAACACCCTCAACAACCAGCCTCATGCCACTGCCGAAACGGCGCCAATGCGCACCTCACACTGGTTGCGATGGCTACAACAGCAAACCTCAACAAGCTCGTTGCGCAGCTTGCAACGCCTGATCAAGCAAGCAACAGGCACGACGGTTCGGCAACTGGGACGCTTCATCCGCCTGGAAGAGCTTGGCGTGATGATCACCAAGGGTCACGTCCATCCAGGCAGTGAACGCAACCAGGCCGACCTGGCGGCTGCTGCAGGGTTCAGCGATCAAGCTCACATGGCCCGCGAAGTGAAACAAACGGCAGGGTTCAGTCCTGGTGAAGCGTTCTGTCGCTTTTTTCAGTACGAGAGCTTCTGGTTGTACCGGGCCGTGATGGGCCTGCACCGCTGAAGTGGAGCCCTGATCAGCTGGGCCCCTGCCAGTTGTCGCGCACCAACTGGCGGGCGCGGCCCAGGGCCAGGCTGCCGCTGGGCACGTCCTTGGTGAGGGTGGAGCCAGCCCCCACGGTGACGCCCTCGCCCAGGGTGATCGGCGCCACCAGCACGCTGTTGGCACCCGTCTTGCTGCCGGCACCGATCACGGTGCGGTGCTTGCGCACGCCGTCGTAGTTGGCGGTGATGGTGCCAGCGCCGACGTTGACACCAGCCCCCAGGTCGGCATCGCCGATGTAGCTGAGGTGGTTGACCTTGACGCCTGCAGCCAGGGTGCTGTTCTTGATCTCGACAAAGTTGCCGACCCGGCAACCCTCGGCCAGCTCGGCACCGGGGCGCAACTGGGCAAAGGGGCCAACGGCACAGTCGGCGTCGACGCGGGCATCGCGCACCACCGAGTAGACAACCTCGACCCGATCGCCAAGCGTGGCGTTGTCGATCAGACAGCCGGGGCCGATGCGGCAGCCACTGCCGATCACCGCATGGCCCCTGAAATGGCACTGGGGCTCGACCACCACGTCGCGGCCAAAGCGGGTGCCCTCGCTCAGGGTGCAACTGGCCGGGTCGACAAACGTGACGCCTTCGCGCATCCAGTGCTCGCGCAGGCGCTGCTGCAGCACCGCCTCGCACTGGGCCAGCTGAATGCGGTCATTGATGCCGTTGAGTTCATCGGCATCGGCCACCTCCACATGCATGGCCGGGCTGAGCAGGGCGACGGTATCGGTCAGGTACAGCTCGCCCTGGTCGTTGTCGGTGGTGAGCTCGGGCAGCACCGCCGCCAGCTTGGCCCAGTTGAAGCAGTAGATGCCGGCATTGATCAGATCGATGCGGCGCTGCTCGTCGTTGCAATCGCGGTGCTCGACGATGGCGCTGACCTCGCCGGCGGCGTTGGCCACCACCCGGCCATAGCCGGTGGGATCGGCCAACCGGGCGGTGAGCAGGGTCACCGCCGCCCCGCTGCTGCGGTGACGGCTCAGCAGCAGTTCCAGGGTCTCGGGGCGCAGCAGCGGCACGTCGCCATTGAGCACCAGCAGGTCGCCGTCAAAGCCGGCCAGGGGATCCAGCAGCTGCTGCACCGCATGGCCGGTGCCCAACTGGGGCTGCTGCAGCACAAACTCGAGCCCAGCATCGGCCGCAAGGGTGGACTCGACCCGCTCGGCCTGGTGGCCCACGATCAGCAAGCGGCGCTGCGGCGCCAGGCCCTCGCAACTGGCCAGCACGCGCTGCACCAGGGTGGAGCCCGCCAAAGGCTGCAGCACCTTGGGCAGGTCGCTCTTCATGCGGGTGCCCTTTCCGGCGGCCAACACGGCAACGGCGAGCATCAACACAGCGGGC
>CAZJIF010000169.1:0-2635 GCA_964546045.1 uncultured Klebsiella sp. | reverse complement strand
GCTGCTGCCGCTGCTGATCCTGTCGCTGCCCCTGGCCGACATGTCGGCCGTGATCGTCGGTCGCCTCAGCCAGGGCCGTTCGCCCTTCTACCCCGACCGTCGCCACCTGCACCACCGGTTGCTGCGCCGCGGCCTGAGCCACCGCCGCACCGTGCTGCTGATCTACGCCTTCACCCAGTGGCTGGCGGCCCTGGCGCTGGTGCTGGTCAATGCCGAATTGCGCTTCCTGTGGCTGGGCCTGGCCACGGCGATCCTGATCGCCCTGGTGGTCACCACCCGGCGGCGGCTGCAGGCCGAAGAGGGTCCATGAGCGCCGAGGTGCTGTGCATCGGCACCGAGCTGCTGCTCGGCAACATCACCAACGGCAACGCCCGTTGGCTGGCCGAGCAGCTGGCGGCCCTGGGCATCGCCCACCATCGCCAGGAGGTGGTGGGCGACAACCGCGAGCGGCTGATCGCCGCTGTGCGCGCCGCGGCGGGCCGCTGCCGGGTGCTGATCACCACCGGTGGCCTGGGTCCCACCCCCGACGACCTGACCACAGAAGCGATTGCCGCCGCCTTTGGCACCCCGTTGGTCGAGCACGCCGCGATCTGGGACGACATCCAGGCCAAGCTGCGCGCCCGCGGCCGGCCGATTGCCGCCAGCAACCGCAAGCAGGCCCTGCTGCCCGCCGGGGCCGAGGTGCTCCCCAACCCCACCGGCACCGCCCCCGGCATGATCTGGAGCCCCCAGCCGGGGTTCACGGTCCTCACCTTTCCCGGGGTGCCCAGCGAACTGCACGCCATGTGGCAGGCCACGGCCGGGCCCTGGCTGCGCCAGGCGGGGCTGGCTCCTGGGATCTTCGCCAGCCGTCTGCTGCGCTTCTGGGGTGTGGGCGAGTCGAATCTGGCCGAGCAGATGGCCGATCTGCTGGCGGGCTCCAATCCCACCGTGGCCCCCTATGCCGGCGCCGGCGAGGTCAAGCTGCGGCTCACCGCCCGTGCGTCGGATCAGGTCGCGGCCCAGGCGCTGCTGGCGCCCGTCGAGGCTGAGATCCGCGCCCGCACGGGCAGCCTCTGTTATGGCTGCGATGACGACAGCCTCGCTTCGGTGGTGCTGGCCGCGCTGCGCCAACGCGGCCAGACCCTCGCCGTGGCCGAAAGCTGCACCGGCGGTGGTCTGGGCGCGGCGCTAGCGGCGGTGCCCGGCGCCTCAGACGTGTTCCTGGGCGGGGTGATCGCCTATGCCAACAGCGTCAAGCAGCAGCTGCTGGGGGTCCCGGCAGGCACCCTGGCGGTCCACGGGGCGGTCAGTGATCCGGTGGCGCTGGCCATGGCCGAGGGCGCCTGCCGTGTCACCGGCGCCGACTGGGCGATCGCGGTCACCGGTGTCGCCGGTCCGGGCGGCGGCAGCGCCGACAAACCGGTGGGCCTGGTGCACATCGCCATTGCCGGTCCTGCGGGCAGCAGCAGCGCGGCGGTGCGCTTCGGGGCCACCCGCGGCCGCAGCTGGATTCAGACCCTCACTGCCGGCGAGGCGTTGAACCGGTTACGGCTCGCCCTTTAGGGTGATCGGTCAACCCACAGGGCAGCGGTGAGCAGCGGCACCCTCTACGACAAGGTCTGGGATCGCCATCAGGTGGCCGAGCTGCCCGGGGGCAGCACCCAGCTGTTCATCGGTCTGCACCTGATCCACGAGGTCACCAGCCCCCAGGCCTTTGCGGCGCTCAAGGACCTGGGCCTGCCTGTGGCCCGTCCCGGGCGCACCGTGGCCACGGTCGATCACATCGTGCCGACCACCAGCCAGGCGCGGCCCTTTGCCGACCCCCTGGCCGAGCAGATGCTGGCCACCCTCGAGGCCAATTGCGCCGAGCACGGCATCACCCTGCACGGCCTGGGCAGCGGCCGCCAGGGGATCGTGCACGTGATCGCCCCCGAGCTGGGCCTGACCCAGCCCGGCATGACCGTCGCCTGCGGTGATTCGCACACCTCGACCCACGGCGCCTCTGGCGCGATCGCGTTTGGCATCGGCACCAGCCAGGTGCGCGACGTGCTCGCCAGCCAGAGCCTGGCCATGGGCAAATTGCGGGTGCGGCGCATCTGGGTCGACGGCCAGCTGCAGCGCGGCGTGTATGCCAAGGACCTGGTGCTGCATGTGATTCGCGTGCTGGGGGTCAAGGGCGGCGTGGGCTTTGCCTACGAGTTCGCCGGCCCGGCCATCGACGCCCTGTCGATGGAGGAGCGCATGACCCTCTGCAACATGGCGATCGAGGGCGGCGCCCGTTGCGGCTATGTCAATCCCGACCAGACCACGTTTGACTACCTGAAGGGTCGCCCGTTTGCCCCGTCCGGCGAGGCCTGGGAGCGGGCGGTGGCCTGGTGGCGCAGCCTGGCCAGTGGCCCCGACGCCGTCTTTGATGACGAGGTGCGCTTCGATGCCAGCACCATTGCGCCCACCGTCACTTGGGGCATCACCCCCGGTCAGGGCATCGGCGTCGACGAAACCGTGCCCACCCTCGAGCAGACCGAACCCGACGAGCGCCCCCTGGCCCAGGAGGCCTACCGCTACATGGACCTGGTGCCTGGGGCTGCGATCGCCGGCACCCCGGTCGATGTGTGCTTCATCGGCAGCTGCACCAACGGCCGCCTCAGCGACC
>CAZJIF010000168.1:0-2660 GCA_964546045.1 uncultured Klebsiella sp. | reverse complement strand
TCCCTGCGCCGGCATGACCCGGATCAGGTTCGGAGGGTGTGATCTCAGCCCGGGGTCGCCTGCAGCGACCGGGCACCCCTAGTGACAAAGGAAACCTAGCAAGCGCGAAAGGAAACGCTGCGGGCGCTGCGGCCCGCCCCGATCAGACCTGCAGCCCGTTGAGCGCCGCCGCGACGACCCGGTGATCGCTGTCGGACTGCAGGGGCACCAGGAGGACGCGGGCTTCGGCCGAGCCCTCGGCCACCAACCGGCCCAGGATCTCGGCGCCGCCGACCCGCACCGTGCCGTCGGCATCGGCGATGGCCAGGCGGGCCAGGTCGAGCAACCAGCCAGCAGGCACATCGACCAGTTCGGCCACGGCCGACAGGATGCTGCAGCGCACCAACCAGTGGCCGTTGGCAGCAAAGGCCTCGAGCAGCAGGGGCTGGGAGCGCTCGAGGCTGTAGCTGACCAGGGCATTGGCCGCCTCGGCGCGCACGTTGGGATCGTCGTCCTGCTGCAGAGCCGCCACCAGCGCCTGCCAGCCCTGCTCGCTCTGCTTGTAGCCCAGTCCGGCACAGCTGAGCGAACGGATCATGAAGGTCTCCTGCTGCAGACCCAGCAACAGGAGCGGAATGGCCTGCTCGGGGGCCACCTCCCGCAGGCCGGCGAGGGCTGGCATGGCCCGGGCAGGGTCGCCCGAGGCGATCGCCTGGCGCAAGGTCTCGAGCTGCTGGGGGTCCAAGGGTTGCTCAGGCATCGGTCTGGCGCAGGGCGACAAGCAGGTGGCGGCGTTGGCGCGCCCGGCCGGCGGCACTGCTCAGCAGCAGACCGATTCCGATCAACAGCGGCGGCAGGGCCTGCAGGCGGTCGGAACCGCTGCGCATCAGCAGGGCCAGCAACGCCAGCAACACCAGCAGTGGAGCGGCCAGAGCAAGCCAGGCCTGCAGGCGCGAGCGTTCCTTCATGGCGCCACTCTGGCAAGCGGCCGCCAACGCAACAGGGCCTGCGTCAGCACGGCAATCCCCACCGGCAGGCACCCCTCGTCGGCGGCGAAGGTGTTGCTGTGCAGCGGACTGCAGCCGTCGGGGCCTGCCACCCCCAGGCGAAACATGGTGCCGCGGGTGCCTTGCAACAGCTCGGCAAAGTCCTCGGCCCCCAGCGACGGCTGCTCAAGCCAGAGCACCCGTTCGCGCCCCAGCAGATCCGTGGCGGCGGTGGCCACCAGCTCGGTGAGGGCGTGGTCGTTGTGCACCGGCGGCGCGATCACCCGGTACTGCACCCGTGCCTCGCCACCGTGGCCCCGGCACAGGGCCTGCACCGTGTCCTCGATCCAGCCGGGCAGCTGGGCATGCACGTCGGGATCAAGGCAGCGCACCGTGCCCAGCAGGCGCACGTGATCGGCGATCACATTGAACGCCTTGCCGCCCTCGATCCGGCCAAAGCTCACCACCACCGGGTGCAAGGCATCGAGCCGGCGGCTGATCGCCTCCTGCAGGCCGCTGACCACCCGCGCCGCAATCCAGATCGCATCGGTGCTCTGGTGGGGCCTGGCGCCGTGGCCCCCTTCCCCCAGCACCTCGACCTCGAGCTCGCCGGCGGCGGCGGTCAGACTGCCGCTGCGCACCCCGATGCTGCCCACCGGCAGGCTCGGGAACACATGCACGCCAAACAGGGCCTGAACGCCGTCGGTGGCCCCGTCCGCTTTCATCCAGGCGGCGCCCTGAGCCGTCTCTTCAGCAGGTTGGAACAACAGACGCACACGGGCCGTCAGGCTCTGGGGGTCCTGGGCCGCCAGCACCCCCAACAACCGCGCCACCCCCAGGCCAATGGTGGTGTGAAAGTCGTGGCCGCAGGCATGCATCAGGCCCTGCTGGCATGAGGCATAGGGCAGACCCGTGCGCTCTTCGACGGGTAGGGCGTCCATGTCGACCCGCAGGGCGACGAGCGGCGCCCCCTGCGGTCCGAGTTCGGCCAGCAGGCCCGTGCGGCCAACCGCCTCGCGCACCTGCCAGCCCCAACGGCGCAACTCACCGGCCACCAGGGCCGCGGTCTGCTGCTCGTGACCGCTGAGCTCGGGATGGCGATGCAGATGGCGCCTGAACGCGACCAGCTCGGGCAGCGCCGCGGCCAGCTCCTGATCAAGCGGACTGGGCAGGGGCAGGACCATCAGCCGGCCAGGGCAAGAAACTGCTGCAGAGCCTCGATCGGCACCGGGGGCCAGCGCCGAACGGAGAGCAACCATTCTTCCTGGCGATAGCGCGGGTCGAGCCCCGACGCCGCCGCCCAGTGGCTCTCGGCCTCGCCGCGGCTGCCCTGGCGCCACAACAGGGCGGTCAGCGCCGCCCTGGCATCGGCAAACAGTGGATGGCGACGGATCAGGGCGCGCAGCTCCCATTCGGCTGCAGCCAGATCCCCCAGCTCAAAGGCGCTCAGGGCAGCACTGGAGCGGGCCATGGCAAAGCCGGGCCGGGCATCGGCCGCCGCGACAAAGCTGCTGCGGGCCGCCGCCCAGTCGCCCTGGGAGCCGAGCACATTGCCGAGGTTGTACAGAGCCGAGGCACGGGGCTCGCCGGCCTCGGTCTGGCGTTCGAGAATCCAGCGGTAGTCGGCAGCGGCCGCATCCCAGCGCTGCAGGGCCTCCTCGGCGGTGCCCCGGTTCAGGTGGGGATCGGCGCTGA
>CAZJIF010000167.1:0-2673 GCA_964546045.1 uncultured Klebsiella sp. | reverse complement strand
TTGGCGATGGCGCCGGCGGCAACCCGGCCGATCGTCTCGCGGGCCGAGGCGCGGCCACCGCCGCTGCGGGCCTGGATCCCGTATTTGGCCTGGTAGGTGGCATCGGCGTGGGAGGGCCGAAAGGCCACCTGCATCTCCTTGTAGTCGCCGGGCCGCTGGTCCTTGTTGCGCACCACCATCGCGATCGGGGTGCCAAGGGTGACGCCGTCCAGCAGGCCGCTGAGGATCTCGACCTGGTCGTCCTCCTTGCGCGGCGTGGTGATCTTGCTTTGCCCGGGTTTGCGCCGGTCCAGCTCCTTCTGGATGGCAGGCAGATCAAGCGGCAGCCGCGGCGGGCAGCCGTCAACGATCACGCCGACCCCACCGCCGTGGGATTCGCCGAAGGTGCTGATGCGAAAGAGCTGGCCGAAGCTGCTTGCCATGGCGCGAGCCTACCCAAAGGCTCAATGAAAGCGAGGAGCGGCGAAACCCTTGGCCATCACCAGCAGCCGGGTGGCCAGGGCGCCAAACAGGGTGACCAGCACCGCCACGAGCAGTGGCAGTGGGTCATAGGAGCTCGCCTGGGCGTAGCGGTTGATGAAGATCGACAGCACCAGCCCCCAGCCCAGAGCGATTTCGGCATACAGCGAGCGCCTGAGCGTCGGGTGCTGGGTGTCGCCCCGCACCACATCGCGCAGCACCGAGCCGCCCGCACCGGTCAGGGCACTGAGCAGGGGGCCCCACAAGACCAGCGGTTCGCAGCGGGCCTCCACCGCCACGATCACGCCCACGACCGTGTAAGCCGCCAGCGCAATCGCGTCGAGGACATCGACCAGCGGCTGCAGGTTCATGCGGGTGGGCAAGCGGCCCAGTTTGGGCAGCAGCTTGATCAGGGCATAGGCCAGCAGCACCAGGGCGATCACCAAGAGCAGACTGATCGGGGTGCGCAGCACGCCGGGGACGTCGCGGTTGATGATCAGATCCCGCATCAGCCCGCCCCCGACAGCAGGTAGCAGGGCCAGCACAAACGCGCCGAAGATGCTGAAGTCCTCGCGGTGGGCGAGCAACACCCCCGACAGGGCAAAAGCGACCGTGCCGATCACCTCGAGGGCAAAGAACCAGTCTTGGCCGACCGTCAGTGACAGCAGGATCGGGAACAGGTAGTTGCGCACGATGCGGCTGTAGCGGCCGTCGGCCTTCATCGCTTCGATCGCCTTGTCGAAGCGTGCCACCAGCTGCGGGTCGGTGCTGGCCTTGCTGAACAGGGCATGGATCGAACCGCGGAAGATCGGTTCGGGGCTGGCGGCCAGCTGGTCGCCCCACTTGCGCTGCCACACCACCGTGGCGCCGACCAGCCGATCCACCGGCACCAGGTCGACCTCTCCACGTTGCAGGTTGGCCAGGTTGGCCTCGTGGTCGTTGACCCAGGTGATCCGCTCCCGCATGCGCGGGTTGTCGATCACCGCTTCGATCTCAGGGCCGTAGTAGTAGCCCTTGACCAGGCCAAGACGGCTGCTGCTGTTCACCAGGCGTTCATGCAGGCCCCCCCTGCCCTGAAGCACCTTCTCCCCGCGGGAATCGCCCTTGCGGTAGTAGAGCGAAATCTCCTCAAAGCGGTAAGGCTCGGAGATGTAGGCATAGCGTTCGCGGCTGGCGGTGCGGAAGGCCCCACCGGCGACATCGCGTTGACCCGTTTGCAGCTCCAGTTGGTGCTGACTCCAGGACACCTGTGAGAGCTCCAGTTCCAGACCGAGCTCTCCCTCGATTGCCTCGCGCAGAAGCTGAACATCGAGGCCGGTCAGTTCGCGTCGCTCGCCCTCTTTCTTGAGGTATTGGTAGGGCTCCCAGGGATACCAGCCGCCCCGCAGGGTCATCTCCGTGTCCCTGGTTGTTGGCGCCGCGGCTGGATCCGCAGCCCGTGCCGTCCCCCACGTCCCCAAGGGGCCCAGCGCGCCCAGCAGCGTCAGCAGCGCCATTGCCAGCACAACCCAGCGCAACGGGCGCCGGCGCGCGGGGCGGGTTGGGGGCTGTGGCCGCATCGCTGGGCGTTGGGATTGCTTCACCCTGCCATCTTCGCCAGCCTGTCTAGGTTCTGAACGCGTCTGGCTTTCTCCTGGTGCGCAAAGCAGAACGGGCGGCTCTGGTGATGGAGCGGCTGCAGCAGCACTATCCCGAAACCCCGGTGCCCCTGGATCACAGCGATGCCTTCACCCTGCTGATTGCGGTGCTGCTCAGCGCCCAGTGCACCGACAAGAAGGTCAATGAGGTGACACCAGCGCTGTTTGCCGCTGGCCCCACCCCCGACGCCATGGCTGCGCTGACCGAAGCGCAGATTTTGGGCCATATCCGCCAACTGGGTTTGGCCAACACCAAGGCGCGCAACGTCAAGCGGTTGGCAGAACTGCTGCTCGAGCGCCATGACGGCCAGGTGCCGCAAAACTTTGGGGACCTGGAGGCCTTGCCGGGCGTTGGCCACAAGACCGCCAGCGTCGTGATGGCCCAGGCGTTTGGTGTGCCGGCTTTTCCTGTCGACACCCACATTCATCGGTTGGCGCAGCGTTGGGGCCTGAGCAACGGCCTCAACGTGGAGCAGACGGAGCACGATCTCAAACGGTTGTTCCCCCGCGAGGCGTGGAACAAGCTGCATCTGCAGATCATTTTTTACGGGCGTGAGTTCTGCACGGCCCGGGGGTG
>CAZJIF010000166.1:0-2796 GCA_964546045.1 uncultured Klebsiella sp. | reverse complement strand
CCAACACCCGCAACCAGGCCGAGCGCTGGCACCAGTGCCTGCGCTTCGCCTGCCCCGAAATGGAGGGCGCCCTGGCGCTGCACCACAGCGCCATCGACCGCGCCGAGCGTGAGGCGATCGAAGCAGGGGTCAAGGCGGGTGCGCTGCGCTGGGTGGTGTGCACCAGTTCGCTGGATCTGGGGGTCGACTTTCAGCCCGTGGAGCGGGTGGTGCAGATCGGAAGCGCCAAGAACCTGGCCCGCCTGCTGCAGCGGGCCGGCCGCAGCGCCCACTGCCCCGGCGGCACCTCCCAGGTGCTGTTTATGCCCACCAACGCGCTCGAACTGCTCGAGGTGAGCGCCATGCGTCGCGGGCTCCAGGAGGGATTGGTGGAGCATCGCCGCCCCCCCGATCTGCCGCTCGATGTCCTGCTGCAGCACCTGGTGACCCTGGCCTGCGGTCCGGGGTTCGAGCCCCAGCAGGAGCTGCAGACGGTGCGCACGAGCTGGAGTTTTGTCCAGCTCAGCAACACGCAATGGCAGTGGTGCCTGCAATTCCTTGAACACGGCGGGCAGTCGCTGGCGGCCTACCCCCGCTACCGCAAGCTGGTGCGCTGCGGTCGTTGCGACGACGCACCGATCGCCAACCCGGAGTGCGCAACGGCAGCCGGAACCCAAGCGAGCGAACCCTTTCGCTACCGAGTGCTCGACACAGCGATCGCCCGCCTGCACCGTTTCAACATCGGCACAATCACCGCCGACCGCTCGGTCACGGTGCGCTTCGTGCGGGGCGCTGTGATTGGACACGTGGAAGAAACGTTTATCGGCCGGCTCAAGGCTGGCGATGTCTTCTTTTTTGCCGGCCGGCAACTCGAATTTGTGCGCCTGCGCGAGATGACCGCCATGGTCAAGGCCACCACCAAAAAAAGCAGCACCGTGCCCGCCTGGGCCGGTGGCCAGATGGCGCTCTCGGATCTGCTCAGCGCCGCATTGCGCGAGGAGCTCGATCGCTGCGCCCGTGCCGTGGCTGGCGACGCCAGCCTCGATACCCCCGAACTGCGGGCTCTCGAACCGCTGCTGCAGCGCCAGGCCGATCTTTCGCGGCTTCCCAGATGCGACCAGCTGCTGCTGGAGTACTGCCGCAGCCGCGAAGGCAGTCATCTGTTCGTCTACCCATTTGAAGGTCGTTTTGTGCACGAAGGCATTGGCTTCCTCTGGGCGTGGCGACTGGCACGGCATCGCGCCAGCACCATCACGGTGTCGGTGAACGACTACGGCTTTGAGCTGCTGGCGCCCAAGGGCTACCCGTTTGACGAACTGCTCGAGCTCCATGGCGATGAACTGCTCGACGTCGAGCACCTCGATGGCGATCTGGCGGAGGCGATGAATTTTTCCGAGCTGTGCCGCCGGCGGTTCCGCGGCATCGCTCAGGTGAGCGGACTGATCAGCCAGGCCATGCCTGGCCAGAACAAAAGCGGCGGCCAGCTGCAGATCAGCGCCGCGCTGCTGTTTGACGTACTCAGCAAGCATGAACCCGATCATCTGCTGCTCGAGCAGGCCCGTCGCGAGGTGCTCGAGCAGCAGCTCGAACGGCCGCGGCTGCAGGCGGCTCTTGTGCGCATGGCTGGCTGCAGATGGCTGCTGGAACGGATCCCACGGCCGGGCCCGCTGGCGTTCCCGCTGCTGGTGGAACGACTCAACAGCCGCCTCAGCAACGAATCCCTACTGGACCGGGTGCAACGGCTGATCAGCGAGGCGCAGCGGGCCGAAGCCTGATCAGGACTTGGTGGCAATCACCGCAAAAAAAGGATCGCCCTGACCGCCGATGACCCCCTTCCAACCCTTGGCACGCGTCGACTCGGCAATCAGTTCGGGCCTGGGCCAGCCCTGGGCCATGAGCACCTGTGCCACATAGGCCAGGTGATCGCGATCACTGCCATCGGCCCACACCTGCGGAGCCTTGGTGAAGAACATTCGGTTCGAAAACGCCACGATCACCAGCCCACCAGGGCGGGTGATGCGCCACAACTCAGCAGCCACGGCCTCGGGCTGCTGGAGGTACTGCCAGCCGGCCACGATCAAGGTGGCATCAACCGTGCCGCTCTTGAGCGGAATCTCCTGGTTGAGGTTGAGGTTCTGCAGCCAATGGCTGTCAAGGCGAGGGTTGGCCGCGAGCTCTTTCTCGTTGAGCCCATGGCCGATCACCCGCTCGTAACTGACGTCATCGGGAAGATGGGAGACCCAGCTCGACATCAAATCGAGCACCACCGCCTTGGCCGGGATTCGCTGGCGGTACAGCTGGGTGAGCCGCTCTCGAAAGGCCTCATCGAGATGATGCACGAAACGCGGTTCGGCGTAAAAGAGCAGGTCGTCGCTGCTGTCCCACTTGCGGCGCTGGGCCTCTGTCAGCACCTCAACGACCACAACACTTCATCCGCTGGGGCTGCACCCTAACGACAAAAAACCCCCGACAACGGCCGGGGGCGAGGGTGTTCTCATGCTGTGAAGCTCCGCCAAAGCGGATTTCAGCCCTCAACTTTCACCGAGACCGAGGTCACCGTGTTGGCCTTGGGTGCAGTGACACTCAGCAGACCATCGCGGTAGCTGGCCACAAGCTGCTCGCGCTCAATCGCCTGGGGGAATCGGAAGCTACGGCTCCAGGTGCCGTAGCGAAATTCACTGACCAGGAGGTTGGGCTGGCCTGCGGCTGCGGCCTCGGCCTCGCCGCTGGCCTCAGCCTGCTCCGAGCGACGGCGCTCGGCGCTCGGCGCTGATCACCAGGGTGCGATCGGTGGCTTTGACGTCAATGGCGTCCTTG
>CAZJIF010000165.1:0-2801 GCA_964546045.1 uncultured Klebsiella sp. | reverse complement strand
GTGAGCATCAACAGTCCCTTAAACACGCCTAACAGCAGCCGCTCAAAGCCGCGGCCGGTGGCGCCTGAGCCAATGGCCCAGCCGCAGCAGGGGGCCTGCGGGCGGCAGCGCATCGCCCAGGGATGCCAGCACCTCGCGGCCCAGGGGTGTCAGCCGCACCCGCTCTGTGAGCCCCTGGCCGTCGACGGCGCGGCGCAGCACTCCCAGTTGGATCAGCCAGATGAAATGGTCTTCGGCGCGGCTCGCGCCCAGGCGGTGCCTGCTCAGCTGGGCCCAGTCGCGGCGGTCGGCCAGCTGGCTGCTGCTCAGCTCGTTGTGCACCAGCTCCCGGTAGAACGCAAGGCGAAACGGCAGGCAGCGCAGCGCCTGGCGGGCGCGCTGCAGGGCGCGCTGGTCATGGCTGGTGGAGGCGGGAGCGGTCACGCGCTGGCTCAAGGGGACAGGTGAAGCCGGGAGCAGTTGGCGAAGCGTTGGAAGTCGCTGTCGAAACTCACCAGTCGCCAGCCGCCGGCGATGGCCAGGGCCGCGAGATGGGCGTCTGTGCACAGTCTGGAGGGCAGGGCATGGCTGCTGAGCAGGTGGTGAAAGAGGTCCCAGCTCGAGCCAGCCTCCGTAGCCAGCTGGACGCCGGGTTGGGCGAGCAAGTCCTGGAGCACCTGGGAGGCCTCGGTTGTGCTCAGGGTCTGGGCACCCATCACGCGCGGTTGACACAGCAGCCGCACCAGCCCGATGGCGGTCACCGTGCAGAACAGCA
This sequence comes from uncultured Klebsiella sp., assembly GCA_964546045.1. GTDB lineage: Bacteria > Cyanobacteriota > Cyanobacteriia > PCC-6307 > Cyanobiaceae > RGUW01. The sequence continues at coordinate 2,047 of CAZJIF010000165.1, read as the reverse complement.
CCGCGTCAGCGGCTTGGTGCTCCCAGTAGTGGCGCGCAGCGGCGTGATGCGGGTGAGCCCTGGCGCTGAGCGCCAGCCACACGTTGAGGTCGGGTAGATCCACGGCGCTCAGTCGTCCAGGGCGGCGACCAGTCCGGCATTGCTGAGCTGGTCCGGGGCGATGGCCAGGGGGCCGTCGAGGCACGGCAGGGCGTCGGCGGAGCGTCGCCTTTCACCAGGTTGGGGGGAGTGTGCGAGGCCTTGTTCCACAAAACGCTGCAGCAACTGCTTGAGGCTCGTGTGTTCCAACGCAGCCCGTGCCTTGAGGCGTGCAAACAGCGGGTCGGGCAGCTCCAGCGTCGTCCGCATCCCGTTCCTGCATGTTGATGCGCATTTTAATGCGCATAGGCTTGGGCCACTGCGCTTCATCGCCCATGTTGCTGCTGGCCTCTGCCTCACCTGCTCGCCGGCGTCTGCTGGAGCAGGCGGCGATTGCCCATCGCGTGCAGGTGAGTGGGGTCGACGAAGACGCGATCGTCGATCCAGATCCCGTCCAGTTGGTGCAGCTGCTCGCGCAGGCCAAAGCTCACGCTGTGCGGGACAGTCTGGCCCGCACCACCGGGGACTCGGAGCCGCCAACGATCACCGGGGTTTTGGGCTGCGATTCTGTTTTGGCCTTCGCCGGCGAGGTGTTCGGCAAGCCCGCCGATGCCGCCGAAGCGATCGCACGCTGGCGGCGCATGGCTGGTGGCTGGGGCCAGCTGCACACCGGGCACTGCTTGTTGGGCGGAGCTGATGGGCCTGGGGTGACGGTGGGCGAACGGCTGTCCATGGAACGGCTGACCACCGTCACCACCAACGTGCTGTTCGCACCGCTCAGCCCCGCTGAGATCGAGGCTTATGTGGCGACGGGCGAGCCGTTGCAGTGCGCCGGTGGTTTTGCCCTCGAGGGCCGCGGCGGCTGCGTGGTCGAGCGGCTGGAGGGTTGCTACTCGAATGTGATCGGCCTCAGCCTGCCGCTGCTGCGCCGTTGGCTCAGTTGAACAGATCGACCAGAAAGTTGCCCAGGGCCCGGCCGAACTGGGCGTTCGGATTGCTCTGGGGCCGGTAGTTGTTCTGGGTGGCGCTCAGGCTCATGTCGGCCCAGCGAAAGGTGCCACTGCGGCCGTTGTCGCTGAACTGCACCGGCCAGCTACCGCCGGTCCCATCACTGATCTGGTACCCACCCTGGGTCTGCTGGAACACGTAGCGGGGTCCGTTCTGAAACAGCACTTCAAAGCGCGGCTGGTATCCCTGGCGCACTTCATTGAGGGCGCAGGGTCCGTTGTAGAGGCTGCTGCCATTGCGCGTCAGGTTGCACTGCGCGCTGTAACCGCTGGGCCCCGGGCCGGGCTGCGGCGCTGGGGTGGGCTGCGGCCGCGGCATCCCGCCGAACAGTTGGCTGGTCAGCTGTTGGTTGAGCATCGGTTGCCCGTAGTCCGAGCTCCAGCAACTCAGTTGGCGTGCATCACAACGGCTGCCGTTGCTGAGGGTGAACACCGGTCCTGGCCGGCGTCCGCCCAGGCTCTGCATCGCGTTCTGCTGGGCAAAGCTGCCGAAATACTGCCCGGTCAGGCCCAGGGACAAGCCATTGCTGTCATAACAGCGCTGCGCCGGCTGGTCACAGACCACTCCCGCCGAGGGGAACAGCAGGGTCTGGCCGGGCATGGCTTGGCCGCCACCCCCCGAGAACGGGTTGGGGATGGCCAGCGCCGGGGATGCGCTCAACAGCAGACCCAGCAGCGACCAATGCAAGGCAACGGGGCGGCGGAATCCGATCACAGCGCGTTGCGACTCAGACATTGCCTGATTCTGACAAGCCTGCACGGCCGTGCCGTCCGGCTGTCATCAACAACAAAAAAGCCCTCGCCGGAAGGCGAGGGCTTGGGGATGGCAGAGATCCTGCGAGATCAGTCGAGATCCGGCATGGCCAGGGTGGGCTCGGCCTGACGGTCGATGCCCTTCTCGAAACCGGCAGCAGCAGCGCGGGCGCGGCCGGCGTGCCAGAGGTGACCCACCAGGAAGAAGA
>CAZJIF010000164.1:0-2818 GCA_964546045.1 uncultured Klebsiella sp. | reverse complement strand
GCCACCGGAATGCCCTCGCCGATGAAGGCATAGCCGCCCAGCAGGTGGTGCTCCTTGGAGAACAGGTGCATCGAGCCGCCACGACCCTTGCTGCAACCGGTCTCCTTGCCAAACAGCTCGCTCATCACCTCGCGGGCCGGCACCCCGGCACTGAGGGCGTGCACGTGGTCGCGGTAGGTGCTGCAGAACCAGTCGTGCTGCAGCTTCATCGCCTTGATGACGCCGGTGCTGACCGCCTCCTGACCGTTGTAGAGGTGGACGAAACCGAACATCTTGCCGCGGTAGTACATCTCCGCGCACTTGTCTTCAAAGCGCCGGCCGAGCACCATGTCGCGGTAAAGCTCGAGGCCTTCGGCGCGGGTCACGGCCGCTGGCGTCGCCGGATACAGATTCTCCAGACGCTCAGCGTGGGGTCCGGCCACGTGGGTGGCATCCGCCGAGCAGCTGGGGGCTCCTGAGGCGGCCGCGAGATCTCGGCTCATGTCTGCCTGGGTCATCGGGCAACTGTACGGGGTCTGTTCCCGTTTTCTGGCATGGAACGAGCCAAAACCCGTGACCCTGCCTACAGTCGGCCACCACAGACCGATCCGGATTGGAACTGCCGATCGATCATTTCCGGCTGCTTGGGGTCGCGCCGACGGCCGATGCCCAGGGTGCCCTGCAGATGCTCCAGCAGAGGCTGGACCGGGTTCCCAGCGATGGCTACAGCCTGGAGAGCCTCGATGCCCGGGCCGACCTGCTGCGCAGCAGCGCCGACCTGCTCAGTGACAGCGTCCGGCGCGCCCGCTATGAAGCCGACCTGACCGCCCTGAGCAGCAGCGGCGGCAGCGTGATCGCCGCCCTCGATGTGCCCTCCAGCCTGGAGGTGGGTGGCCTGATGCTGCTGCTGGAGGCCGGCCAGCCGCTCGACTGTTTTGAACTGGCCAGCCGCAGCCTGCAGCCACCGCGGGCACCGGCATTGGGCAGCAGCCGCGAGGCCGACCTGACCCTGGTGGCGTCGCTGGCCTGCCTGGCCGGCGCCAACGAACTGCAGGAGCAGCGCCGCTACGAAGCCGCCGCCCAGCTGCTGCTGCAGGGCCAGCAGTTGCTGCAGCGCATGGGTCAACTGCCCCACCAACGGCAGCAGCTGAGCGATGCGCTCGAAGCCCTGACCCCGTACCGGGTGCTGGACCTGCTGAGCCGCCCATTGACCGCAACGGCCGAACGCGGCGAGGGCCTGCAACTGTTGGCCGCCCTGGTCGAACGGCGTGGGGGCCTTGAAGGCAGCGCTGACCCCCGCCTGGACAGCGCGGCGTTCCAGTCGTTTTTTAGGCAGATCCGCGCCTTCCTGACGGTGCAGGAACAGGTGGACCTGTTCAGCGGTTGGGCAGAAGGGTCGGCGGCGTCCGATTTTCTGGCCACCACGGCCCTGACCGCCTCGGGGTTTGCCCAGCGCAAGCCCGAGCGCATCGCTGCGGCCCTGGCCCGTCTGGAGGCAAGCTCTCAAACCGGTACCGAAACCCTGAAAGCCTGCCTGTTGCTGCTGCTGGGCAAGGTGGAGCAGGCCCAGCAGTGCTTTGCCCAGGGGGCCAGCCCCGAACTGCTGCTGTGGGCCCGCCAGCAAGGCCCTGACCCCCTGGCCCAGCTGTGCGCCTACTGCCGCGACTGGCTGCAGCGCGACGTGCTGGCCGGCTACCGCGACCTGGAGGCCGACCCTGACCTGGACGCCTACTTCGCCGATCGCGATGTGCAGGCCTACATCGAACAGCATGACCCCGCGCCCAAGGCACCGGTGGCAGCAGCACCAACGCCTGGGTTCCCCGCCGCATTCACAGGGTTCGACAGCGAGCAGGGACTGCAGACGCCCCCACCAGAAGCCCTTGATGACGAGGACGACACCTGGGACTGGCGCAATCCCGAGGACCCGGACAACGAAGACGGCAACGGGCGCGAACCCTGGCGACTGCCCCAGCTCCACTGGCCGACCATCCGCTGGCCCGAACTGCACTGGCCGCACCTGAGTTGGCCTGACTCTCTGCCGCGCCGGCCTCTGGCGATGGCCGCGGTGGGCGGCAGCGTGGTCGTGGTGCTGGCCGCGCTGCTGATCCGCCAGCCCTGGCGCCGGCCCGAGCCGATTGCGATCGAACCCGTGGCGGTCAAACCCGCCCCACCTGCCCCCACGCCGCAGGCGCCCCCCCGCGTCAGCCTGCCGCTGACGGCGGCCGAACCCAGCGACACCGAGCTCAAAGCCCTGCTTGAAGCCTGGCTGACCGCCAAAGCTGCGGTGCTGGCCGGTGGCAGCAGCAGCATGCCCCTGGCTGAGCTGGCCCGCGACACGCAGGTGGATCGGCTCGAAGCCGAACGCAACGGTGATGCCGCCCGCGGCGAAAGCCAGAAGATCGAGGCCCGCGTTAGCGGACTGGACGTGCTCGAACGCACCCCCTCTCGGATCGTCATCAGGGCCAGCCTCAACTACAGCGACACCCGCCTGGACAGCGGGGGAGCGGTGATCGATCGCACCGCCCCCACCAACCTGAGCAACCGGTACGTGTTTGCCCGCGACGGCCAGATCTGGCGCCTGGTCGCATTTGAACGGGCCAGCTGAGGGCTGGGCCGTGCTGGCCCGACCTCTTTTTACGATCGGGCAACTCCCAGGCGGTGGATTCGGTGTTTGACGAGCTCTCCCAGCGGTTCGAAGAGGCGGTCAAAAGCCTGCGCGGCCAGGCCAGCATCAGCGACACCAATGTCGAGGGGGCGCTCAAGGACGTGCGCCGGGCCCTGCTCGAGGCCGACGTCAGCCTGCCGGTGGTGCGCGAGTTCGTCGACGAGGTGCGCCGCA
>CAZJIF010000163.1:0-2854 GCA_964546045.1 uncultured Klebsiella sp. | reverse complement strand
TCGATCAGCTGCCGCACCGTTGTCTACAAGGGAATGGTGCGCTCGGCGGTGCTGCCGCACTTTTACGCCGATCTGCGCGATGAGCGCTTTGCCGTCAGCTTTGCCGTTTATCACCGCCGGTTCAGCACCAACACCCTGCCCCGCTGGCCCCTGGCTCAGCCGATGCGGCTGCTAGGCCACAACGGGGAGATCAACACCCTGCTGGGCAACATCAACTGGGCCAGTGCCGCGGAAGCCAATCTTGAGCAGGTCTGGGGTGATGCCGCCGCTGACCTGCGGCCGCTGGTCAATCCGGCCTTCAGCGATTCGGCCAACCTCGATGCCACGCTCGAGCTGCTGGTGCGCAGCGGCCGGCCGATCACCGACAGCCTGCTGACCCTGGTGCCGGAGGCGTTCCGGGACCAGCCCGATCTGGACGATCGCCCCGAGATCCGGGCGATGTACGAGTACAACGCCTGCCTGCAGGAACCCTGGGATGGCCCCGCCCTGCTCGTGTTTGCCGATGGGCACTACGTCGGCGCCACCCTCGATCGCAATGGCCTGCGGCCAGCCCGCTACTGCATCACCAGCGACGGGTATGTGGTGATGGGCTCGGAGACCGGCGTGGTCGAACTGGATGAAAGCCGCATTGTTGAAAAGGGTCGCCTCGGCCCCGGCCAGATGCTGGCCGTCAACCTCGATTCCGGCACCCTGCTGCGCAACTGGGAGGTCAAGGCCGAGGCGGCTGCGCGCCATCCCTATGGCGACTGGCTGCAGCAGCTTCGGGGCACCCAGGACGCCCAACCGTGGGAACAGCAGCACCGGCTCGGTGATTTCGAGCTGCTCCAGCTGCAGAGCGCCTCGGGCTTCAGTGCCGAGGACCTGGAGCTGGTGATCGAGGACATGGCCGGCGCCGGCAAGGAGCCCACCTACTGCATGGGCGATGACATCCCCCTGGCGGTGCTCTCTGACAAGCCGCACCTGCTTTACGACTACTTCAAGCAGCGTTTCGCCCAGGTCACCAACCCGCCGATCGACCCCCTGCGCGAAAAGCTGGTGATGAGCCTGGAGATGCACCTGGGGGTGCGCGGCTCCGCCCTCAGGCCCGAGCCCGGTGCCAAGTCGGTCCTGCACCTGGCCAGCCCCGTGCTCAACGAAGCCGAGCTGGCTGCGCTGGGCGGGCATGGCCTGGCTGTGGCGAGCCTGTCGGCGTTGATGCCGCTGGTCGATGGCCCCGACTGCCTGGAGGCGGCCCTACGCCGTCTCTGCAGCGAGGCCGAGACAGCGGTGCGTGACGGTGCCGCCATCGTGGTGCTGAGCGACCGCCTTGGTCTGGATGGCCAGCCCGGGGGCATCAATGCCACCACCGCGGCCCTGCCGCCGCTCGTGGCGGTGGGGGCGGTGCATCACCATCTGCTGGCCGCCGGACTGCGCCTGCAGGCCTCGATCGTGGTCGAGACCGCCCAGTGCTGGAGCACCCATCACCTGGCCTGCCTGATCGGCTACGGCGCCAGTGCCGTGTGCCCCTGGCTGGCCTGGGAGACCACGCGCCACTGGCTGGCCCACCCTCGCACCCAGAAGCTGATTGAGACCGGCAAACTGCCGGCCCTGAGCGTGGACAAGGCCCAGGCCAACGTGCGCCAGGCCCTCGAGGACGGCCTCCGCAAGATTCTCTCCAAGATCGGCATCTCGCTGCTGGCCAGCTATCACGGCGCCCAGATTTTTGAGGCCATCGGCATCGGCGCTGATCTGATCGCGCTGGCCTTCAAGGGCACGACCAGCCGCGTGGCCGGCCTAAGCCTGGCCGAGCTGGCCAGCGAGACGCTGGCGATCCATGCCAAGGCCTACCCCGAGCTCAACCGCAGCAAGCTTGAGTTTCTGGGGTTTGTGCAATACCGCAGCGGCGGCGAATACCACCTCAACAGCCCTGAGATGGCCAAGGCCCTGCATGCGGCCGTCAAGGCCGGCCCGGGCTACGACCACTTCAACACCTACCGCACCCTGCTCGAGAACCGGCCGGTCACGGCCCTGCGCGACCTGCTCGAGCTCAGACCGGCCCCGACCCCCCTGCCGATCGACCAGGTCGAAAGCGTCGACAGCATTTGCAGTCGCTTCTGCACCGGTGGCATGAGCCTCGGCGCCCTGTCGCGCGAGGCCCACGAGGTGCTGGCGGTTGCCATGAACCGCATCGGCGGCAAGAGCAACAGCGGTGAGGGTGGGGAAGACCCAGCCCGCTTCAAGGTGCTGACCGACGTCGACGGTGAGGGGCACTCGGCGACCCTCCCGACCATCAATGGCCTGCGAAACGGCGACACCGCCTGTTCGGCGATCAAGCAGATCGCCTCGGGGCGCTTTGGCGTCACCCCTGAATACCTGCGCAGCGGCCGCCAGCTCGAGATCAAGGTGGCCCAGGGCGCCAAGCCCGGCGAAGGCGGTCAGCTGCCTGGCCCCAAGGTGGATCCCTACATCGCCTGGTTGCGCAACAGCAAGCCCGGCGTGGGCCTGATCTCACCGCCGCCGCACCACGACATCTATTCGATCGAGGATCTGGCCCAGCTGATCCACGACCTTCACCAGGTGCATCCGGCCGCCAAGGTGAGCGTCAAGCTGGTGGCCGAGATCGGCATTGGCACGATCGCCGCCGGCGTGGCCAAGGCCAACGCGGATGTGATTCAGATTTCAGGTCACGACGGCGGCACTGGCGCCTCACCGCTCAGCTCGATCAAGCACGCTGGCAGCCCCTGGGAGCTGGGCCTCACCGAGGTGCACCGCGCCCTGCTCGAGAACGGCCTGCGCGATCGCGTGCTGCTGCGCGCCGACGGCGGCCTCAAAACCGGCTGGGACGTGATCATCGCCGCCCTGCTCGGTGCTGAGG
>CAZJIF010000162.1:0-2868 GCA_964546045.1 uncultured Klebsiella sp. | reverse complement strand
AGCAGGTCGTTCGGCCAGGCCGGCTCGCCGTAATAGTTGTGCCCCATGCCCTTGGCCAGCTTGGCCCTCAGGGCGGGGTCGGTGAGATCTGGCTTCTTGAGGATGTGCATGACAGGTGGCCCAGTGGGAGTAAACCTAGAGCGGAGTGGACAGGAGCGGCGGGAGTTGGCCGGAATTGAAGCAACTGTCCTGGATGACCGTGCTGCTTCAGCACTGACAGAGGCTGTTTCGGGAAGCGACTGCTCAGAGAGGACCGGAGATGCCCTGCTTGCGGATCATCAGGAAGTGCATGAGCATGAACACCGCCAGCAGCCAGGGCAGCACGAAAGTGTGCAGGCTGTAGAAGCGGGTGAGGGTGGCCTGGCCAACACTCTCGCCGCCGCGCAGCAGTTCCACCATGAAATTGCCGACCACGGGGACCGCTGCAGGCACGCCGCTAACGATCTTGACGGCCCAGTAACCAACCTGGTCCCAGGGCAGCGAGTAACCCGTCACGCCGAAGCTGACGGTGATCACGGCCATGGTCACGCCGGTGACCCAGGTGAGCTCACGGGGACGCTTGAAACCGCCGGTCAGGTAGACGCGGAAGACGTGCAGGATCAGCATCAGCACCATCATCGAGGCGCTCCAGCGGTGGATCGAGCGGATCAACCAGCCAAAGCTGACGTCGGTCATCAGGTGCTCGACCGAGGCGTAGGCCTCGACGACGGTCGGCTTGTAATAGAAGGTCATCGCGAAGCCGGTCGCGAACTGAATCAGGAAGCAGACCAGGGTGATGCCACCCAGGCAATAGAAGATGTTGACGTGCGGAGGCACGTACTTGGCCGAGATGTCATCGGCGATCGCCTGAATCTCAAGGCGCTCCTCGAACCAGTTGTAGACGGGGTTCGATCCCCCGGGATTTCCGGCTGGAGTGTTGGCCATGCAACTGGCTTGATGGGTTGCGAGAGTCTACGCATCGCAACGAACCGGCCGTGAGCCCCAGTCCCTTTGCAACAACGCAGCGGCGCCGCGGCCTGGCCCTGACCCTGGCCCTGCTGCTGTTGCTGGTCGCCCCCGCGGGTGGGGCACTGGCCCTGAGCGATGCCCAGCAGCTGGTGGTCGAGGCCTGGCGCCTGGTCAACCAGAGCTACGTCGACCCGCAGCGGTTCGAGCAGGTCAACTGGAAACGCCTGCGCCAAAAAGCCCTGGAGCAGCCGATTGACAGCTCGGCGGCGGCCTATGGGGCGATCGAGACGATGCTGGCCCCCCTGGGAGATCCCTACACCCGACTGCTGCGGCCTGCCGACTACAGCGACCTGCAGTCGAACACCCAGGGCACGGTCAGCGGTGTGGGGCTGCAACTGGGGTTGCGCAGTCCCGACCAGCAGGTGGTGGTGATCGCGCCGCTCGATGGCTCCCCCGCCGCCGAAGCGGGCATCACCAGCGGCATGACGGTGCTGGCGGTCAACGGCCGCCCCAGCGAGGAGCTGGGACTCGAAGGCACGGCCAGCGACCTGCGGGGCCCCAGCGGCAGCGAGGTGCTGGTCAAGCTCGAGGACCCCAGCGGGCGCGTGCTCGACCTGAGCCTCGAGCGCCGCCAGGTGGACCTGCGACCGGTGCGCAGCAAACGTCTGCGCAGCGGCAGCCACACCCTGGGTTATCTGCGCATCACACAATTTGCCGAACCCGTGCCCATGCAGGTTCACCAGGCCCTGGACGAACTGAACGACAAGGGAATCGAAGCCCTGATCCTCGATCTGCGCAACAACTCGGGCGGCCTGGTGAGTGCCGGCCTGGCAGTAGCCGACCAGCTGCTGGCGGGCGCCCCGATCGTCGAAACCCAGGCCCGCGATGGCATCGGCTCCCCGGTGGTGGCAGGTCCTGCCCAGGTCTATGGGGGGCCGATGCTGACCCTGGTCAACGGCGGCACCGCCAGCGCCAGCGAGATTCTGGCGGGGGCCCTGCAGGACGACGGGCGCAGTGCCTTGCTGGGCAGCCGCACCTTTGGCAAGGGGGTGATCCAGAGCCTGATCCCCCTGGGCGATGGCAGCGGCCTGGCGGTGACCGTGGCCCGCTACCTGACCCCAGGTGGCCGCGACATCCAGAACCAGGGCATCACCCCTGACGCGACCCTGAACGGCGCCGAACCCCTCAACCCCGGCAGCGAGGACGACGGCTGGCTCGAGCAGGCCGAGCGGCTGCTGGTGCAGCAGCTCGAGCAGGACTCCGGGACCCTGGGCTGATGGCCAGCCGCACCTACCACGACCCGCTGCACGGCGCGATCCGGCTTGAGCGCAGCGACCCGGCCGAGGCCCTGGCGATCGCCCTGATCGACACCGTGCCGTTTCAGCGGCTGCGCCGCATTCGTCAGCTGGGGCCGGCCTTTCTGACCTTTCATGGCGCCGAGTCGAGCCGCTTTACCCATTCGTTGGGGGTGCTGCACCTGGCCCGGCTGGCCCTGCAGCAGCTCGAGCGGCAGCAGAGCGACCTGGCCGGGCAGCGGGGTCTGCTGCTGGCGGCGGCATTGCTGCACGACGTGGGCCACGGCCCGCTGAGCCACAGCGGCGAAGAGATGTATGGCCTGCACCACGAGGCCTGGTCAGCCCGGCTGGTGCGCGAGCATCCCGAGCTCCACGGGCTGCTCGAGGCCCACCAGAGCGGCCTGTCCGAGCAGGTGGCCCTGCTGCTCGAACGGGGGCAGTGCGCGCAGGCGGCCATTGGCGCCCTGGTCAGCAGCCAGCTGGACTGCGACCGGCTCGATTACCTACTGCGCGACAGCTACAGCACGGGGGCCAGCTATGGCCAGCTGGACCTGCAGCGCATCCTGGCGGCCCTGACCCTGGCGCCCGACGGCAGCCTGGCGGTGCACCCCAAGGGGCTGATGGC
>CAZJIF010000161.1:0-2884 GCA_964546045.1 uncultured Klebsiella sp. | reverse complement strand
CCACCGAGAGGTAGGCGTCGTTGAGCTGCACGTACTTGCCCACCAGGGCCACCTTGACGGCCCGGCCGGGGTTGCGCAGCCGCGCCACCAGCTGGGCCCAGCTGGCCATGTCGCTGTCATGGTCGTCGAGCTGGAGCACATCGAGCACCTCGCGGCAGAGCCCTTCCTGCTCCATCGCCAGCGGCACGGCATAGATGCTGTCGGCATCCAGGGCCTGGATCACGCCGCGGGCCTGCACGCCGCAGAAGCCGCCGATCTTGCGCTTGAGTTCGTCACTGATCGGCCGGTCGCTGCGGCACACCAGCACATCGGGTTGGATGCCGATCGAGCGCAGTTCCTTGACCGAGTGCTGGGTGGGTTTGGTCTTGAGCTCGCCCGAGGTGCCGATGAACGGCAGCAGGGTCACATGCACATAGGCCGTGTCGTGGCGCCCCACTTCGCCCCTGAATTCGCGGATCGCCTCCAGAAATGGCAGCGACTCGATGTCGCCGACGGTGCCACCGATCTCGGTGATGATCACGTCAGCCCCCGAATTGGCGGCCACGCGGTGAATCCGCTCCCGGATCTCGCCGGTGATGTGGGGGATCACCTGGACCGTGCCGCCGTTGTAGTCGCCGCGGCGCTCTTTGTTGATCACCGACTGATAGATCGAGCCGGTGGTCACGCTGTTCAGGCGTGACATGGCCGTGTCGGTGAAGCGCTCGTAATGGCCCAGGTCGAGGTCGGTCTCGGCACCGTCCTCGGTGACGAACACCTCACCGTGCTGGTAGGGGCTCATCGTGCCCGGATCCACGTTGAGGTAAGGATCCAGCTTCAAAATCGAGACGCTGTAACCCCGGCTCTTGAGCAGCCGACCGAGGCTGGCGGCCACGATCCCCTTGCCGATGCTGGAAACCACGCCTCCGGTCACGAAGACGAACTTGCCGGCTGTGGGGACGTTGGCCATTTAGCTCCCGCTGACTCCTCAATCTACCGATCGTCACCAGGGGGTCCCCAGCCTCTGCACCCCGGCTGGGGCCGGGTGGGGGGCTTAGTGCTACTGGCCCCCATCCGCTGGGGTGAGGTCTGGCAGAGGCCGTCTTGCCAGCCCAGCTGGCACAACGGCCGGCGCCAGGCCTCACCCCATTACCCCATCACCCCTCGAGCAGACTGCGCAGCATCCAGGCGGTCTTCTCGTGGATCTGCAGCCGCTGGGTCAGCAGGTCGGCGGTGGGTTGGTCGTTGGCGTCATCGGCCACGGTGAAGACGCTGCGAATGGTGCGGGCCACCGCTTCGTGGCCATCCACCAGTTCGCGCACCATGGCCATCGCCTCGGGCACGCCCTGGGCGTCGCTGATCGAGGCCAGGCCGCTGTAGGTGCCGCTGCCGTAGGGGGCCTTGCAGCCCAGCGAGCGGATGCGTTCGGCGATCTCGTCGAGGGCGGTCCAGAGCTCGTTGTACTGCCCTTCGAACATCAGGTGCAGGGTGTTGAACATCGGCCCGGTGACGTTCCAGTGGAAGCCATGGGTTTTGGCGTACAGCACCCAGGTGTCGGCCAGGACGCGGCCCAGCCCATCGGCGATCTGCAGGCGTTGGGCTTCGGGAATGCCGATGTCGATCGGTGGGGCGGACAGGGCCATGGGTCTAACTCGGAATGACTACGTTTTAGTCAGGGTTGGTCGCCGCCGCCGGGCCCGCGGGCCTGGCTGTGACGTTTGTTGATCGTGCCTCAGACCAGGTTGCCGACGTGGTCGCGCAGATTGCAGCGAGGGTTCGGTTGCCTCAGTTTCAGCAGGGCGCGGGTCTCGATCTGCCGGACCCGCTCGCGCGACAGGTGCAGCCGTTCGCCGATCTCGCTGAGGCTGCGGGGGGTGTTGTCGTCCAGGCCAAAGCGGTCGCGGATCACGGCGGCCTCGCGGGCATTGAGTGCGTGCAACAGGGCGTCGATCGCTTCGTGCAGTTGGTCGCTGGCCAGCAGCTGCTCGGGTGAGGGGTGGGGATCCTCGAGCAGGTCCACCAGGGCGGTGTCGCCATCGCTGCCCACGCGCAGTTCGAGCGAGATCGGCTGCGCCTGCTGCTGCAGGGCGGCCTCCACGGACCCCTGGGTCAGGTTGGTGGCTGCTGCCAGTTCGGCCAGGGTCGCTTCACGTCCCAGGCTGGCCCTGAGTTGGCGCTGGGCGCGGCGGATGCGGTAAAGCTTTTCGCCCATGTGTACCGGCAGCCGGATCGTGCGGCTCTGGCAGGCCAAAGCGCGGCTGATGCTCTGGCGGATCCACCAGTAGGCATAGGTGCTGAAGCGGAAGCCCCGGGTCGGGTCAAACCGCTCCACGGCGCGCTCGAGCCCCAGGCTGCCCTCCTGCACCAGATCCAGCAGCTCCATGCCCCGCTGTTGATACTTTTTGGCCACAGACACCACCAGCCGCAGGTTGGCCTGCACCATCCGCTCTTTGGCCCGTTTGCCCTGGTGCAGGATCTGGCGCCGCTCGGCGGCGTTCACCGTGTCGTTGTGATCGGCGGCGGCCTGGCGTTGCTCTGCCTGCAGCAGCTGTTCGCGTCGTTGCACCTGCCGGGCCAGCAGCAGCTCCTCTTCCGGGCTCAGCAGCGGCACCCTGCCGATTTCCCGCAGGTAGGAGCTCACCAGATCAGGACTGGCAGGGGCGCGTTCCATGCCCACATGGTGCGACGCAGATGAGACGACCAAGGGGTGTGTTGGGATCTCTTCAGCTTTGCTCCGGGTCCCAGGTGCTGGCCACGTGCAGCTCCTCGAGCTGCTTGCTGGCTACGGCGCCCGGGGCGCCGGTCATCAGGCAGCGGGCCTGCTGGGTTTTGGGGAAGGCGATCGTGTCGCGAATCGACTCTTCGCCGGCCAGCAGCATCACCATGCGGTCGAGCCCGAAGGCGATGC
>CAZJIF010000160.1:0-2895 GCA_964546045.1 uncultured Klebsiella sp. | reverse complement strand
TGGCCGAGGCCGCCGGCGGCAAATACGTGCAGCTGCCCAAGGCCAGCGATCAGGCGATCGCGGCGATCGCGATGGAGGCGATCAGCGGGGTTTAGCGGTCCGGCCCGGGTACAGCTCGTCAAAGAACTTGCCCAGCCCGATCGAGACGCTGCGGATCCCGTTCATGAACTGCTCGTCGCTGGTCAGCTTCTTGACGTCGCCACCGACCGCATCCCAGCGGGCGGTGAGCTTCTCGGCATTGGCGACGGTGGTCTGCAGCTCGGAGATGGTCTTGGGGTTGTCGAGGGCCGCCGCCAGGTTGCGGATGTGGGCGCTGCTGGCGTTGAGGTTGACCAGGATCGGATCGACCTTGCGCACCGAGCCGTCGATGTTGCGCACCAGCACCTGGCCGTCCTTGAGGAAAATCGAGGCCTCCGTGGCGGCCTTGTCAAAGCTCTTGAGGGTGGTGGCGAGATCGGTGACCAGGCCCTGACGCTCGGCATCATCGAGGATGCGCTGCATCGTGCCCAGCACCGTCTCGAGGCTGGCAGAGGCCTGGCCGGCGATGGATGTGCCGGGGCAGACGATCAGGGCGTTGTTGCAGCCCTTGGCGTGGGGGCCAGGGGTGCCCGGCGGCAGGGGCTTGCCGGTGCTGATCAGGTTGACCTGGGCATCGCCGCCCAGCAGCGACGCCTGGCCCACCTGGGCCACAGCGGGGCGGGGCAGCACCAGGCTGGGGTCGGTGATCTCGAGCTCGGCCAGCACCGACTGGGGCGTCACCCTGATGCTGCGCACGCTGCCGACCACCACGCCGCGAAAGGCCACCGGCGAGCGCTCGGCCAGGCCGCCGGCGTTCTCAAAACTGGCCTGCACCCGCCAGTTGCGGTTCGAGAGGCTGATGCCCCGCAACCAGAAGGTCAGGCCCAGACCGCTGGCGATCGCCGCCAGCAGCGAAAAACCCACCAATGCTTCACGGACACTGCGGCGCATCGGCTAGAGCTCAGCAGGCTGCATCGGTCCGCTGAGACTACCTGTTCTGAACTGCACCACATAGGGATTGTCGCTCTGGTGAAAGTCCTGCACCGATCCCTGCCAGCGGAACTGGCCCTCGTAGAGCAGCAGCAACCGCTCGCCGCTGCGCTCGATCGTGCTCATCACGTGGCTGACCACGACTGAGCTGCCGCCGGCGAGCTCGGTGGTGCGCACGATCAGATCCTCGATGCGGGTGCAGGCGACCGGATCGAGCCCCGCTGTCGGCTCGTCGAACAGCAGCAGCGGCACCTCGTGGTCCTGCTTGGCCGGGTCGTCGATCAGGGCGCGGGCAAAGCTGACCCGCTTTTGCATGCCGCCGCTCAATTGACCGGGGAACAGATCCCCCACCCCGGCCAGGCCCACCGCCTCGAGCACCCGGTCGACCCGCTGACGGATCTCGGGGTCGGGCAGACGGCTGTGGCGGTAGAGCAAAAAGCCGACGTTTTCGCGCACCGTCAGCGAGCTGAGCAGGGCCGGGTTCTGAAACACCAGGCGCACATCGGGCGGGTGGCGCTGGTCCAGGCGCAGATACGTCTGGGGCACGCCGTGCAGCCGCAGGCTGCCGGCGGTGGGCAGCTGCAGGCCGGCCAGCAGCCGCAAAATCGTCGATTTACCGGCACCCGACGGCCCCACCACCACCAACCGCTCGCCGGGCTGCACGGTCAGGTTGACCTGATCCAGCACGGGTTTGCCGCCCCAGCGCATGGACAGTTCGACCATTTCGGCGACTGGCCTTGGATCCATCCGTACAGTTCAGCCGATCCCTGCAGCGTCCCACGCGCAGCCCTTGAGCGGCAACGGTCCCATCCACTCTGGCCGCCGGCCAAGGCTCAGGCGCCGGCTGAGGAGCGGCCTGCAGCGCAATGCGGTGCGCCAGCGGGACCTGATGAGCCGCTCGCGGCGGGCGGCGCGCTGGCTGCGGCCGGGGCTGGTGGTCAAACGCTGGGTGCTCACCTCGGGGCTGGGGCTGGTGATGGCCCTGATCGGCGCCGCGGTCTGGGCCGACCTCAAGCCGATCTACTGGACCCTGGAATCGATCGATTGGCTGCTGGGGGTGATCACCCAGGTGCTGCCCCGCGGCATCACCGGCCCGCTGGTGCTGCTGATCGGCGCCGGCCTGGTGCTGTGGGGCCAGAGCCGCAGCTTTAGCTCGATCCAGCAGGCGCTGGCGCCCGAAAAGGACACCCTGCTGGTCGACGCCCTGCAGGCCCGCAGCCGCCTCAACCGTGGCCCCAACATCGTGGCGATCGGCGGCGGCACGGGTCTTTCGACCCTGCTGAGCGGCCTCAAGCGCTACAGCTCGAACCTGACGGCGATCGTGACCGTCGCCGACGACGGCGGCAGCAGCGGCGTGCTGCGGCGCGAACTGGGGGTGCAGCCCCCCGGCGACATCCGCAACTGCCTGGCGGCCCTGGCCCGCGAGGAGCCGCTGCTGACGCGGCTGTTCCAGTACCGCTTCAAGGCCGGCAGCGGCCTCGAAGGCCACAGCTTTGGCAACCTGTTTCTGTCGGCGTTGACGGCGATCACCGGCAACCTTGAGTCGGCGATCACGGCCAGCAGCCGGGTGCTGGCGGTGCAGGGGCAGGTGGTGCCCGCCACCACGGCCGATGTGCGCCTGTGGGCCGAGCTCGAAAACGGCGATCGCATCGAGGGCGAATCGGCGATCGGCCAGGCCACCAGCCCGATCGTGCGCCTGGGCTGCATCCCCGAGCGGCCGCCAGCCCTGCCCCGGGCGATCGAGGCGATCGCCCATGCCGACCTGATCATCCTGGGGCCGGGCAGCCTGTACACCTCGCTGCTGCCCAACCTGCTGGTGCCCGAGCTGGTGACGGCGATCAGCCGCAGCAAGGCGCCGCGGCTCTACATCTGCAACCTGATGACCCA
>CAZJIF010000159.1:0-2941 GCA_964546045.1 uncultured Klebsiella sp. | reverse complement strand
CGGCGCCCACACCCAGGTGGTGGGTTTACCGCCTGCGGCCTGAACCACGGGCGTGAGCCACAATGACGCGAAGGCCACACGCAGGTTTTGACCTCCTCCATTCCCCCTTCTGCGGATCCGGCTAGCGGGGCCCCCAGCGATCGGCTCTGGTTGCGTTCCGAGCTGATGGGCACCCAGGTGATCACCCGCGACACCGGACGCCGCCTGGGGGTGGTGGGTGAGGTCGTGGTCGACATCGACCGGCGCGAAGTTGTCGCCCTCGGTCTGCGCGACAACCCCCTGACCCGCTTTCTGCCCGGCCTGCCGCGCTGGATGCCGCTCGAGCGGATCCGCCAGGTGGGCGATGTGATCCTGGTGGATTCGGCCGATTCGCTGGCCGAGGGGTTCAATCCGGATCGCTTCAGCAAAGTGATCAACTGCCAGGTCATCACCGAGGCCGGCGAAACCCTGGGACGGGTTCTGGGTTACAGCTTTGACATCGAAACCGGCGAGCTGACCACCCTGGTGCTGGGCGCCGTCGGCGTGCCCCTGCTGGGCGAGGGGGTGCTCAGCACCTGGGAGTTGACCGTCGAGGAAATCGTCAGCAGCGGGCCCGATCGGATCATCGTGTACGAAGGCGCCGAAGAGAAGCTCAAGCAACTGGGCACGGGCCTGCTGGAAAAGCTGGGCATCGGTGGCGCCAGCTGGGAGCGCGAAGAGCGTGAGCGCTACCGGGTCGGCATGGTGCCCGTCGAGAATCAGTTGGCGCCAGGGCAACCCACCGCCGCCGAACAGCGGCGCATCCAGCCGGCCAGCACCCAGGCCTTTGTGCCCGAAGAGGAGCTCGATTACGTCGAACTCGAGGAACGCCGTGAGCGGGAACCTCTGCGCCAGCGCCGCTACCTCGACGAAAGCGACGACCGCTATCGCGGCGATCGGCGCTACGACGGGCCGCAGGATGACGGATTACGGGACGAACCACGGCGGTTTGACGACGAGCGCTATGGCGAAGAGCGCTACCGGCAGCAGCCCGATCGCCCCAGCGCGCCCCGCACCCCCCTGCAGCGCCGCGAGCCCCGCTTCGACAGCCGCGAACCGCTGGATGTCGAACCCGAGGTGATCGACGACCCCTGGTGAGCCTCAGCGGGCCTTGAAGTCGAGCGACAGCGAGTTGACGCAGTAACGCTGACCGGTGGGAGCCGGTCCATCGTTAAACACGTGACCGAGATGGGCATCACAGGTGCTGCAACGGATCTCGGTACGCACCATGCCGTGGCTGCGGTCTTCGATGGTGGTGATCGCACCGGCCGCGACCCCATCCCAGAAGCTGGGCCAACCGGTGCCCGAATCGAACTTGGTGGCAGAGCTGAACAGCTCAGTCCCACAGCAGACGCAGTGGTACATGCCAGTGCCTTTGTGATTCCAATAGGCACCGGTGAACGCCCTTTCGGTGCCGCCCTGGCGGGCCACCGCGAACTGTTCAGGGGTCAGGCGTGCACGCCACTGCTCCTGATCGGCGTCAAGGCTGCGGGGCAGACCACTGGGCAGGCCGCAGGCGGACGCGGCTGCAGGGTCCGCTTGTGAGGGGTTCTGCAATCCTTCAGCCATGGTCGGCAACCGTTTGGCCAAACCCTAGACAGCAGAGGCCGGCGGCAGCAGCTCCACCACGAGATCGGCCAGCGCAGCCACCGCGCCTGGCTGTCCGCGCAGGCTGCGCAGGTCATCGCGCATGCCGACCAACCGGTCGGGGTGGGCCAGCCAGTCGGCCGCCTCGGCTGCGATCTGGGCCGGTGTGATCGCCCCCACCCGCTCGGGCACCACGGCGCGCCCGGCAGCGATGTTGGGCCAGGCCAGAAACCCCCGCTGCCGCATCCGCCAGGCGGTCAGGGCCAGACCCAGCAACCAGCGCAGCAGCGGCAGCCGGGCCACCAGCCCCAGAGCCCCGTCCCAGGCCTGCATCACCTGCAGGTGCTGGGTGGGAACCAGCACGATCATCGGCACACCGAGAGCACCGAGTTCGGCAGTGTTGGCTCCCACGGTGGTCAGGGCCAGATCGCACTGGCTCAGCGGTCCATGGGCCGGATGTGCCACCACCAGCTCGATTGCGGTGCCCGCCGGTGTCAGCAATCGAGGCGGAGGCCCAGCGTCGAGCCTGGGCTCGCCGCTGGCGTAATGATGCTGCAACGGATTGGCGGCGCTGCCAAAGGCCAGCAGCTCTGCAGGACTGGTGGTGGGGGCCACCGGCAGCAGAAAACGACAGCCGGGCCGTTGTGCTGCCAGGCGATCAGCGGTCTCGAGCAGGAAGGGCATGCCCACCTGCAACTTGGCCCGCTTCGAACCGGGCAGCAGGGCGACCCACTCTCCAGGCGGCAGGGGGGTGGTGGTGCGGGCACTGGCCGAGAGATCGGCCATCAGATCTCCCACCACGGTGCAGCGCTGCTGCAACCGCGGCGGCAGACGGGTGGCGGCGGCAGGGCCCATGGCGGCGATGCGGTCGTTCCATTGGGGCCAGCGCGCCACCCACTCGGCATAGGTCAGGTGCCGGTAACCCAGCCGAGCCGAAAGCAGCACCGTCCAGAACTGGTCACCACCCAGGAACACGACCAGGCCCTGGGACGGCCAGGGGCCGTAGCGCCAGGGCCGAAGCAACAGCCCCCAGAAGTGTCGGGCCGGCACAATCCGCTCAAACGCCTGCCATGCGTCCGCCACACGGTGCTCAACGCCGGTGGCGTTGGGGCAAGGCACCAGCACCAGCTGCAATGACCAAGGGGATCCCGAGCTGCGGGGCCGTAGCGGCAAGCGCTGGTGCAGCCGCTCGACCAGAGGCCGAACCCAGGTGGACAGCTCACCAGGCCCGTTGCTGACCAGCACGATCGTGGCCGGTGCCTGGGTGCTGGGCATCTAAAGAAAAATGCGGATGGCGAGACTTGAACTCGCAAGGCCGAAGCCACACGCCCCTCAA
>CAZJIF010000158.1:0-2982 GCA_964546045.1 uncultured Klebsiella sp. | reverse complement strand
GTCGGCCTGGTCTGGAGCAGCGCCCACAGCCGCGGTCAGATGGCGCGCATCATCGACCTGTCCCAGCGCACACTCTGGATTCAGCACCCCAAATTTGTGGATGCGGTGATGCTCGAACGCATCATTGCCGCCCGCGACCGCGGTGTGAAGGTGCGCCTGCTCTGTGGTGGCAAGCATGGCCTGTCCGACTGGGACGTCTACGACACCTTTGCCTCGCTGCGGATCATGGAGCGCTTCGGGGTCAAGGTCAGGCGCCAGAAGACCCCCAAGCTGCACGCCAAGCTGATCCTGGTCGACGGGGCCTATGCCCAGACCGGCTCGATGAACATCGACCGCAGCGCCTTTGATGTGCGCCGCGAACTGGGCATCGAATCCGATGCCCCCGACGTGGTGCAGCGCCTGGCGGCGATGTTCGAGGCCGACTGGAAGCAGGCCAAGAAGTACCACGCCCCCGATCCCCTCGACCCCAGCTTCCACGAAGAGGGCGAGCTGCCGCCCGATCCCCATTTCGTCCATGACTGATTCCGCACAGCAGGCCCCCGCTCCGGATCTGCGTCAGCTGTTTTTCGGCATGCTGCAGGTGGCGCTCTCAGCTTTTGGCGGCGGCCTGTCGGCCTGGAGTCAGCGCATCGTCGTTGAACAGAAACGCTGGATGACCGATGAGGAATTTCTCACCGGCCTAACGGTGGCGCGCCTGTTCCCCGGTCCCAACCAGATCAACATGGCCGTCTACATCGGCACCAGCTTCCGCGGCTTGCCCGGGGCCCTGGCCGCCCTGGCGGGGATGCTGCTGGTGCCCTTCACCCTGCTGATGGCGCTGGGGGTGCTGTATTTCAGCGTGCACGAGCTGCCGGCGGTCGACCGGGTGCTGTCGGGCGTGGTCGCCGCCGCCGCCGGCATGGCCCTGTCGATGGGGTTCAAGATCCTGCACGAATACTGGAAGGATCCGGTGGCATTGTTGCTGGCGGCATTGGTGTTCGTGGGCCTGGCCTTTGGCCACCTGCGCCTGGTGCCGGTGGTGCTGGTCAGCGGCCCGATTGCCATGGCCTGGTATTGGCCCCGGGGCGAGGCCAGCCGTTGATGACGCTGCTGTTGGCTGAAGCCTGTCGTCCCGTCCACCTCGGCGATCTGGGCAACCTGGCCCAGGTGATCTGGCAGTTTCTGTCCCTGTCGCTGTTTTCCCTGGGGGGTGGCAACACCCTGCTGGCCGAGTACCACCACCTCAGCGTCGACAAGTTCTGCTGGCTGACCAACAGTCAGTTCGCTGACCTCTACGCCCTGGCCGAAGCGGCTCCCGGCCCCAGCTCGATGATCGTCGGGCTGCTGGGCCTGGGGGCCGGTTGGCCCGAAGGTCCTCTCTGGGCGCTGCTCAGCGGTTATGGCGCCGAAATCGCGATCCTGCTGCCCTCGACGCTGTTGATGGTGATGGCCTGCCTGAGCTGGCGTCATCTCGAGCATTCGCCTTGGCGCCATGCCTTTGAGCGGGGCATGGGCCCGATCACCCTCGGCATCCTGTTTGCCGTTGGCCTCAAGATCCTGAAGACGGCCGATGTCGGCCGCGACGGTCAGCTGAGCGTGCCGGGCGTGATCGTTTCGCTGATCGTCTGCGTTCTGATGCTGCGCACCCGCATCTCGCCGTTGTGGTTCATGGCGATTGCCGGGGTGCTGGGCGCCGTGGGGATCATCAACCGCTGAGCTCAGCAGTGCGGCCACTGGGGCGTCGCCGGTTCAATGCTGATCTGGCCGTCGACCAGTCGCGCCTGTTCGGCCACGCCCGGCACGGGCAGCTCTTCTGGGCCGCGGGCCACGGCGTTGGCGATGCGCAGCTGCACCGGCCGCAGTTGCAGGGCGGTGATGCGCGCGCGGTTGTTGCCGCCACAGCCGGCATGGGCCACCCCCCGCAGGGTGCCCCACACCAGCACATGGCCGTGGGCTTCGACCCGCGCCCCCGGATTCACATCCCCCAGGACCAGCAGCGACCCGTCGCTGTGCAGATGGTCGCCCGCGCGCAGGGTGCCCTGGTGGATCCGCAGCGCCGGGGGCTGGTCGCTGTCGTCGGTGCTGGGCGCCCCGTCGGGCTCGTCGGCCGCGGGTGCGTCCCAGGCCACTCCCAGGGCTGCGGCCGCTACGCGCGTGCTGGCAACGCCGCTGATCAGCTGCTGCAGGGGCAGTCCGGCGTCGGCCAGGGTCTGCTGCAGGGCCCTGAGCTCGCTGACGCCGATGGCCCAGTCACCGCTGACCAGGCTGACCGACCCGGTTGCCGGCAGGGTGTGCTGCAGCTGGGCGTCGGCCAGCAGCCGCTGAACCTGCTCGAGGGGGCGGGGCTGCTCGGGCCCGTGGCGCAGGCTGATCTGGACCATGCAATTCAACCTAGGTTTGATGCAGCAGTTGCTGCAACTGCTGCCGCAGCTCTGGACCGACCTCGGCTGGATGGATCAGCCAGGCCAGTTCGCTGCTGACGCAAAGGCTCTGCACCAGGGCCGAGCGCTGCTCGAGGGCCTGCAGCTGCGTGCCGTCCCACAGCCGCAGCCCACCTTTGTAGGGGTGGTAGCCCCGGCTCTGGCGTTGCTGCAGGCCACAGCAACGCTCGCTGACCAGGCCGGCACCCTCGGCCAGGCGCCGAGCCTGGGCCAGCAGTTCCAGCCGCGCGGCCGGCGCCAGGGCGCTCACGTCAGTGGCCTTGAGCAGCTGGCGCTGCAGCAGGCGGCGGCAGGGTTCGGCCAGTTCCTCGGGGGCCTCCTCGGCCCAGCGCTGCAGGTGGTAGCCGGTGCGCAGGTCGTCGTTGGCCAGAAAGGTCTCCAGATCGAGCTGGTCGCGGTGCCACAGCCAGCGGTGCATCACCGCATCGCTCCAGATGGCGCCGGCTCCCAGCCGGCGGGCGGTGGCGATGGTCTGGTTCAGCAACCAGTTGCAGACCACGTTGAGCCGGTGGTTGTAGACGCTGCGGTACATCAGGTTGCGCACCACCAGGTAGTGCTCCAC
>CAZJIF010000157.1:0-3021 GCA_964546045.1 uncultured Klebsiella sp. | reverse complement strand
GATCAGCCCACGGTCGCTGCGTGACTCACGGCACCGTGATCGTGAAGTTGGCGACGGTGCGGCCCTGAAGGGAGCCGGCCGGGCTCTTGACCTGTGCCGTGATGCGAAAGGCGTTCTGCCCGCCATGGGGCTGATGTCACCCAGCAGCAACGGCAGCGCCTGGGTCGTCGCCCTAACGCCTCTTCTAAAATCGGGCTGTAGCGCATATCTCATGTCCAGACTGACTGGCCTGGCAGCAACACTGCTCCCGATGGGGCTGATCCCCGCAGCACTGCTCAGCGTGGTGATGCCGGCAGCCATGGCCCAGAGTTTGATGGATCAGGCGATCTACAGCCGCTGTTCAGCAGCGATGGCCGCTGACTTTCAACAGGCCGGCAAAACGCCAGCACCGGGGCTGGTCGAGCAAACCTGCAACTGCGTCGTCAAACAGATCAACACCACCCATAACATCGATCTGGCCAAGACCATCTGCAGCAAACAGGCTAAGAATCAGTCCGGCAGCTGAGCTCGCAGCAAGGCCCCCTGCAGCAGCTGCCGCTGGGTGTCGCGAAACACCGCAGACGCCTCGGCAGCTGATGGGGCAATGCAGGTCATGCCCAGCTTTCCGTACTGGGACAGACAACCCAGCAGGTGAAACACACTGCCGCGCAGACGGGCTGGATCAAAGTGCAGTCCTGCTTCGGCGACGATGTCGATCAGGTCAACCGGGAGCAGCCCCCGCAGATCAGGGTCGACCAGATTGTCCGTGGCCTCGTAATACAGCGGTGTTCCGGTCGGTGCTTGATACAAGCCGCTCTCGCCATCCAACCGGCCAGCCGTGATCGCACTGAGGGCCAGATAGGGATGGGTTGTCCCCCCCTGGCGCAGGTTCACTTCAATCGCCTGCAGGTCCCAGCGCTCGCCAAAGCGCCGGGCCATGAAGTCGACGGCATAACGCTCCAGGGCTCCCTCGGCAGCCAAGGCCTCACCGATGGCCAGGCCATAAGCCATCAGCTCACGCCGGTAGGCACCATCACAGGGAAAGCGGCAACCCTGGTAGGTCTGACCGCTGGGACCACCCAGAACCTGCTCGTGGGTCGACAGCAATTCCACCTGCGCTGCAGCCCCCGGCGCCGGCGGGTGAATCGTGCCCTGCACGCTGGGAGAGCTGATGGCATCCCCACCATCGACCCAGGCCTCGACCAACGCCCCCTGCCGGATCAACTGGGTCTGCCAGTCAGGTGCGGGCATGGCCAGATCGTCCAGGGCCTGGCGTAGGCAGCGGCGGCGTTCCGAGGCACTGCAATCAGCCAGCTGCAACGGCACCAAATCAAGCGGCGCATTGCCCTCACCGCTGAAGCCCTCGTTCAGCTTGACCACACAACGGCGCAGCTGGGGATGGGCCTCCCACAGCTCGGCGACCGCCTCCACCAGGTCGTCGCTGTTGAACACCAGCGGCGACCCCGGCGGATGGGGCACGCCGCAGCGGGCAAACAACTCGCGACTGCCGGCCTTGCTGCCCCAGTGACCCAGAGCTGGATCGGTACCGAGCAAAGGAATCTGCAGCCGCTCCGACAGCTGCTTCTCGAGCTCGGTGACGACGAAGCAACTCATGAAACTGCGGCCGGGCCGCAGCAGATCGCCGATCCGGCTCAACAGTGCCGGACGCTCGAGCAACTTGGCGGTCAGGGGGCGATCGGAAGCATCGTCGGTGTCGAGCAAATGCAGACGGCGACGGGCATGGGACGCCGGCACCCCCGGCAACAGCTCGAGCACCGCGTCCACCACCAGATCAGCCAGGGGCTTGCTGGTGACGTAAACCATGCGCACCCCCGGATCCCGCAGTCGGATCAACGAGAACAGCTGGCGCTCTTCGTAGTGGTGGGCGCCTTGGATCTGGGCTATCTGACCCTGCTCGAGCGAAACCGAGGGCACCATCAGCACATCGACATCGGGGCCCTGGGCGCTGGTGACCCGTCCCCAGTCGGGCTGCAGCTCAGCCTGCAGCTGCCGAAATGAGCGCCTAGGGCTGCCAGCGATCCGAACCATCACCCCCTCCACCGGTTTCGGTATTCAAACGCGGGGGTGATGGCCATCCGCGGCCGCTGTGCAGCACCCTGCGGCACGCCGCTGAGCGTGACGCCACCAGGCTGGGAGCACAACGGGGCAACACCATGCGGGACCCGCAGCTGGAGCGCATCAACAACCGGATCGAGAACCTGCTCGACGACCTGACCGTGCTCAAGGGTCTGGAGCGCTCAGGTTCCGATGTCAGCGCCTACATCCAAACCGTGTCCCGGGAGCTGCAACAGCTCAACCAGCGCAAGCACGGGCTGGACCACGTTCAGAGTCGGTAGCGCTGCAGCGGCAGAGATAGGTTTGCCCCATCACTCTGGGGCCTGCCCGGCCACTTGATCCATGCCGCTGTCCAACCTGCTGGTGCTAACGCCAGTCGAAGGGCTCGCCAAGGCGATTCAACTGTCGGTGGCGCCGGTGTTTCTGCTGGCGGGCATCAGCGGCCTGCTGGGCGTGCTCAGCAACCGCCTGGCCCGCATCATCGACCGGGGCCGCCAGCTGCAGGAGCAGACCCGTGATGGCTCGGTGGCGATCAGCCGCGAAGCCCGCCAGGAGCTGCAACTGCAAAAGCGCCGCATGGGCCTCATGCTCAAGGCGATCGAGCTGGCCACCTTCACGATCCTGCTGGTGGCCCTGGTGGTGGCCATCGTGTTCGTCAGTGCGGTGGCCCGCATCGATCTGGCGCTGCTGGTGGTGCCCCTGTTCGTGCTGGCCATGGTCTGCCTGATGCTGGCCGTGGTGCTGTTCCTGCGCGAAGTGCAGATCGCTACCGGCCAGATCAGACGCTGGTTCTGACCAGACGCCGGTTGGTCACTTCTTGCGGCAGTAACCGCCGCCGACATTCATCCAACCCGCAGGGCAGGGCTGCCCTGCGGTGGGCTGCACGGTGTAGCGCATCAGCCCCAGGGTGCTGCATTTGCCGTTGAGCATGTCGACATATCCCATCGGACAGATGGAGCCGATCTT
>CAZJIF010000156.1:0-3024 GCA_964546045.1 uncultured Klebsiella sp. | reverse complement strand
GGCCAACACGGCAACGGCGAGCATCAACACAGCGGGCAACTGGGGCGGAATCTAGTCGTGCGCCCCGAGTTACCTCAAGCTCGTGAGAGCAGCGGCAGCGGTTTGAACTCCGAGAGAAGCCACTTGTTGCAGGTGCTTCAACTGCTCCTCGGGCAACAGCACACGCTTGGAAGCCAAAAGTTCCTCAGCACAGGCTTCACCTTCTTTGAATCGGTCACGAGGCCATCCAGAAGGGAGACCCATATCGCTCAACAACTGAATGTTCTTGCCAGAAGCCCCCATACTGATCAATGGAGTATTTGCAATCATCGCCGCGATGTGGCCATGAAAACGTGTCGCCAGCACCACATCACACCTTGACATCAGCTTGACCATTGCAGAAAACTTAGCGGGCATAAAACTCGTTCCCCGGCGCCACTGTGGATCAACAATTGCAGCAAAGGCAGCATCGGCAGCCGAGAAGGGCAAGTGCACAACGCGATAACCTTCTGAGCGCACCAGTCGCAGCAGCTGTTGAATCATTTCAACATAACCAGCTGTCGCGGCTTTCATATCAAGACCTGGAGAGGACATTGCAACCAAAGGAACGAGATCCTCAGAGAAAACAAAGCGCCCCGCAGATGTAAAATTAAGGAACAGGGGACTGATATTGATTCCAAAAACCCTTTTGGACTTCGCGATTTCCGATCTGTGCGAACCCAACTGCGCTTGAGAAAAAACCAGATCAGGAGTTCCCAGCACCACAGGAGGCAAATCAACGCCCCGGTCGCAAACTTTATCGAGTAATTTCTGCAACTCCAGCTTGCCAGCGGAGTTGCGAACCGAAAGATAAGGCACTTTGCATAGATATTTTAAGACTGCCTCATCAGGCTCCTTCAAAAAAGCATTCGTCGGAGAGATCCCTACAACCGCGCAGCGCTTTGGATCTGGCTGCATGCTCATCAGGGCACGAAAATGAAAATTGTCGCCAATTTCGCCCCCCGCCATTAACACTCCTTGGCGACCACATCGCCACCGGTTGGCATGGTCATAGGCAACACCACGCGAGCGCCATCCCAGATCTTTCAACACCTCTTGGGTTGTTTGCAGTAGGGCCCTGTCGCCCAGGTTCCCGTTGAAGCCTTCAGTCGCAATTGTCAGCTCGTGACCGAAACGAGGCCGGTGGACAGACCAACGGGCATGACAACGGGCCTGCAGCCGATTCATCAGATAACGCGCGCTATCGCTGGCATACGCCCGCAAGGGCATGGTTGTGGCGTTGATGTCCATGAACTGCGGCGACCAGACGCCATCAGCGTGAAACCATTCACATCGCTGGCTGAACAGCGCTGCAGAAATGGCTCATTTGAGCCCCCAACGCCGCCGCCAAGCGCTGGTGGGTTCGAGCTCGCCAACCATCAGCAGCTCGCGCTGGCGCCGTTCGCGTTCCACCAGAATCGCAGCCGCCGCGGCCTGCCCCGTCGAATCGCGGTAAGGCACCGCAGCATTGGTTGCCAGATGCTCAAGCTCCATCGTGGTGAGCGGCCGCAACCCGACAGCCAAAGCTTCTGCCCTGATGCCATGGTCGTCAGGCAACAGCGTCGGACTGCCGGCCGTACCGCCGCTCCAGCGCCGGCCGTTGGCAGCGATCGCCGCCAACTGCAGACCGGCCTGCAGCAGGGCGGCCCGCACCGCCGCCGCCGAGCAATAGGTGAGCAGTCGCCCCTGGGGCCCCAGCAGCCGGGCCAGGCCGCCCAGAAACTCGAGGGTCCACAGCTCGGGGCAATGGCGCGGCGAAAAGGCATCCATCAGCACCAGATCGACCTGACCGCTCAGCTCGTCCAGAAGGGCCGGCAGCCGGACGCGGGCGTCGCCCCAGAGCATGACGCCGCTGCCCAGGGGGCTGCGCCAGGAGCCAGCAGCCGCCAGCTGCCGCAACAGCTCAAACGCCTCGGGCCGCCACTGGCCGCAGAAGCCCGCATCGGCCAGGGCCAGCTGCAACGGGTGCGGGTCCAGCTCCAGACCGCGCCAACACAGCTGCAGGCCCCGCTCGGCGGCGGCTTCGAGCAGGGCGGCGCTGTTGCTGCCGGTACCCACGCAGACATCCACCACCACCAGGGTTGTGCCGGTGGTAAAGCGCTGCAGCTCGGCCGGCCCCACAAAGGTGGCGCGGGCTTCGCTCAGAGCCCCCGCTGCCGCATGAAACGCCTCGCCAAAGTGCTGGCTGAACAGGCTGAAGCTGCCATCTGCGGTGGTGCGAACGCGAAGGTCGGAGTCCACCAGGAGATCGGCAGGGTCGTCAGGCCCGCAGCCTGGCCAGGTCATCCCAGAAGCCGGGGTACGACACGGCTGCCGCCTGGCTGCGGGCCAGGGTCGTGGTGCCGGTGGCCACCAGCGATGCCACCGCCAGGCTCATCGCCACCCGATGGTCGGTCTCACTGTCGACGGCGGCGCCCACCAGTTGCACGGGGCCTTCGATGCTCATGCCGTCGGCAAACTCCTCAACCTTGGCGCCCATCGCCTGGAGCTGGCGGGCCATGACCGCCAGGCGGTCGGTCTCCTTGACCCGCAGCTCCTCGGCACCGGTGATGCGGCTGAGGCCGCTGGCACAGCAGGCCGCCACCGCCAGCACCGGGATCTCATCGACCAGCCTGGGCATGATCGCCGCCCCGATCTCAAAGGGCTGCAGGGGGCCGTGGCTCACCTGCAGGTCGCCGACGGGCTCACCGGCCACATCGCGGGCGTTCAGCACCGTGATGCGTGCACCCATCTGCTCGAGCACCTCAAGGATGCCGGTGCGGCTGGGGTTGAGACCCACGTTCTCCACGATCAGCTCAGCTCCCGGGGTGATGGCGCCGGCCACCAGCCAGAAAGCGGCGCTGCTGATGTCGCCAGGCACGATCACGCTCTGGCCGCGCAACACACCCCCTGGACGCACGGTCACCTCGGTATTGCCGGGGCCGCCGACGCTGAGGTCGGCGCCAAAGGCGCGCAGCATGCGCTCGCTGTGGTCGCGGCTCTGCACCGGCTCGATCACCGTGGTGG
>CAZJIF010000155.1:0-3065 GCA_964546045.1 uncultured Klebsiella sp. | reverse complement strand
GCGTCTTCCTGATGTACCCCCTCGGCCAGAGCAGCTGGTTCTTCGCTCCCAGCTTCGGCGTGGCAGCGATCTTCCGCTTCCTGCTCTTCCTGCAGGGCTT
Source organism: uncultured Klebsiella sp. (assembly GCA_964546045.1). Lineage (GTDB taxonomy): Bacteria > Cyanobacteriota > Cyanobacteriia > PCC-6307 > Cyanobiaceae > RGUW01. The sequence continues at coordinate 2,965 of CAZJIF010000155.1, read as the reverse complement.
CCACAACTGGACGCTGAACCCCTTCCACATGATGGGCGTGGCCGGCATCCTCGGTGGTGCTCTGCTCTGCGCCATCCACGGCGCCACGGTGGAAAACACCCTGTTCGAAGACTCCGATCAGGCGAACACCTTCAAGGCGTTCGAGCCCACCCAGGAAGAAGAGACCTATTCGATGGTCACCGCCAACCGCTTCTGGAGCCAGATCTTCGGGATCGCCTTCTCCAACAAGCGCTGGCTGCACTTCTTCATGCTGTTCGTGCCGGTGATGGGTCTGTGGACCAGCAGCATCGGCATCATCGGCCTGGCCCTCAACCTGCGCGCCTACGACTTCGTGTCGCAGGAGATCCGCGCCGCTGAGGACCCCGAGTTCGAGACCTTCTACACCAAGAACATCCTCTTGAACGAAGGTCTGCGCGCCTGGATGGCCCCCGCTGACCAGCCTCACGAAAACTTCGTCTTCCCTGAGGAAGTCCTTCCCCGCGGTAACGCTCTCTGATCAGCATCCGCTGCACCAGCGTTCCCCAATCAAGTCCAAAGCCCCCACCCGGGGGCTTTTTTGTTGGCCTGTTGCCGCTGCGTGCCCTTCAGTCCGTGGCCATCGTCACGGCCATGGTCCAGGAAGCCTCGATTTACAGTCATTTTCCGCTTGTCTGGGCTGAATGGCTGATCATCCGACCGCTGTTCAATCCCGCGCAGAATCCAGAGCAGAACCACGCTCGCTGCGGCGCTTTCTCAGGGATTACGGCATCTACGGCCTGCCATTGGTGCTGTTGGTGTACCTGGCGCTGGAGAGTTTTCAGATCGATTTCCGCGCGTTTTATCTGGCGGGCAAGGCGGTGTTGCTGGGGCTCGATCCCTATCTCAACCATGTAGGGACCCGGCCCGAGTTCTATGCGCCGATCAATGCCGAGGACTACGCCTATTCGGCTTTCCGGTATCCGCCGCTGGCGGCCCTGCTGTTCGCTCCCCTTGGCTTGCTGCCCTACGAGGTCAGCAAGGTGCTGTTCAGCCTGTTGATGTGGCTGCTGCTGGCCGGCATCGCCTATCAGATGGTGAGCCGCAGCGGCTGGCGGCTGCCGGGTGAGGCGCTGCTGTTTGCCGGTGTCAGTTTCCCGGTGCTGGCCATGGTCGAGCGGGGGCAGATCGATCCGTTGCTGGTGGCCCTGGTGCTGGCCTCCTACTGGCTGGCGCGCGAGCCCAGGCGGCAGGGCCTGGCCGCGCTGCTGCTGGCACTGGCCGGGGTGCTCAAGATCTTCCCGTTTGTGGTGCTGCTCGTGTGGATCGTGCGCCGGCGCTGGCGTCTGGTGGCCTGGACCTTGGTCTGGGGGCTGGTGTTGTTCCTGCTGCCGATGCTGCTGCTGGGGCCGCAGGTGTATTGGCACTTCTGGCAGCGCACCCTGCCCGAGCTGTTCGGGCAGATCACCGCTGCCAACCCGATCGATCTGCACGGACAGGGCATCGACCTGGGGCGCCTGGCCCGTTCGCGTGAGGGCAACGGTCTGCTGCTGTCCCACGACTTCACCAACGGCTTCATGAATCCGTTGTTTCAGAACAGCGCTGCCGGCGCGATCGTCTGCGGCCTGGTGCTCAGCACCGTGCTGTTGGTCGCCGGCCGTGGCGCCCCGTCAGACCTGCAGTTCTATGCCTTCCTCAACCTGATCAACCTGTTCAATCCCCTCGCCTGGATCATGGGGCTGGTCTGGTATCTGCCGCTGTTCTTTCATCTCTATCCGTCGGTTTCACGGCTGGGCCGTTGGTTGATCCTGCTGCCGTTGTTCCTGCCGCCATTTCTCAATGCCAATGCAGCCTTGGCCTATGTCATCGCCCTTCTGTTCCTGATCGCCCAACGGGCGCCGCGGCTGGCCCGGCGGTTGTTCGCAGGCGCTGCAGATCAGGCTGTCGCACCAGGCTGAGCACGCCGATTGCGCTGGGCAACAGCAGGGTCACCAGCCGCAGCACCACCGTGACCGCCAGGGCCGTGCCGTGGCTGGCGCCATAGAGCAGGGCCAGGCCGACGCTGGTCAGCTCACTGCTGCCCAGACCCGCCGGCAGCAGCGACAGCACCCCCCCCAGGCTGGTGGCCGTGCGCAGCACAGCGGCCTGCTCGAGGCTGATCGCCGTACCCAGCTGCCCCAGCAGGGCCTGCACCAGGGCGCTCTCGAGCCCCCACACCGCCGTGGTCAACAGCAACCCCAGGGCCAGGGGGGCCGGCCGCAGCAGCGCCCGCAGCGCCCCCAGGGCCTGCAGCCCCTCCCACAGCACCCGGCGGATGCCCTGCCAGGGGCGCACCAGCGGCAGCCGCAGCAGCCCCTGCTCGAGGCGGGCCAGGGTGGCGGGGTGGCTCAGCAGCCAGGCCAGGGCCGCCAGCGCCAGCAGCACCACCGCCAGGGCCGCCCGCTGCTGGGCCAGGCCCAGCCCCCAGGCCAGCACCAAGAGGGCGCTGATCAGATCCAGCAAGCGCTCGGCGGCGGTGGCCGCCACGCCGATGCGCAGGGGGATGCCATGGCGCCGCTGCAGCCACAGCCCCCGCAGGGCCTCGCCGCTGCGGGCGGGGGCAGCGATCAGCCCCAGCCCCGCCAGGTAGATGGCCCCGCTGGGCCGGGCCGCCAGCGGATGCCCCAGGCCGCGCAGCAGCAGCTGCCAGCGCACGAACAGCAGTCCGTGCCCGGCCACCACGCTCAGCAGGGCCAGCAGCCACAGCGGCCATCCCACCGCCGCCAGCTGTTGGCTGACCTGGCCCCAGCCCAGCAGCAGCCCCAGCAGGCCGTAGACCAGCAGGCCGCTGGCCAGCAGCACCAGGGCCTTCAAGGGGTGAAGCGCAGCTTGGTGGCGGCCACCAGGCACAGGCGGGCCAGGATCAGCCCCTCTTTGACATGGGCGATGTTGGAGCTGCCGTAGCTGCGCTCCTGGTAGCGCACCGGCACCTCCACGATCTTGAGGTTGAGCTTGCTGGCACCGAACAGCA
>CAZJIF010000154.1:0-3074 GCA_964546045.1 uncultured Klebsiella sp. | reverse complement strand
GGGCAACGACCTTGGTGAAGGCGTCGAACATTGAAGGGCTCCTGTTCTCGACGAAGAGTCGGGGAGAGTGTTGGGTGCCAGGTTGTCGATTAGCAGACTGCGACCGTGAGCCGCGCCGGCACCCCGTCAACTTGACCCGACTATTGTTGGACCTTGCGCTGCCTGGGCGTGAGCCGCGTAACAAACGGTCATCCCTCTCATAACCCAGTCGTCGCAGCGCCTTTGCGGTGCTTGCGGGATGTGCTGTTCAGCTTGAACAGCGCCCGCCGCCGTACCAATGAAAAACCCCCCGACCTGAGGGGTCGGGGGGTGCGGTCAAAACCTGCAACCGAGGTTGTCAGTCCTCGGTTTTGGCCTTGGCGCTCGACGAGCGGCTGTTGCTCTTGCGCGGCGCCTTGGCAGTGGTCAGGTCCCCACCGTTGACAGCGACGGCAACGATCTTGCCGCCCATGCGCTGCACCATTCGCATCGTTTCATTCATGCGGGTGTAGGGCACGTTCATGACCATGTCGGCCGTGCGCGAATAGTCGTTGTTGGCCAGGCCGGTGACGGTGAATGTGACCTGGCGGTCGCTGCTGAAGCTGGTGCCTCGAGTACCTGCGGAAACCTTCATGGTTGACAACGTGGCAAGGAATGGGGAATAAAGCGTCAGCTCAGTTGACCGGAGTGATGCTGGCGATTCGACCACCTTCGCGGTGAATCTGCTGTTGGTAGTCGAGCAGCTTGTTGAAGGGAATGAAACGAACCCGGTTGCTGCGCTTGTGCAGACGGTAGTTGTTAAAGCCGGTGATTTCCACCCGGAAGGTGCGGCCTTCTTCACCAGCACCCACGCCCTGACGGGTGATGCCGTCGGCGGTCACCTTGCGGAACACATTCCCCTTGGCATTGGGGCTCACCACTGCCATCGGCTGCTCGGCATGAATCGCCGGATTCAGGCGCGACTGAGTCTTGAGAATGTCGCCGCGCACCGAGGCACCAGCGGCACCACGGGTCAGTTGCAGCATGTAGGAAAACTGAAGGCCCTGCTGACCCGCCGAGTAGTCCCAGCCGTGCAGGTAGGGAACCACCTCTTCGCCGAAGCGCTCTTGGTACTCGGCGCTGTCGAGGTAGGAATCGATTTCTGCGTCGAAGCCCTGCTCCTGCAGGATCGTGAAGTGATGCAGCATCTCGGCCTTGTTCTGGGGGGCCCGGCCCAGCAGATGCTTGAAGTTCAGCTCGATGAAGCGGTAGGGGTTGCAGTTCTCAAAGAACTTCTGGCGGTAGAGGCCGCTCTTGGCCACCTGACGCACCAGTTCACGCACGCTCAGGTAGCCGCGCTTGAACAACGATTCGGGCCCCTCGAGCCGCTCGCTTTTCATCACGTACTGGTTGCCGAACACCTGGCGATAAACCGTACGGATGATCAGTTCTTTGTCAGCTTCCGAACCGTTGGTCCAGTTCTCGGTGTCACGGTATTGGGCGTAGCGATCAATGCCCAGATAGGCGGCGTTGGCGAGGGGCATGGGAAACGTGGAAACGGCGGGATGGAACGGCGTGTTGAAGCCGGCCAGGTCGGCAGCACGGGCGATCCTATGGGGCTGAAAAGGCCTCAGAACGCCGTTTTCAGAATCGTTACATTTCTGCCGATCCCTGTCAGTAGCCCCTGGTGGTGGGGTCGCCACTGGCGCAAGCGCCAGGCGTCGATACCATCCGGCCACAGGTGGCAGACCAGACATGGCGGATTCGGTTTCAGCCCCGGCGGGCATTGGCCGGTTGGCCCATCAGTTGCAGTTGCTCTCGGAGTTGTGCGAATCGCTCACCGTTCGTCTGCTCGAGCTCGAGGAGCGGGTGGTGAGTCTGGACCAGCAGCTGCAACCCCTGCGAGCGGCGCGCAGCGCTGACACAGCTCAGAGTGCTGAAGAAGCGGCCTTGCGTCTTGACGACACCGAGCACCGTCTGAATCGGCTCGAGGGGTTGCTCGCGGGCATCCAATCTCCGCCTGCGTCCCTCGAGCTGGCCGATTCCAGCTGGCATGACCTTCCCCAGGAGGAGCCCATCGACGAGGTCGAGACGCCGCTGTTCCTGGATGAGCAGCAAGGGGAGGCGTTTCTTGATGAGGATTTTGAAGACGATCAACGCCTGATCGCCTGATCGCCAGCTCAAGCCGCGGCGTTGCTGAGCGCGGCGGCCCAGGACGCCGGAATCTCGCGGCTGTAGTCGTCGGTGCGCTCGAACTCAAAGGGCCCTGCCAGCGAGCCCCAGAGGTGTTCGTGGGTCGACGGGTCATGGCCGCGATCAAGCGTGCGCATGCGATCGCCCGCAATTTCGAAGGTGCTGACCAGGTAGGCGGTGCTCCCCTTGCGCTCGACCAGACAGCGGCACCCCGGTTCGACTTCGCCGATGAAACCGGCGCCCTGCTCCCGCACCACATAGTTGCAGCCGTTGAGCAGCCGCAGATCACTCTCCTGGATCTGGTGGCGGCGGCCCTCGTCGTCGATGGCACCCCAGAACCGCTGTTCATCGTGGAGGGCGTAATTTTCGATCAGCAGGCTGTCCTGCTGCTGCCGCGCTCGCAGCACCCGTAGCCGGTAGGGGGCCGCCGGGTTGATGGCATACGACTGGTCGAGCAGCAGGGAGCCAGGTACCAGCTGGGCCAAGGGCCTGAATTTGACCAGGATGTGGGCGTAAAGGGGCGGATTGTCAAAGGCCTGCTGCTGGTTGCTGAAGCCGCCGCTCAGCACATGCAGCAGACGCAGCAGGGGGGTGGCCACGGCGGAGGCGTTCGAACTGCCAGCGACCTTATCCAAGGCCCGGGGGGTCAGAGCCCCAGCAGCCGAATGCGAAACGCAGCCACCTGGCGGGCCATCTCGGGTTGGTTCAGCACAAACGGGTGATCGCTCACCTCGCTCAGCACCAGCTCGGTCCGCGCTTCGGCGTCCAGGTCTCCGTGACGCTGGCGGTGGCGGCCCCAGGCCTCATCAAAAGCCTGGGCAAAACTGTCGGCGTTGTTGAACAACCGGTCAGAGGGGGGCTCGGGCAGGGGGGGCATGGGCAGATGGGGTTGCGCTGGAGGCGGGTCAAACGATCGTCATCAC
>CAZJIF010000153.1:0-3092 GCA_964546045.1 uncultured Klebsiella sp. | reverse complement strand
GCCGGTTCCACACCGATCTGGCGCATCTGCTCGGCCACGATGAAGCGGTGCTCCTCGTTGCAGATCAGCAGCGGAGCCCCCAGCCCGTCCAGGCCGTGCAGTCGCTGCTGGGTCTGCTGCAGCAGGGTTTCGTCGCCATCGCCGGCCAGGGCCCAGTACTGCTTGGGATAGGTGGCGCGTGACAGGGGCCACAGCCGGGTGCCCGTGCCGCCGCACAGGATCACCGGGACCAGGGGACGGGGACTCATCGCGTGGCTGCAGTGCGCCTATTCAAAGCCACCCTCACAGCTCCAGCAGTCCCGGTGGGGGGGTGATGCCGATCCAGCCGTCCTGCAGTTCCACCGTCGGCACGATCGCCTCGACAAAGGGGATCAGGATGCGGCGGCCGTTGCCGTCCTCTCCTGCCGCCGGGGGCAGCTCCACTTCGAGCAGGTCGTTGCCCGCATGCAGCAGGTCGCTGACCCTGCCGATCGGGCTGCCGTCGGCCTGCAGGCGCACCTCAAGACCGACCAGGTCCAGCAGGTGAAATTCGCCCGGTGCCAGCGCCGGCCGGTCATCGGCCGCCACCAGAAGCCCATGGCCCACCAGGGCTTCGGCGCCGGTGCGGTCGTCGACGCCGTCAAAGCGCACCACGAACAGCTCCTTGCCGGGCAGCTGACGGCCGCTTTTGAGCGTTACCGGCTGGACCGGTCCGCCCTTGCGTTGCAGCCAGCGGGGCCCGGGCCGGGTAAAGCGCTCGGGAAAGTCGCTCAACGGCAGCACCCGCAGCTCCCCCTGCAGCCCCTGGGGGGCCACCACCCTGCCCACCTCGAGAAACGCGTCGGCGGGACGTTCGTCAGCTGCGGCCATAGCCCTTGATAATCAGATCAACAATGCTGCAGCGCACGTCCATGGCCGCCCTGCCGATCCTGCCTGGCTCGACCGTCGTCGTCCGTGACGGCACCTCGATCTACAACGGCTACAAGGGCTTCGTGCAACGCATCAGTGGCTCCAGGGCCGCCGTGCTGTTCGAGGGCGGCAACTGGGACAAGTTGATCACCATGCCGCTCAAGACCCTCGAGCAGGTCTGAGAGCTGACGGTCCGAACAAGTCGCTCCCAGCAAAAAGCCCCCGTTGTGGCGGGGGCTGGTGTAGCCGGTTCAGGCCTGGGCAACGCCCTGGACTTTCTTGCGCAGACGCCGGGCCATGCCCAGGGCGCCAATGGCCCCCAGCACCGGCAGGGGGCCGGGCACCTCGCTGGTCAGGTTGGCCTCGTAGGAGTTGCGGAACGACGGGTCGTTGCCGCTGCCGGGACCACCCCACGCCACATCACTGATCGAGACGTTGGTGAGGTAAGGGCTGGACGCGCCGCTCACCGTACCCAGCAGCCGCACGTTGGTCAGGCCTGAGTAGGCGGCCTTGGGCAGCAGGCTCGAGATCAGGCTGGTGTTAGGGGCGCCGAGACCCAGGCTGATCGTGTTGGTGCCCGCCGGGAACTGGTTGAGACCATCAAGGACCGGCACCGTGGTGGCGGTGGTGTTGGCGACGGGATCCAGGCTGCTCCAGTCCACTGGGGACCAGTTGGTGCCGTTGTCGGTGCTCACCTGCCAGCCCAGGTTGGTGTAGCTGGCGTTGCCGGTCTGTTGGAACAGATCGAACTGCCAGTACGTGCCCACAGCCATCGCGGCATCGGTAAAGATGCCTGAGAAATCCAGGTCGAAGTTGGTGCCGACCGGGGCGTTGTAGGTCGAGCCGGGCGCCAGCGAGGCGGTGCCGTTCAAGGCATGGGCACTGGGGGCAGCCAGCGCCGCTGCGCCCATCAGGGTGGCGATGCCCAGCATCGTCGGCAGCGCCTGTTTGGCCTTGGGGCGCGCAGGGGGCGCCATTGCGGTTGAAGTCATGAATGATCTGATGTGGGGTTCGGGTTCACACCCCTTGTTGGAACCAAGGGATGGCGGTGACCGGTCGCTTCAAACCGTAAAAACCGTCGTCGGTTCAGCTGGCTCCTGCCGAAGAACTGCGGCGGATCGTCGCCAGCAGCGTTCGCGCGGCCTGTTGTTCGGCGTCGCGGCGTGAGCGCCCCCAGCCCTCGCCGCTGCGGCCGCCGCTGCTGACGCGGCAGTGAAAGCGCCGCGGGTCGGCATGCACCTGGCTGATTTCGCGGCAGGCGTAGGTGGGCAGCCCCAGGCCCCGGCCCTGGCTCCATTCCTGCAGGGCCGACTTCCAGTTGTCGCGATCCGGGTCGGCCAGGTACAGGGCCAGGCTGGTGCGCCAGTGGGGTGTCAGCCAGCGGTGCACCGGCGCCAGGCCGCCGTCGGCGCCGCCCCAGGCCAGGTACAGGGCGCCGATCAGGGCTTCGGCGGTTTCGGCCAGCACCGTCGCCCGGCCTGCGGCATCGCCGGCGGCCATGGCCCCCAGCCGCCACACCTGGGGGAGCCCGCAGCGCTCGCCCAGGTCAGCCAGCCAGCGATCGCTGACCAGCTGGGCCCGCAGCGCGGCATGCCGTCCGACCGGCAGCTGGGGTTGCTCATCGCGCAGAAATTCGGACGCCGCCAGCCGCAGCACCGCATCACCCAGAAACTCCAGCCGTTCGTGGTTGACTGCCAGCCCGGCAGAGCTGTGGCTGAGGGCCTCGTCAATCGGCTCAAGACCGTCGGGGCCGGGCCCGCCTGGGGCCAGCGGATCCAGCCCCAGCGCGAGCAGAAAGGCCACCAGTTGCTGTCTGCGCTGCTCGCTGATCGTGGGCGCTGCTGGTCGGCTCACGGCTGGCGGTGTCTGGACAACGAAGCAGAAAAGGGTGAAAGCAGGACGTAAGCCGGGTTCTGTTCTCCCAGAAGCCGGCCGCAGCCGGATCGGGGGGCGATCATCTGTCTGGGACCGCCGTTGCCGGCGGCCTCGAGCGGCGCGCTTGTGTCGGGACGGGTGTCATGGCCAACCGTTGTCCCTGGGCCTTGCTCCCAGCCGGGGTTTACCGAGCCAGCACCTCTCGATGCTGCTGGTGCGCTCTTACCGCACCTTTGCACCCTTGCCTGTGCACGGCTGGGGTTGCCCCCGGTCCGGCCATCGGCGGTGTGTTTCTGTGGCACTCTCCTCACGGTCACCCGCACTGGGCG
>CAZJIF010000152.1:0-3094 GCA_964546045.1 uncultured Klebsiella sp. | reverse complement strand
ACATCGCCTTGCGTTGGTCGGCGGGGCGTCCCAGTTGGGGGACTCGGCATTGGTGACGCATGGTGTGGGTGCTCCTGGGTTGAACGACGGAGAGGGAGAAGGGCCGCCGATCAGGCGCTGGTGCGGCTCTGGGGGAGGGTGATGCCGATGCGCTCGAGCGCTTCGATCACCTCGTCGGCTGACTTGGAGCCGAAGTTCTTGATCTCCAGCAGATCTTCGTAGCTGAAGCCCATCAGGTCGCTCACGGAGTTCACCTGGGCGCGCTTCAGGCAGTTGTAGGCCCGCACCGAGAGGTTCAGTTCCTCCAGGGGAATCTGGGCCTCAGCGGAGGGCTCGGGCTCCAGGCCAGGCTCTTCCACCGCCGTGAGGCTGGCCAGGGGCTGGAACAGGGCGATCAGCTGGTTGGCCGCCTGGGCCATGGCGTCATCGGGGGTGATGCTGCCGTTGGTCTCGATCTCCAGGCGCAGGCGCTCCCTGGCGGAACCGCCTTCACCCACGGCGGTTTCATCCACCGTGTAGTTCACCCGCTTCACCGGCTTGAACACCGCATCGATCTGCAGGAGATCGATGGCACTGGTGTCCTCGCTGTGGCGGTCGACGGGGCGGTAGCCGACGCCCCGCTCCACGTGCACTTCCATCTCCAGGCTGTGGCCATCGGCCACGGTTGCGATCAGCCGATCGGGGTCGATCACCTGCACCTGGGAGGAGAACTGCAGGTCGGCCGCCGTGACGGTGGCCGGCCCGCTCACCACCAGACGGCCGATCTCCAGCTCGCGACTGCGGCTGCTCACGGCCACCTGCTTGCAGTTGAGGAGGATGTCGAGGACGTCCTCGCGGACGCCTGGCACGGTGGCGTATTCGTGGTTCACCCCGGCGATGCGCACCGCCGTGATCGCGCTGCCCTCGAGGGCACCGATCAGCACGCGTCGCAGGGCATTGCCCAGGGTGGTGGCCTGGCCTCGATCGAGGGGACCGATCAGAAAAACACCGGTCTGGGACCGGTTCTCACTGACCTGGTGTTCGATCCGGTCGATTTGGTAGTGCAGCACGGTCTGGGGCTCGAAGGGTTGGCGGATTCCCGGTGGGGAAGGGACGGCGGATCAGACCCGACGGCGCTTGGGACGGCGGCAGCCGTTGTGCGGCAGGGGGGTCACATCGCGGATCAGCGTGATCTCAAGGCCAGCCACCTGCAGGGCGCGAATCGCCGTTTCGCGGCCCGAGCCCGGTCCGCGCACCAGCACTTCGATCTGGCGCATTCCCTGCTCCAGGGCCCGGCGGGCGGCAGCTTCGGCGGCGGTCTGCGCGGCGAAGGGGGTGCCTTTGCGGGCGCCCTTGAAGCCGCTCGCTCCGGCGGAGCTCCAGGAGATCACCTCACCGGCCGTGTCGGTGATCGACACGATCGTGTTGTTGAAGGTGCTCTGGATGTGGGCGACGCCGTTGGGGACGTTGCGCTTGGCCTTCTTGGGGCCTGATTTCTTGGCTGGCTTGGCCATGGCGGAGATGCTGCCGGGGCAGCTGAGGTGATCGGGGAACTGGGGAAGGCTCTGGTGACGGGTTTCGCTGGGCTGGACGGCTCCCTGGGGATCTCCTCAAGAAAGTCGAGCACTGAAGCCCGGCAGAGCACAGGCGTCATGCCCGCAGGCGGCATGACAGTGGGGGAATGGCAGGGGAATCGTGAACCGGCCGCGGCTGGTCTACGGCCGTGCTTACTTCTTCTTGCCGGCCACGGTCTTGCGGGCGCCGCGGCGGGTGCGGGCGTTGGTGCGGGTGCGCTGGCCGCGCACCGGCAGACCCATGCGATGGCGACGGCCGCGCAGGCAACCGATGTCCTGCAGACGCTTGAGGGCCATGCCCTCCTGGCGCCGCAGGTCGCCTTCCAGGGTGAAGCTGTCGGCGGCGCCGCGCAACTTCTGTACATCGGCGTCGCTGAGGTCCTTCACCCGGGTGTCGGGGTTCACGCCACTCTTGGCGAGAATTTTCTGGGCACGGGTGAGACCGATGCCGTACACGTAGGTGAGGGCGATCTCAACCCGCTTGTCGCGGGGGATATCGACGCCTGCAATCCGAGCCACGGTGTAATCGCTTCAGGGGGGTCAGGAGGGGGCACCTGCCCGCCGAGACCACTGGCTGTAAGGCCAGATCGGAGCGGGAGATGCGGTGGTTGAGAGAGAAAAAACGGAACGGCAGGCCAGATCAGCCCTGGCGCTGCTTGTGCTTGGGATTGGTGCAGATCACCATCACCCGGCCGTGGCGACGGATCACCCGGCACTTGTCGCACATCTTCTTGACTGAGGCACGCACCTTCATGGGCGTTGTGCTCTCCGAATTTGCAAACCGCCACCCTATCACACAGGTCAACGGGGGGTGCTTCAGACCCTGCTCAGGTGAGCAGGGCTTCGATGCGCTCGGCAATCTGCTCCACCGTGCCGTCGGCTTCCACCGCCTGCAGGAGTCCGACTTCGCGGTAGTAGCTGATCAGGGGGGACGTCTGCTGTCGATACACCTCCAGCCTGTGACGGATCACGTCTTCGTTGTCGTCGGCACGGCCGCGGCTGAGCAGGCGCTGCACCAGCACGCCATCGTCAAGTTCCATCAGCACCACCAGTTCGATCTGCTGCCCCAGCTCCTCCAACAGGGCCGCCAGGGCATCCGCCTGGTGCACATTGCGCGGAAAGCCGTCCAGCAGCCAGCCGCTGCCGCCGGTTGCGCTCTGCGCCTCCAGCCGGCCGCGCACGATGGCCAGCACCAGGGCGTCGCTCACCAGTTCACCCCGCGCCATCACAGCAGCAGCCTCCTGGCCGAGGGGGCTGCCTGCTGTCACTTCCGCTCGCAGCAGATCGCCGGTGGAGAGGTGCAGCAGGCCATGGCGGGCGGCGAGCTGCTGGGCCTGGGTGCCCTTGCCAGCACCGGGGGGGCCGAGGAAGAGGAGACGTTGTTTCATCGCCGGAAAGCGGAGAGGTGAAGAGAGATCCCTGGGATGGGGCTGCCGATGCGGGCTGGTGAACGTGTGGAGCAGGCCTGCGGCTTGGGCTCTGCTGGTGGCTTGGGCCTACTGCCTCACCATGCCCTCGTAGCGCTGGGAGATCACGTAGGT
>CAZJIF010000151.1:1182-3188 GCA_964546045.1 uncultured Klebsiella sp. | reverse complement strand
GATCAGGCCGAACCGACGCCCACGTAGGAGCCGTAGAAGAACAGGCCGACCACAAAGATCACGGCCATGCCGCCGGCGGTGGCCACCAGCCACAGGGGCAGCACGCCTTCGGTCCAGCGCGAACGCCAGGCCACGGCGGGGCGACCGTCGGGTAGGCGGTCGGGGATCCGGCCGTCGGGCAGGTTGGATTTCTTGCCGCTCATCGGGAGACCTCCGGATCAGTTGAAGAAGTAGCTGGAGAACAGCACACCGGTCACGAAGACCAGCAGCAGACCCAGATAAAGACTCGTCCGGTTGAGCTCGACCGGCAGGTTGTTGGGGTTGGGATTGCGTTGCATGACGGGCGCGTGCGAATCAGCGGCGGATGAACTGCATCGCGGCCAGGGCTCCCAGGAAGAACACCGTGGGAATGCCGAGGGCGTGAACCGACAGCCAGCGCACCGTGAAGATCGGGTAGTTGCGCGGCGTGGTGGGGGCGGGAGTCTGGGTCATGGCGTCTTATTGCAAGCGCTGATCAAGGGACGACTTGGCCTCGTAGCGCTGGCTCACCACCGGGGCCTTGCTCTCGCTCGCCTGGAAGTAGGCGTCCGGGCGTGGCGTGCCAAAGGCGTCGTAGGCGAGGCCTGTGGACACGAACAGGAAGCCCGCCAGGAAGATCGCCGGCAGGGTCACGGCGTGGATCACCCAGTAACGGATGCTGGTGATGATTTCGAAGAACGGACGTTCCCCAGTAGAGCCGGCAGCCATGGCACCAAGCGTTCAGCTCGGTGATCCTAGGGGTCGGGCTTGGGCCGACGGGAGCGCCGGCGGCCCTTGGTTACAAAGGTTGGTGGGGAGCTGGCGGCAGCGTCCCCAAACGCTCAGCCCACCCAGCGCAGCAGCGAACCCCGCTCGCCCAGCACGAAGCCCTTGCCGTCGTTCTTGAACACGATGCGGGTGAAGTTGGTGGGCTGCTGGCTCCCCACCGGATCCTTCTGCCAGGTCTTGCCGCCGTCGGCGCTGCTCAGCAGGGTGCCGCTGCCACCGCCGGTCCAGATCGTGCCGGCAGGGTCCCAGGCCAGGTCGAGGTAGCCATAGCCGTTGGTGATCGGAATGATCGCCTTGCTCCAGGCCTCGGGGTCGCTGGCGTCGGTGTTGAAGCGGATCTGGGCGCCGCGCGCCACCATCCACAGGCCGCCTTCGGGTTGGAAGCCAATCGACTGCAGCCGCTGGCTGCTGACCCGCGGGTGTCCCTGCCAGGTCTCCTGGCCGGGCTGCCAGGTGGCAAAGAAGTTGCCCAGGCTGCTGACGCTCACATAGTTGCCGTTGCCGTCGCGGCGCAGGTCGCGCACCGCACCCGCGGCGTCGCTGACCTTGGCCTGCCAGCTGCTGCCGCTGTCACTGGTTCGGTAGACCGCGCCCACGTTGGTGGCCAGCTCGGCCTGGCCCTTGCCCAGGGCGGTGATCAGATACGGCTCACCGGGCAGCTTGGTGTCGAGCAGCAGGCGGCTCCAGTTCTGGCCGCCGTCGGTGCTGTGCAGCAACAGACCGGGCTGACCGGCGATCCAGCCCTCGTTGCCATCGAAGTCGATGCTGATCAGCCGGAAGTTCTCTTCCTCCGGCAGATCCAGCGCCCGCGGCGCCCAGCTGGCGCCGCCGTCGTCGGTTTCTTCGATCAGGCGGTTGCTGCCCACCAAAAAGCCATGGCGGCTGTCGGTGAAGGCCACATCCAACGGGTTGGATTTGGTCTCCAGCGGCACCGGCTGCCAGGGACTGCTGGCGGCCACCGGCAGGCCCGTGGTGACGCAGCCGCTGAGCCCGAGGCCCAGCACCGCGCACACCACCAGGCTCAGCAACGGCTGCATCCGGCGGCGCAGCCAGCTGCGGTGGGGTGTCGTCAGGTTCGGCGTGTTCACGGTCATCGGTAGGGGTGGAGGTGTCTCAGCGCAACGGGGGCAAGCTGTTCTGCTCGGCTTCACCGCAGTGAATAGAGCGAGAGGAAGAAGGCAATCGCCAGCGCGAAGCCG
>CAZJIF010000151.1:0-1082 GCA_964546045.1 uncultured Klebsiella sp. | reverse complement strand
GCTTCACCGCAGTGAATAGAGCGAGAGGAAGAAGGCAATCGCCAGCGCGAAGCCGCCGAAGATCAGCACATTCTTCTGGCCTGGCGTCATCCGGTTGACGCCCAGCCCGAAGTTGAGGTTCTCCTCAAAGCCGCTGGGCTTGTTGCGGGGGCCGATGTCCTTGAAGGCCCCCACCTTGCTGCGGCACACCGGGCAGCGAAAACTCGCCGCATCCAGCTCCAGAAACGGAGTGCCCGCCGCGATCCCCAGCTTCTTGACCCCTTCGCCCGGGTCGTACACGTACCCGCAGCTGCGGCACTCGAAGCGGTGACTGTCGAGGTCCTCTTCCTCTTCGCCGGCGGCATCGGCCTTGACCGCGATCGGGGCAGCCTCAATTGGGTCAGCGTCGATTGGCGCAGTCTCGATCTGGGCCGTCTCAATCGATGCAGCCTCGACCGGAACAGCCTCGATCGCGGCCGAGTCGACCGGGTTTGGATCGTTCGGCTCGCTCGGGTTGCTCGAGTTGCTTGGGTCGGCTGATGGGAGATCGGCCTGGGTGTCGTTGCTCATCCCTGCCGGGCCTGCGGAGGGCAGAACTCTATCCAGCAGTTGCGATGTAACAGCGGTGGCACTGATCTGTTGGCCGTTCCCATGGTTGTTCCCTGCCCTGCCCTGCCCTGACATGTCGTCTCTGTTCACCTGGTCCCGCCAAGGAGGCCCACTCGCCGCCCCGCTCGGCGGCTCCCCCCTGTCCTCCCCGGCCCATAGCGATCTCGGCACGTTGATGCCGTCGTGCCGTGATGCGGTCGTGCCGAGATCGTCATACCGCTCAGAACACCTCCGGCCCCCCGCTGCTTGGGGCGTCCCCCGGTTTCAGCACCTCGGTTTCTGAACCCATCAGGTCCATCAGCACCCATCAACTCCAGCAACCCATCAATCCATCACTCCTTCAACGCCCTGTCTGCCATGCGCACCACCCTTGAGATTGACGATCACCTGCTCGACGCCGTTCGCGATCTGGCGCGGTTGCGGCGCTGCACCAATGGTGCGGTGGTCTCTGACCTGTTGCGGCAGGCCCTGTTGGGCGAACGGGTCGCCAGCAC
>CAZJIF010000150.1:0-3275 GCA_964546045.1 uncultured Klebsiella sp. | reverse complement strand
ACCGCCTCGGGAAGCTGATCCGCAACGGCGAGCAGATGAGGATCCCCGTGCTCGGGGTGATCGGTGCCAAGGAAGCTGAGAGCGGCCAGGTGAGTCTGCGCAGCCGCCGCGGGGGAGACCTCGGCAGCCTGGCTGTACCCGATCTGGTGGCATCGGCGGCTCAGGCGAACCAGGATCGGCTTGCTGGTCTGCCGCTGGGCTGATGGGCACCCTCCTGGCCGGCGACATCGGCGGCACCAAGACCCTGCTGGCGCTTTATCAGAGCACAGGCCAGGAGTTGAAGCTGCTGGCTCAGGAGCGCTACAGCTCGGCGGACTGGGACGACCTCACCCCCATGGTGCAGCGGTTCCTCAGCACCGCCGGCACAGGCCAGAACGATTCCGTTTCCCAGCCGGCGGCCGCCTGCTTCGCGGTGGCGGGCCCAGTACAGGGTGGCAAGGCCAGACTGACCAACCTGCCCTGGCTGCTCGATCAGAGCGCCCTGGCTGCTGCCATCGGCATCGGCAGCAGCCAGGTGGAGCTGGTGAACGACTTCGCCGTGCTGATCTACGGGCTGCCGCACCTGCAGCCGCAGCAGCAGGCTGTGGTGCGGCCAGGCTGTGGGGATCCCGACGGCACCCTGCTGGTGCTCGGTGCCGGCACCGGCCTGGGGGTGGCCTACGGCCTGCGCACCCCCCAGGGCCTGGTGGCCCTGGCCAGTGAGGCGGCCCATGGCGAGTTTGCCGCGCGCTGCGAGGCCGAATGGCGGTTGAAGCGCTGGCTCCAGGCCGATCTGGGTCTGGGACGCCTGTCGATCGAACGGGTGGTGAGCGGCACCGGGCTGGGCCACGTGGGGCGCTGGCTGCTGCAGGAACGGCATGGGGATGGCAGCCATCCCCTGCAGCGCAACCCGCCGGCCGACCTGCCGGCAGCCGTGGCCGAGGCGGCGGACAGCGGTGATCCCCTGGCGCGTGAGGCGCTGGAGCTGTGGCTTGGGGCCTACGGCAGCGTGGCGGGCGACCTGGCACTCACCGGCCTGTGCAGGGGCGGCATCTGGCTGGCGGGGGGAACCGCCGGCAAGTTGCTCGGGTGCCTGCGCCAGGCCAGCTTCGCCCAGGCCTTTCTGGCCAAGGGGAGGCTGACGCCCGTGCTGGAGAGCCTGCCGATCACGGCGATCACCGATCCGGCGATCGGCCAGTTCAGCGCCGCCTGCAGGGCCCGCATGCTGCTGAGGGGATCAGCTGCCGCACCCGCAAACTGAGACACTGGCAGCAACAGGAGCAGGCAGATGGTGCGGCCCAAGGTTGGCCAGGGTGTTGTGGTTCATGTGCCGGCCACCACGGCCAACATCGGGCCGGGGTTTGACTGCCTCGGGGCCGCCCTCGACCTCGACAACGTGTTTGAGCTGCGCTGCGTGGAGGGGGGAAGCCATCGCTTCGACCTGATCATCGAGGGCAGCGAGGGCTCCCACCTGCGCGGAGGGCCGGACAACCTCGTGTACCGCTCCGCCCAGCGGGTGTGGAAGGAGGCGGGCGAGGAGCCGGTGGGCCTGGAGGCCAGGGTGCGCCTGGCCGTTCCCCCGGCCCGCGGCCTGGGCAGCAGCGCCACGGCGATCGTGGCCGGCCTGATGGGAGCCAATGCCCTGGTGGGTGAACCGCTCAGCAAGGAGAAACTGCTCGAACTGGCGATCGACATCGAGGGCCACCCCGACAACGTGGTTCCCTCCCTGGTGGGCGGTCTGTGCATGACGGCCAAGGCCGCCTCCCACCGCTGGCGGGTGGTGCGCTGCGAATGGTCGAGCGAGGTGGTGGCCGTGGTGGCGATCCCCGCCATCCGCCTGGCCACCAGCGAGGCACGCCGGGCCATGCCCAAGGCGATCCCGGTGGCCGACGCGGTGATCAATCTCGGGGCTCTCACCCTGTTGCTGCAGGGGCTGCGCAGTGGCAACGGCGATCTGATCAGCGATGGCATGCACGACCGGCTGCATGAGCCCTATCGCTGGGGTTTGATCGTGGGAGGCACCAAGGTGCGCGATGCGGCCCTGGAGGCGGGAGCCTGGGGCTGCGTGATCAGTGGCGCCGGGCCGAGCCTGCTGGCGCTCACCACGGCGGACCGGGCCGAGACGGTGGCCCGCGGGATGCTGCTGGCCTGGCACAAGGCCGGGGTGGAAAGCCGCACCGAAGTTCTGCATGTGCAGCAGGAGGGCAGTCGCTGGCAGCCCCTGCCCGATCGCTGAAGTGACCCACACCGGTGGATCAGAGTCCTGAGCGCAACGGATCTGCCGCGTTCTCCTGATTCTCAGCAGTCGCAAATCAGGGCGATCGTCCTATGGGGATCCATAGACAGTGCAGCATCTGGCATCGTCCAGCGAGCAAACGTGCACTCTTTCGGGTGTGCTTGAAGAGCTTTGCCTTCTCCCCTTCAAGCAATGCGCAATTCACGCAAGGCTTTTCTTTCCTTGGCGGCAGCCGCTGCCGCCACCTCCAGCCTGATGGCTGCCCCTGTGCGCGCCGGTGAAACCGTCAGCAACGAAGCTGCCAGCACCATGGCCGCCCTGCCCGGTGCAGCTGCGACCCCTGCTGAGTCCCAGGACACCCTGATCAGCCAGTCCGTGATCGTGGACGAGGCCGTCGTCTACGAACAGGGCACCGGCTTCTACGGCACCATCGGCATCGGTGGCAGCTGGCCCAACAACATCACCGGCAACGTCAACCGTCGCAACCGGCCCAACCGCAACGTTGAGCTGGAAACCGACGGCGGCTTCTCCCTGGATGCCGGCGTGGGCTACGACTTCGGCGCGATCCGCACCGAGCTCACCTACGTGTACAACCGCGTCGGTGTGGATGACATCACCCGCAACAACAACTGGAAATCCACCCGCACCAACGGTGGCAACCAGAACGGCATCATGGCCAGTGCCTATTGGGACATCAACACCGGCACCCGCTGGACCCCCTACATCGGTGGCGGCATCGGCTGGATCAACCAGTCGATGGGCAACAACACTCTTGAGAAGACCCGCAACGGCAACGTTGTGAACCGGATCAACACCGGCAGCGGCAGCGATGACCTGTTCGGCTGGCAGGCCAAGGCCGGTGTGGCCTATGGCGTGAACTGGAACACCGACATCTACGCCGAGGCCGTGTATCAGGGCGCGGAGTCGTTCCGGGCCGGCCGCACCAGCTACGAAGCCCTCAACAACAACTGGGGCTTCAAGATCGGTGCCCGCTACCGCTTCGGTGGCCCGGTGGTGGAAGAAGTGGTTGAAGAGACCGTGATCACCCCCGCCCCTGCTC
>CAZJIF010000149.1:0-3284 GCA_964546045.1 uncultured Klebsiella sp. | reverse complement strand
GGCCTGGCGCAACCAGGCTTGCGCTCTGGGCGTCATGGATGATCCAAGCGCAGGGCGTCGTTGCCGATGGCGCGCCAATAGGGGTCGTCGCCGCTTTTCAGGGCCTGCCAGCGGTCCTGACTCAGGGCGATGACGTCGTCGGCCAGGCCTGCGCTCAGCAGGCCATCGGCCAGGCCATCGGCAACGGCTTTGCTGGGCGCGATGGCCAGCAGGTCCACATCGGAATAGGCATCCCAGTCGCCGCGGGCCAGTGAGCCGAACAGCCACACCTCACAACCAGGATGGGTTGCCAACAGCGCGCTTGCACCTTGGTGCAGCTGGGCCAGCTTGGCGTTGCGCTTGTGCTCGCGGATGGCGGCCAGGCTGGGCATGGGGGCCAGAAACGGCATTGAAACAGGCTAAGTGGTCTAAAAACTCCCAGGACAGGGTTTGCGATGCCATGACGCCTGCGCCTGCCGATGCCGCTTTCAGCGCGTGCGGGCGCTACCGCTGGTGGCTGTGGCGCCAGTGGCATCGGGAGCGGCCGCTGCTGCTGTTTGTGGGGCTGAATCCGTCGCGGGCCGATGGCGCGCGCGACGACGCGACCCTGCGGCGGCTGGTGGGCTTTGCCCGCCAGTGGGACTACGGCGCGCTGCTGGTGCTGAATCTGTTTGCGCGCATCAGCCCCAGCCCGGCGCTGCTGCGGCGGGCGGCGGATCCGGTGGGTGCCGAGACCGACGCGTGGCTGCAGCGGGCGTTGACGGGAACGGTCGCTGCGGCTGGGGGCTCGATCGGTGTGCCAGCGGCGGTGTGGCTCGGTTGGGGCAACCGGGGAACCTGGCTCGGCCGTGACCGACAGGTGCTGGCGCTGCTGGGCAGCCGGGCGCCGCTGCTGTGTCTGGGCCTGACGCGGCAGGGCCAGCCGCGGCATCCGCTGTACGCACCGGCTGGCACAAACCCGCAGGCCTGGGGCATCCTGGACACACGAACGGCGTCGCCATGGCCCGCACCCCTCGCCGCTACGCCATCCATCTGCACCTGAGTGGTGGCCAGAGCGAGGTGGTGCACTTCGCCAGCCTGGAAGCGTTTCAACAGTGGTATGGCGGCGTGTTGACCGCTTCGGCCGCCGATGCCTTCGTCAACGTGCCGATCGCTGAGATGGAGGGGGAGTACCTGGTGCTGCGCCCCAGCGCCGTGATCGCCATTCGGGTCGAGCCCCAGTTCAATGCGCTCGATGCATGACGCCTGAGCGTCTGGGCCTGTTGTGGGGGGTCACGGTCTTTGCCGGTGCACTGGCCCAGGCGCTGGCCTGGCTCAGCGGCCTGCCGGGGGTGGTGCTGCTGCTGTCGGCGGGCCTGCTGATCGGTCGCTCGGGCCTGCACCTGGTTGAGCCCCTCGATCTGGGCATGGGCCTCGAGGTGGTGGTGGGGCTGCTGGTCAGCCTGGTGCTGTTTGACGGTGGCATCAATCTGAAGCTGCCAGGCGATGCGCTCAAGCTCACCGTGCTGCGCATCGTGGTCGTGCGCCTGGTGCTGGCGGTCGCCGGCGGCATGCTGGCGGCCCACAGCCTGGCGGGCCTCAGCTGGCCGCTGGCGGCGGTGTTCGGCGCCATTGTGCTGGCGACTGGGCCGACGGTGGTCAACCCGCTGGTGCAGCAGATCCGGTTGCGGGCGCCGCTGGGCGAGGTGCTCGAGGGCGAGGGGCTCGTGCTCGAGCCGATCGGCGCGGTGCTGGCCCTGCTGCTGCTCGAACTGGTGCTGGGCAACCTGCACGGCTGGCGCGAGCTGGTGCTGGGGTTGCTCGAGCGCCTGCTGGGCGGGGTGGCCATGGGCGCCGCCTGCGGCTGGTTGCTGACGGCGGCACTGCGGCGCATTCCTGAAGCCTCGGCGGCCCCGGTGCGGCTGCAGCTCAGCCTGGGGGTGGTCTTTCTGATGTTTTCCCTCTGCGAGCAGGTGTTGCCCGAATCGGGCCTGCCGGCTTCGGTGGCCGCTGGGGTGGTGGTCGGCCGGCGCCTTGATACCGAGGCGACCGAGCTTGACGACTTGATCCGTCAGCTGGCGATGCTGGCGATCACGATGCTGTTTCCCCTGTTGGCTGCCGATGTCAGCTGGGCCGAACTCAGCCCCCTGGGCTGGGGTGGTTTGGCCTGCGTGCTGGCGCTGATGCTGCTGCAGAGGCCTCTGGCGATTCTGCTAGCCACCTGGGGACTGGCGTTCTCCTGGCCCGAGAAATTGCTGCTGGCCTGGTTGGCGCCGCGGGGCATCGTCACCGCTGCTGTGGCCTCGTTGTTCGCGATCCGCCTTGAGGAGGCCGGCGTGCTCGGCGCCGGCCGGCTGCAGGGCCTCGTGTTTCTAACCATCCTGATGACCGTTGGTCTGCAGGGCCTCAGTGCCGGTCCGCTGGCCAGATGGCTGGGTCTGGTTCAGCCAGAACCGGAGCCTGAGATCAGCGCCACCGCAGAGTCTCCCTGATCGCGGACGTCAGAGACAGCGGCCAATGCGGTTGCTGTCTTCTCCGAGGCGGTGCAGCAGCAACCAGGTGTCCTGCAGGTCAGGACCCTGAAGGCTGCCCAGCAGGGCTGCTCGCAGCGACTTCATCAGCAGTCCCTTCTTGATGCCGGCGGTGGCAAGCGCCTCACCCAGCAACTGTTGGGCTGCGGCGCTGTCCAGCACGGCATCGGCCGGACGCTGCTCTAGGGCGGTGTGCAGGGCTGCCAGGCCCGTTCTGGCCCCGTCCAGCTCGAGCTGGGCGCGGGCTGCTTCGTCGAGCTCCGGGGTCTCGAAGAAGGGACGCGCCTGTTCAACCCCATCAGCCAACAGGGCCAGCGAGGGTCCGAGCAGGGTCGCCAGCTGCAGCTGCCACTGAGGGTCTGCCGTGGGGCCGTCCTGGCCCCAGCCCCGTGCTGACCACAGGGGAGCCAGTTGGTCGCGCAGGGTCTCGGGCGGCAGGGCATGCAGCACCTGGCCATTCAGCCAGTTGAGCTTGTCCCAGTCAAAGCGGGCGCCGGCCTTGTTGACCCGATCGAACCCGAACACCGCGGCGGCCTCGTCGAGGGTGAAGCGCTCGCCCATGCCCTCGGGGGGCGACCAGCCCAGCAGGGTCATGTAATTGGCCAGGGCTTCGGCCGTGTAGCCCATAGCCTTGAAGTCGCTGACCGAGGTGACACCGTCGCGCTTGGAGAGCTTCTTGCCCTCGGCATTGAGGATCAGCGGGGTGTGGGCAAACACCGGCGCCGTCTGCCCCAGGGCCGCGTAGAGCAGCAGCTGCTTGGCGGTGTTGGCGATGTGGTCTTCGCCGCGGATCAC
>CAZJIF010000148.1:0-3371 GCA_964546045.1 uncultured Klebsiella sp. | reverse complement strand
CGGGAAGCGGGCCTTCAGTTCTGATCCCTGCTCTCACCATGACCGAAACCAACGATCAAGTTCTCTCGAACGACATTCCGGCCGCTTCCGATGTGCCTGCAGCCGCCGAAGGCCAGCAGGAACGCCGTGGCGGACGCGGTGAGGGCCGCGGCGGCGGCGATCGCCGTGGCGGCGGCCGGGGCCGCGACAACCGCCGCGGCGGCCAGGAGCGCGACTCCGAATGGCAGGAGCGGGTGGTCCAGATCCGCCGGGTCTCCAAGACCGTCAAGGGCGGTAAGAAGATGAGCTTCCGGGCCATCGTCATCGTCGGCAACGAGCGGGGCCAGGTCGGTGTGGGCGTCGGCAAGGCCGGCGACGTGATCGGTGCCGTGCGCAAGGGCGTTGCCGATGGCAAAAAGCACCTGGTCAAGGTGCCCCTGACCCGTCACAGTTCGATCCCGACCATCAGCAATGGACGCGATGGCGCCGCCAGTGTGCTGATCCGGCCGGCTGCGCCGGGTACCGGTGTGATCGCCGGCGGCTCGATCCGCACGGTGCTCGAACTGGCTGGCATCAAGAATGTCTTGGCCAAGCGCCTGGGCTCAAAGACGCCGCTCAACAACGCCCGCGCCGCCATGGACGCCCTGTCGGCCCTGCGCACTCACAAGGAGACCGCTAAGGAGCGGGGCATCTCCCTCGAGCAGATCTACTCCTGAGGTCCGAATTCATGTCGCTCAATCTCCAGTCACTCAAGGCCAACCCAGGCGCGCGGCGGCGCAAACTCCGAAAGGGTCGCGGCATCGCCGCCGGCCAGGGGGCAAGCTGCGGCTTTGGCATGCGGGGTCAGAAGTCCCGTTCTGGCCGTCCGACCCGCCCCGGTTTTGAAGGGGGCCAAATGCCCCTGTACCGCCGGGTGCCCAAGCTCAAGCACTTCCCGCTGATCAATCCCACGTCGTTCACCGTGATCAACGTGGCCAAGCTTGCCGACCTCAAAGCCGGCAGCACCGTCAACCTCGACTCCCTGGTCAAGGACGGCATCGTGACCAGTCCCAAGCACCCCCTCAAGATCCTGGGCAGCGGTGAGCTCACGGTCAAGCTGACCGTCCAGGCCGCTGCCTTCACCGCCAGCGCCCGCGCCAAGATTGAGGCTGCAGGGGGCACCTGCGAGATCACCGACTGAGCGGCGGTCTGCCCGCCGACCTATGGTCGTAGCCGCCTGCCGGAGCTTCCGCCCCGGCAAGCGGCTTTTTGCTGGACGCCGCGCAGCTGGGCGTCAGTCAACCTTTGCCACCGATCACCATGCTTGTCAGCCGGGGACGCAACCCCAGCGCCGGGGAAATCTTCAGCCAGCTGGTCCTTTCCAAGGGTCTGCGCGAGCGGGTGCTGATCACCCTGGGGCTGCTGCTGGTGGTCCGACTGGGGATCTACATCCCCGTGCCGGGCATCGACCGGCTCGCCTTCCAAGACTTCCTGCAGCGGGGCGGCCAGCTGATCGGCTTCCTTGACATTTTCACCGGGGGTGGCATTTCGACCCTCGGGGTGTTTGCCCTGGGCATCCTGCCCTTCATCAATGCCTCGATCATCATTCAGCTGCTCACGGCGGCCCTTCCCCAGCTCGAGGAGCTGCAGAAGAACGAAGGTGAAGCGGGTCGGCGCAAGATCGCCCAGATCACCCGTTACGTCGCCCTGGGTTGGGGGGTTCTCCAGAGTGCGGTCTTCGCCCTGATCCTGCGGCAGTACGCCACCGCCGGCATCTCTGAGCCGGTGTTCGTCGTCCAGACCACGCTGGCACTGGTGACCGGTTCGATGGTCGTCATGTGGATCAGCGAGGTGATCACCGAACGCGGCATCGGCCAGGGAGCCTCCCTGGTGATTTTCGTCAACATCGTCGCCACCCTGCCCAAGGCCCTGGGGTCCACGATCGAGCTGGCTCAGAGTGGTGATCGCAGCACCGTCGGTGGAATCGTCGTCTTGGTGCTCGTGTTTCTGGTCACCATCATCGGCATCATCTTTCTCCAGGAAGGCAACCGACGCATCCCGATCGTCAGCGCCAAGCGCCAGGTGGGGGGAGCCAGCCTCTTGTCGGCACGACAGAGCTACCTGCCTCTCAAACTCAACGCCGGTGGCGTGATGCCGATCATCTTTGCCTCGGCGGTTGTCTTTCTGCCGCTGACGATTGCCAACATCACGGGAAGCCCCTGGTTGATCACAGCTGCCAGCTACCTGAACCCCAACAGCAGCACCCCCTGGCTCTACGCCTTGGTGTACTTCGCCCTGATCTGCGGTTTTGCCTACTTTTACGCGTCGTTGACCGTCAACCCGGTCGACATCGCCACCAACCTCAAGCGCAGCGGCGTCGCGGTACCCGGTGTTCGGCCCGGTTCGGCCACTGCCAAATACCTGGGCGCCGTGCAGAACAGGCTGACCCTGCTCGGTGGCCTGTTCCTCGGGGCTGTGGCGATCATTCCCTCGGCCGTGGAAGGTGCCACCCAGGTGCGCACATTCCAGGGATTGGGGGCCACATCGCTGCTGATCCTGGTGGGCGTTGCCATCGACACCGCCAAACAGGTTCAGACCTACGTGATCTCGCAACGCTACGAAGGCATGGTGCGCCAATGAAGGCCCACACCCTGAACGCCGCGGCTTGCCCTTCCCCTTTTCAATCCTGACGCTCCCCTGTCTGTCGTGACCAAGCAACGTCTCCTCTTCCTCGGACCTCCTGGCGCCGGCAAGGGCACCCAGGCCCAGCACCTGGCCGCGCGCCATCAGCTGCTGCATCTCTCGACCGGAGATCTGTTGCGGGCTGAGGTGGCGGCCGCGACTGCACTGGGGCAGGAAGCCGCTGCGGTCATGGCCCGCGGCGAGCTGGTCAGCGATGCGCTGGTGCTGGCGATCGTGCGCAGCCGGCTCGAGCAGCAGGCTGCCAGCCTCAGCCGTGGCGAACCCGGGGCCAGCGGCTGGCTCCTGGACGGCTTTCCCCGCAACCTGGCCCAGGCCGAAGCTCTCGAGGCCCTGCTATCGGAACTGAATCAGCCGATCGAGCTGGTTGTGCTGATGGAGCTCGATGACGATCTGCTGATGCAGCGACTGCTGGGTCGCGGGCGAGCCGACGACAATGCCGACGTGATCCGCCACCGCCTCGAGGTCTATCGGCAGCAGACGGCCCCACTGATCGCCTACTACCGCCAGCGCCAGCTGCTGGAAGCGGTGGATGCCGAAGGCAGCATCGAAGCCATCGCCACGCGGATCGAAGGTCTGCTGGCCTGAACGCCTCCCAAATGAGAGGTGGTTGACCCATGTGGTAGGTTGGCGGTTTGCAAATTCGGAGAGCACAATTCCCATGAAGGTGCGTGCCTCAGTCAAGAAAATGTGCGACAAGTGCCGGGTGATCC
>CAZJIF010000147.1:0-3373 GCA_964546045.1 uncultured Klebsiella sp. | reverse complement strand
TCGTGGTCGAGAGGCTGGTCCCGGAGCCGTCAACACCGCCGCGGCCGGCTTACCTACCCGGGTGAGGAGCCGATGGGCTGGTGCGCTGGCGTTAGGGTTTGGCCGGTAGCAGGACCTTGCGGTCGCTTTGTCCGTTGTGGTCGGCTGATCCATGTCCGTTGCAGCCCATGACCATGGCTGACCCCGGGGATCCGGATCCTGACCCGCAACGGTTGCTGGCTAATACCGGCCAGGTGCATCAGCGTCTGCAGCGCTGGCAGCTGCTGATCGCCACAGCCCATCGTCCCTACGCCAACCTGCTGGCCTTGCAGCTGGGAGATCCGCAGCCGCAGCCGCCGTTCCTGCCCCAGCGTCTGCTGGCCGTCTGCGACTCGGGAGCTGCTGTGCGTGAGCAGCTGCCGCCCGACGCTGGTGACGTTCTGTTGTTTGTGGAGGAGACCCTGCGCGATGGATCAACGTTGCCGCTTGTTGACGAGCTGCTGAAGCTGCCCAAGCCTCCGGTCATCCTGTTGGCGATGGCCCAACCGCTGCAGCTGGCTCTGGCGCAGGCTGCCTGGCGCGCCGGTGTTCAGGCGCTGGTCTGCAGTGATGACTATGGCAACGGCGAACTGGTTCGCGCGCTGGCGGCCATCAACCAGGGAGAGCGCTACTGCGGGCCCGCGTTGATGCCACTGCTGAGTGGTCAGGGGCCGGCAGGCGACGCCCTCAGCCGGCGCGAGCTCGAGGTGCTGCCCTTGCTCGCCGAGGGCCTCAGCAACCGCCAGATCGCCGCGCGGCTTTTGATCGCTGAGGTGACGGCCCGCGATCACGTGCAAAAGATCCTGCACAAACTGCAGGTGAGTGACCGGGCAGCGGCAGCGGCTTTGGCGGTGCGGTTGGGATTGGCCCGCTAACAATCCTTCAGCTGAAGGATGTGCCTGCCATGGTCCAGGCAGCACGGTGTCTGCAGTGAAGGGAGCCTGGCTCCCAGGAGACCACCGTGACCACCACTCTGCTGGCTGCGGGCACCACACCGATCGTGGCCGCCTACTTTCCCGAATGGGGGATCTACGGCCGCGATGTGCAGATCGCCGACGTGCCGGCCGAACGCCTCACCCACCTGATCTATGCCTTTGCCCGCATCGGCAGCGATGGTCAGATGGAGCTGTTCGACGGCTACGCCGCCACCGAAAAGCGGTTCACCGATCCGGCCGATGCCGTCGGTGGCGAGGCCGACAGCTGGTACTACCCAGCTGACGATCCCCGCAGCGGTCAGAGTGTGTTCGGCAATTTCAACCAGATTGCCGAACTCAAGGTCCTGCATCCGCACCTGCGCACCAGCATTGCCATTGGTGGTTGGACGTTGTCGGGGAATTTCTCAACCAGCCTCGACAGCGCCACTGAGCGCGAGGTGTTCACCCAGTCGGTGGTCGATTTCCTGCGCACCTACACGATGTTCGACGGAGTCGACTTTGACTGGGAGTATCCCGGTGGCGGCGGCCTCGAGAGCAACGCCGCGTCGGCGCAGGACGGCGCCAACTACGTCGCGACCCTGGGTTTGCTGCGTCAGAAGCTGGATGCCCTCGGCGGTGAGCTGGGACGCCGTTATGAGATCTCGGTGGCGTCGGCTGCCGGTGTCGACAAGATTCCGAACTTTCAACTGAGCGAAATGAAGGAGTTCGTCGACTTCTTCAATGTGATGACCTACGACTTTCACGGCACCTGGGAGTCGTCGACTGGGCACCAGGCGCCGTTGACAGGCGATGCGATCGGCTACGACATCAGCACGGCGATTGATCGCTACCTGCAGGCCGGCGTTGACCCTTCGCAGATCGTGCTGGGGGCGCCCGCCTACACCCGTGCCTGGACTGGGGTCCAATCGAGCCCCGATGACTACGGCCTCAACGACTATGGCTATGGCGACAGCGCCACTGGGGCTGCTCCCGGCAGTTTTGAAGCCGGCGTCTACGACTACAAGGATCTGCTGGCGCAACGTCGCGCCGGCGGTTGGCAGCTGATCTGGGACGACAACGCCCAGGCCGCCTATCTGTGGAATCCAACTGAGCGCATCTTCAGCTCATTCGAGACCCCGGCCACGATTGCGCTCAAGAGCGCCTGGGCCCGCGAGAAGGGTCTGGGTGGCGTGATGTTCTGGGACCTGTCGAACGATGCGGTCGGCGATCCCGACAGCCTGATCGAGGCTGCCGCCGACTTCTGGCTGGATGGTCGCAGCTTTGCCGAGATCGCCGCCGCCTCGGGCTTGCGCTTTGACGCGATCGTCGGTGGCAACGGTCTGTTCGATCTGGCCGATGTGCTGCAGGACCCAACCGCTGGCGGCCCTGCGCTGCCGGTGGTTCCGCAACCTGAGGTTCTGCAGCCGGTGCAGCCGACTCCGCTGGTGCCCACGCCCGTTGAACCCACACCGGCACCCACGGTCAGCAGCGGCGGCATCGCCGTCGACCTGCAGCTGAGCAGCCAGTGGGGTGGTGCCTTTGAGGGTCAGCTGTTGCTCACCAACCAGGGTGGTCAGGCCCTCAGCCAGTGGAGCGTCAGCTTCAGCAGCCGCTACGAGCTGCGGGGTCTGTCTGACTTCAGCCTCCAGCAGAGCCGCCAGGTCGATGGCAGCTGGCTGGTGACCCTGCGCCCCCCCAGCTGGGGCACGACCCTGCAACCCGGCACGACGGCCCGCTCGTACGTGCAGGGGCTGATCCCCGGTGGGGGGCTATTGGCCAGCCTGGATCCGGATCTGGTGTTGACCGCCGCCGGCTCAACCCCCACCCCAGCCCCGGTCGCACCCGTGGCGCCGGTCCCGGCCCCGGTGGATCCGATCACCGGTGGCGGGGGCAGCAGCGCGACCGGGGCGGCCGCCCCCACGGTCGATGTGCTGGTCGGCGGCAGCGACATCCGCCTGCAGGCCCGTGGCGACCAGGCCGAGCTGTTCCGCCTCGGCTACGCCTGGGGCCGCCAGCTCACGATCGAGGGGTTTAACCCCAACCAGGATCGGCTCGATCTGCGCAGCTTCTGGGGCGAGGGTCAGCAGGCCCGCGTCCTCGGCAGCGCCGAGGGTGTGCGGGTCGAGCTTCCCTTCAACCAGCAGGCGGTGCTGCTGCCAGGGGTGAGCCTGGACCAATGGCAGCCTCAAAATCTGGAGGTCTGGGCAGGGTGAGGGGCAGGCCAGTTCTTTGGCATGGCGGCGTTGGGTTTGCCGGTGCAGCAGGCAGCGGGGGTCCCAGACCATGCCGTCAATGCAGCTGCTCTGTTGGCAGTAGCCCTGCCAAATGGGCGCGGTGCTGCTCCAGCCGCCCCGAGCCGATCAGTGCCTCTGCTCGGGCTAAGCC
The DNA here is from genome assembly GCA_964546045.1 of uncultured Klebsiella sp. Classification (GTDB taxonomy): domain Bacteria; phylum Cyanobacteriota; class Cyanobacteriia; order PCC-6307; family Cyanobiaceae; genus RGUW01. Next base: position 56 of record CAZJIF010000147.1, on the reverse strand, counting down.
CGCCTCGAGGCTGGGTTGCTGGCCGCTGCGCCAGAGCAGAAAGCCCCCGTTCCAGA
>CAZJIF010000146.1:1283-3440 GCA_964546045.1 uncultured Klebsiella sp. | reverse complement strand
CCAGTCCCCTGGCCTGGGTGTTGCTGACCCTGATCGGCGTGTACCGCCAGTGGATCTCGCCCCTGCTGGGCCCACGCTGCCGGTTCATCCCCAGCTGCAGCGCCTATGGCCTTGAGGCGATCGGCCGCCATGGGGCTCTGCGGGGAGGCTGGCTGACCCTGCGGCGGCTGCTGCGCTGCCACCCCTGGACCCCCTGCGGCTGCGATCCGGTGCCCGACTGATGGACCTCGTTCTGTACAGCCGTCAGGGCTGCTGCCTGTGCACCGGGCTTGAAGAGAAGCTGCGGGCGCTGGAGCCCCAGCCCCGGCTGCAGGTGATCGATGTCGATGGCGACCCGGCCCTGCAGGCCCGCTTCGGCCTGGAGGTGCCGTTGTTGGCTGTGGTCACCACTGCCGGCGAGCCACGGCTGCTGCCGCGGGTCTCGCCCCGGCTGATGGGGGACGGGCTGGCCCGGTGGTTGCAACAACAGCTCGCAGGCGCCGACCTCGCCTAGAAAGGGCGCCATTGCGTCCGCTGCTGCGATGACCCAGCTGCTGCACCCGCTGCTGCGCCAGGTGGGGTTGGAACCGCCGAAGCACCTGGCCAACGCCGCGGTCAGCAGCGTCAGCTGCGATTCGCGCCGACAGGGCAATGGCAGTCTGTTCATCGGCATCGAAGGCACCCAAGTCGACGGCGGGGTGCACTGGCGCCAGGCCCTGGGAGCCGGCGCCTGTGCAGCGGTGATCAGCCAGGCGGCGGCGGCGGCGGTTCCTCCCGAGCCTGAATCTGCGGTGCTGGTGGTGCCCAGCCCCGTGGCGCGCTGGGCCGGCGAACTGGCGGCGGCCTTCTGGCAGCAGCCCAGCCAGCGCCTGGCGTTGATCGGCGTCACCGGCACCAACGGCAAGACCACCACCACCCACCTGATCGAACACCTGAGCGCCAGCACCGGCCGCCAGAGCGCCCTGTTCGGCACCCTGGTCAACCGCTGGCCCGGCCACAGCGTCACCGCCCAACACACCACGGCCTTTGCCGACGTGCTGCAGGCCCAGCTGGCCCAGGCCGTCGAAGCGGGAGCCCAGGTGGGTGCAATGGAGGTCAGCTCCCATGCCCTGGACCAGCAGCGCGTGGCTGGCACCCAGTTCAGCGGCGCGGTGTTCACCAACCTGACCCAGGACCACCTCGACTACCACCCGTCGATGCAGGCCTATTTCGAGGCCAAAGCCAGCCTGTTTGCCGCCCCTTTGCTGTGCGGCAGCGGCGGCACCACAGACGCTCGGGCCGTGATCAATGCGGATGACCCCTGGGGCCGTCAACTGGCCCAACGCCTGGGGGATCGCTGCTGGCGTTGTTCCCTCGAGGCCGGCAGCGACGCCGAGCTTCGCATCGAAGCGCTGCAGGTTCATCCCAGCGGCGTGCACGGCATCCTGGTGAGCCCGTTGGGATCGGGCCCCTTCAGCTCACCGCTGCTGGGGCGCTTCAACCTGATGAACCAGCTGCAGGCCGTTGGTGCCCTGCTGCAGCAGGGCCTAACGCTGCCGGGACTGCTCGAGGGACTGGCCAGCTTTCGCGGTGTGCCCGGCCGCATGGAGCGGGTGCTGGTGGCGAGCCAGCAGCCCTTACCGGCGGTGCTGGTCGACTACGCCCACACCCCCGATGGCCTGGAGAATGCCCTGGCGGCCAGTCGACCCTTTGCCAGCGGTCGGTTGATCTGCGTGTTCGGCTGCGGCGGCGACCGTGACCGCAGCAAACGCCCCCAAATGGGCGCCATCGCCGCCCGCCTGGCCGATCAGGTGGTGGTCACCTCCGACAACCCCCGCACCGAAAACCCCAACCAAATCCTGGAAGATGTGGTGGCCGGCATCCCGACGGGGACCAACCTGACGGTCGAAGCCGACAGAGCCACAGCCATCGCCGCCGCCATTGCTGGCGCCCAGCCGGATGATCTGGTGCTGATCGCCGGCAAGGGCCACGAGGACTACCAGATCCTGGGCACCAGCAAAATTCACTTCGACGACCGCGAGGAAGCCGAAAAAGCCCTGCGGGTACGCCTGCACTGATCCGTCAGTTGGATCTGTTGGGCGGTCCGCCGATCGCAGCGGCGGGCCGGTGAACACCCTGGTGGCGCATGCCGATCTCGGCACGCACGCATCACGGCACAGCTGCATCACGGCACGCAGA
>CAZJIF010000146.1:0-1183 GCA_964546045.1 uncultured Klebsiella sp. | reverse complement strand
GTGTTCAAATCGCCTGCTGTTGCAATCCAGCCAGCGCCGCAAGTAGGTCATCGATCTCGGCAGCGGTGGTGGTGATGTGAATGCAGGCCCGCAGGCAGTCGGGCTGATCGAGCTTGCGAATCCAGATCCCCTGGCGGCCCAGGGCCTCGACCACGGCAGCCGTGTCGCGCAGGGTGCCAGCTCCGTCGTGCACGGTGAAGCTCACCAAGCCAGCCGGTGGTGGCTCGCGCAGCACGGTGCGCACTCCCGGCAGTGATTGCAATCCTTGCCACAACCGCGCGCTGCCGGCGCGAATGGTCTGCAGGTGCTGGGCAGGGGTGCCGGCCGCTGACAGCAGCTCCAACGAGGTCGTCAGGCCGCTGGCCAGGGGCACACAACTGGTGGCCACCTCAAAGCGGCGCGCATCGCGGTGAAAGCTGCTGGCTGCCGAGGCCTCGTGCCGCAAGCTGCGCCAACCGATCAAGGTCGGTTGGCCATGGTCGAGCAACCGCTCCGACAGCGCCACCCCCCCCAACCCCTCTGGGCCGCAACACCACTTGTGACCCGTGAAGGCGTAGATGTCGGCGTGGGGAGCCGCATCGTCGACCGGGATTGCGCCAACCGACTGGGCTGCATCAACCAGCAACCATGGTTGACGAGGATGGTCGTGCAACCGCTGCGCCACCGCTGCGATCGGCATGATGGCGCCGCTGTTCCAAAGCAGGTGCGATAGGACCACCAGGCGTGTGCGGGGAGTCAGCGCCTGCTCGAGCGCGGCCAGCACCGCAGCCTGCAGATCAACCTGCGACGTGGTTCGGCACAGAGTCAGCACCGGCAGGACGGCCACAGTGAGCCCTTGACGCCGGGCCAGCTCCTGACAGGCGGCGACAACACCCGGATGCTCGCAGTCGCCGATCAGCAATTGATCGCCCGGCTCCCAAGGCAATCCCCACAACGGCAACACGCAGCCGGTCGTGACATTCTCAGTCAGGGCAAGGCGAGACGAAGGAACCCCGCACAATGCCGCCAGGACCTGGCGCACCCGGGCTGTCTCTTGCTCAACAAAAGGCCACACCGCCGTGGTGAAGGGCCCCAACTGCTGAATGGTGCGCCAGCTGGCCACCATCGCCTCCAGCGAGGGGTCGGGCAACGGCCCCTGCCCCCCGTAGTTGAAGTAGGTCTTGTTCGCCAAGGCGGGCATCAG
>CAZJIF010000145.1:0-3462 GCA_964546045.1 uncultured Klebsiella sp. | reverse complement strand
GCAGCACCGCCGAGCGCACCATTCCCTTGTAGACAACGGTGCGGCAGCTGATCGAAGCGAAATAGAGATCGCCGGTGGCGGCACCCCAGGCCGCCCGGCTGCGGTCAACCGCACGCCGGCGCAGGCGGAACAGCAACGCCTCGAGGGCATCGCCATCGAGGCCAGAGTCAGCAGCCACGAGCCAATGGGCGATGTGGGGAGCGGTCGCCCGGGCCATGGGGCCCAGCACCGCGTCATCCACCGGCACGTCACGCCAGCCCAGGCTGGTCAGACCGAGGGCCTGCGCCTCCTCCTCGCAGAACCGACGGGCCTCCTCACGACGCGTCCCATCGGTGGGCATGAACACGGTGGCCAGACCACGCAACCGGCTACTGGAGGCCTGAGCCGCCGGCCAGACCGCCTCATAAAAATCCCAGGGGATGGCGCACAGCACGCCGGCACCGTCGCCCGAATCACCGTCACCGCCACAACCGCCGCGATGCTCCATGCAGTCGAGCCCGCGCAAGGCCTGCTGCAGCACCCAATGGCTGGCCTCGCCGCCGAGATGGGCCAGGAAGCCCACGCCGCATGCGTCCTTCTCACCCGCCACGGCAGCCGGCGGCGCGCTGTCGCGATGGGGCCAGTTGGGATGGGAGGAAGCAGGCATAAGCCGGGGTCTCAACACCAGTGATCAGGGGCATCCCCAGCTGCCGCCCGCGGGCAGCACCAGTGGCGATGGCAGAGCCTTGGATCCTAAGGATCCGCAGAGCGGGGCTAGCTTTCGTGTCCGAAGGCACCGTTCACGATGGCCACGGCAGCCTGGCTGCTCCCCCTGCTGGCGCTTCCCTCGATGGCCGGGCTGCCAGCGCTGCTGCAGGCACCGCCACCGCTGCCGCAGTCGGGCCTGAGCACACTCCGCAACGGGCGGGAAGCGGCACTCCAGCAAGGAAGCCAATTGCGCCTCAACGGCCAGCTGCAGCAGGCCCGTTGGCAGCTCAGGCTGGGTGACGCCAGCCAGATTCTGGAGCTGTGGCTACCGCTCGAAGTGCTCCAGAACCAGCTGGGCATGAGCAGCCGCAGCCAGCCTTCAGGGGCCCTCAAGCTCGAGTGGTTCGGCCGCGAGCTGGAGGTACCGACCACCAGCCAACGCAGCTTTGAGGACGAAGTGGCCGTTGAGGTGGCCGCCTTGCTCAACGGCAGCGGCGTCCGCAGCGGCGTTCAGGCCGGGGTGCTGGCGCTCGACTGGCCGCCGGTGGCATTGCTGGGGGTGCGCAGTTCGCGCCAGCTGGGCAGCCAACGTGTAGTGCTGGACCTGGCCGGTCCGACGCCGATCCGTCGTGACGGCGAGCAGCTCTGGCTTGGTCTGACCAGTGGCGCCGTGCAACGCACAGCCCTGGGCGAATTGGGCCTGGCAGCCCGCGACGCGCTATCCGGCCTGGTGCTGCAGCCACCCTCCGGGGCGACCGCGCGGGTGTTCAGCCTGGGACATCCGAGCCGGGTCGTGATTGATCTCGAGCAAGCAACAGCAACCGCAGGGGGTACCAGCGCCAACGCACCAGCCACCCCAGTCGAGCCCAACGACCCGCGCCTGCTCGCCCTGCTGGGCAAGGACTTGCACTGGGACCGACAGCTGCTGGGCGATGTGCGCCTGAATGCGGTGCGGCTCGATCCCCGCAATCCGGCGTTGGCGCTGCGTCCCCTGACCCGGGGCAGCGGCGGCATGGAGGGGCTCAGCTCCCTGCAGCAGCTGGCGGCCCGTCAGGACGCCCTGGTGGCGATCAACGGCGGCTATTTCAACCGCATCAACCGCCTGCCTCTGGGAGCCCTCAAGGTGGATGGCAACTGGCTGTCCGGTCCAATCCTGAATCGCGGCGTGGTGGCCTGGAGGCCAGGGACCATGCCGCGCTTCGGGCGCCTCACTCTCAACGAGTGGATCAGCGACAGCAGTGGCAACCGCCAGCCTGTGTTGGTTGTCAACAGCGGCTATCTGCAGCGGGGGTTGAGCCGCTACACCGCCGACTGGGGCCCCTCCTATCGGGCCCTCAGCGGCAACGAACGGGCCCTGCTGCTTCAGGACGGACGGGTGACCGGCGACTACAGCTCCCAGCAGCTGGAGCAGGGCGTTCCCCTGCGGCCTGGCGACACCCTGCTGGTGGCCCGCGGCGGCGCCAACCTGCCCTGGAGCAGCGGCACATCCCTGATGCTGGTCAGCAGGCCGAGCACCGACCTGGGCGCAGAACCGTTCGTGCTCGGCGGTGGGCCGCTGCTGCTGAACGACGGCCAGATCGTGCTGGATGGCACGCGCGAGACCTTCAGCAATGCATTTCTGCAGCAGGGTGCCCCACGCACCGTGATCGCCAGCGATGGGCGCCAGCTCTGGCTGATCACGCTCGAAGGCCGCAATGATGCCGGACCAAGCCTGGTGGAAACGGCGCAGCTGCTGCGGCAACTGGGGCTGCAGGATGCCCTCAACCTCGATGGCGGCAGCTCCACGGGCCTGGTGATGGGCGGCGTGATGACGGTCAAGGGGCGTGGTGTGGCCGGGGCTGTCCATCACGGCCTCGGGCTGGTCCCCAGTGGACAGAGCAACGCCGATGCAGGCCTGGGCGACAAGCCCCAGCCGACTGCCAGAGTGCGTTGATTCCGTCGTCAGACCTGCCTGCCAGGCCATGCCATGACCAGGGGCCAGAGCCTTCATCTGACCGCCGCCGCCGCTGCCGAACTGGGTCGCCAGGCTGCCGTGGCCGGTACGCCCGGCTTGATGCATCTTGACCTTGTGGAAGGTGGCTGCGAACGCTGGACGCTGCGGCTGCGGCCAGGCCATCTGGCCGGTGTGCCCTTGGCCCGCGCCGACGGCGTCACGGTGTACGCGCCCCAGCAGCAGCTGGAGCTGCTGGCTGGCCTGAGCCTGGACTATCGCGGAGACCTGAGCGGCGGAGGTTTTCTGGTCCGCCCAGGCGAGGGCCAGCGCAGCTGTGCCTGCGGTGCTGCCTTCGGTCCTGTGAGCAGGGGCGGAACAGCGACGCAGTAAGGTGGCGGATTGTCGCTGTCGGTCGGTTGACCGAATCGCGCCTACAGCTCCCGTACGCCGACCCAGTTCCGGTCCTCGATGCCCACCATCCAGCAGCTGATCCGCACCGAGCGTCAGCGCCTGACCCGTAAAACCAAATCACCCGCCCTGCGCGCCTGCCCCGAGCGCCGGGGTGTGTGCACCCGCGTGTACACCTCCACGCCGAAGAAGCCCAATTCGGCTCTGCGCAAGGTGGCCCGGGTTCGCCTCACATCAGGCTTTGAGGTGACCGCCTACATCCCCGGCATCGGCCACAACCTGCAGGAACACTCCGTTGTTCTGATCCGCGGCGGACGGGTCAAGGACCTGCCCGGTGTTCGTTATCACATCATCCGGGGCACCCTCGACACCGCTGGTGTCAAGGACCGTCGCCAGGCTCGCTCCAAGTACGGCGCCAAGACCCCCAAGGATTG
>CAZJIF010000144.1:0-3495 GCA_964546045.1 uncultured Klebsiella sp. | reverse complement strand
CGGGGTTGGCCTGCAGGTCTTCCACTTCGGAGACCAGCAGGATCATCTCGAGCAGGTTGTCGACGTTCTCGCCCTTGATGGCGCTGACCGGCACCATCACTGTGCTGCCGCCCCAGTCTTCGGCCACCAGTTCAAGGGCCGACAGCTCCTGCTTGACACGGTCAGGCGAAGCACCTTCCTTGTCGATCTTGTTGATCGCCACCACGATCGGCACCTCGGCGGCGCGGGCGTGGCTGATCGCCTCCAGGGTCTGGGGGCGCACGCCGTCATCGGCAGCGACCACCAGCACGGCCACGTCCGTCACCTTGGTGCCCCGGGCGCGCATCGCCGTGAAGGCCTCGTGGCCGGGGGTATCGAGGAAGGTGATCTTGCGGGTTTCACCGGCGTGGGGCACCTCAACCTGGTAGGCACCGATGTGCTGGGTGATGCCACCGGCTTCGCCAGCGGCCACACGGGTCTTGCGGATGGCATCGAGCAGGCTTGTTTTGCCATGGTCGACGTGGCCCATCACGGTCACCACGGGTGGACGGCGGATCAGGTGCGCGAGGTCGCTGGCCTCGATCATCTCGACCGTCTTCTTGGCGGCTTCCTGGACGTCGTCTTCGAGCACCGGCACCCCGAATTCCTCGGAGACCGTCTCGATTGTTGACATGTCGAGGCTTTGGGTGACCGTCGCGATGATCCCCTTGAAGAACAGGCTCTTGATGATCTCGGAGCTTTCGACCCCCAACCTTTCGGCCAGTTCCTGCACGGTGAGGTTGCCGTCAGGCACCACCAGCATTTCGGGCCGCACAGCCTTGGCTTCGCGGGAGGCCCGCAGTTCCATCGCCCGGCGACGCTGGCGCTGGCGGGTGGTTTCCTTCTTGCGCTTGCGCACGGCCACCGTCGGCTTGGCGGCTGCACCAGGGGCGCTGCGGGGCTTGGCGGGGCGGGCCAGGCTGGCCTGCAGCACCATCGCTTCCTGTTCGCCGGCGTAACCCCCGGTCTCGGCGGTCAGCGCATCATCGTTTTCGCCGATGATGTGCACCTTGGTGCGCTGCTTTTGAGGCGAGCGGCTGCGCAGCGCTTCCAGCTTGGCGCTGTCGTCCCAGTCGGGTCGGCGCGGACGTCCCGCGGCTCCGGCGGGTTGGGGTGCTCGGAAGCCTGGTCTGCGAGGCGCGGGGGCAGGTGCTGCATTCGGTCGCACCAGATCGGGTGTGGTGCTCCCTTCCGGTCGGGTTGGTGGGGCAGCGGCCTCGCCAGGGCGCCGCGGCGGTGGTGCCGTCGGACGCCCTGGCGAGGGCTTCTGCAGCTGCATCAGCTCGCCGGGCGCCATCGGTCGGCGCATGCCGGCCGGCATGCCAGGGCGGGTCGGCCCAGGGGGGCGACTGCCGCTGCCCGCCGGGCTATCCCGACGGATCGGCTTGCCAACCAGCTCCAGGGGCGGTTGGCCAGGACGGCCAGGACCAGGGCTCTGACGGGTCACCCCGGGGGTGCCGCGGCCGGAGCCCTGCTGGCCTGGCCGTGTCGGGGCTGGAGCCGTCGGTCGGGTCGGCGGGGCAGTCGGCGCGCTGATCGGCTTGCCAACCAGCTGGGGCCTGCCAGGGGCTGGCCGTCCTGGTTGCTCAGGCTTGCGAGGTTGCGGTGCGCCGGGGCGGGCAGGCTTGCTGGCCATCACCACCGGTTTGCTCGGCTGAACTGGACGGCTGGGCTGTTGCGGCCGTCCAGGGCTCTGCGGCCGGGTCGGTGCGCTGGCCGCCGGGGCTTCAGGTCGTGCCGGCGGCTGCTTGCTGACGGCAGGCGGCGTCACGGGCCGGCCCGGCGCAGCGGGTTTTCCTGGTGCAGCGGGTTTGCTGACGATCTGGGGTTTGCCAGCCGCCGGGCGGGCAGGGGCAGGCTTGCTGACCGCTTGGGGTGGTTGGGGTGCCGCAGCGACAGGCCGTGCCGGTGGGGCGACCGGTGCCGCCGGGCGGGCGGGTGCTGGGGCCGGCTTGGCTACAGCAGCAGGCCTGGCGGGTGCTGCAGCAACAGCTGCGCGGGCCGCCGGGGGGGCCGCCACAGCGGGCGCCGTCTTTTTGACAGACAGGATCGCCTTGGCCGGAGCGTTGGCTGGAGGGGTTGAGGGCTTTGCAGCGCCACCGCCACCATTGCCGCCGGTGATCAGGGTGCGGATCCGCAGCGCCTCGTCATCGCTGATCGAGCTGCTGTGACTCTTGGCGGCAACCCCGAGTTTTTCGGCAGCGTCGAGCACGTCCTTGTTGTCCAGGCCCAAGTCCCGGGACAACTCATAAATTCTCACTTTGCCGCTGCTGGTCATTCAGGTCTCCGAAGGGCGGGGCCTGGGGCCTCGCAATGGGGCCCTGTGGCTTACCGGGCCGCACGTGCTCTGCGGCCAATGTTCATCTTGCCTCAGAGCTGGCTGAGGCGGTGCCGATCAAGCGGCTTTGAAGGTTCTCGAGGATGGAATCTGCAATCTGGACCCGAAGGGCTCGTTGCAGCCGTTTGCGGCGTCGGGCGTCCTCGAGGCAGTTGGGGTCTGCACAGACGTAGGCCGATCGACCCTGGCCCCGATCCAGTTGGACGCCGCCCCCAGCGGCGAGACGCACAACCCGCCAGAGCTGATCGCGATCGACCAGCGCCCGGCAGGAGACGCAACGCCGCAACACCGGACGTGGCGTCACCGCTCCTCATCCTCGTTCGTGTCCTCGCTCTCTGCCTCGGCGTCATCAGGTGCCACCGACTCCGCCTCTGCCACAGGCTCTGCCTCCAGCTCCTCTTCGGGCTCTTGGTCGTCGCCGTACTCGTCTTCGTCCTCCGGCAGGGGATAGAGCTCGCGCAGACGGGCATCCTCTTCGGCGCGGGCGGCCTGTTCGGCTGCCAGGCGGGCCTCGGCTTCGGCCTGGAGGGCCTCCTCTTCCTGCCGCTGTTCGATCAGGCCGGAAACCACGGCATCTTCAGCGGCCTGGTCGTACTCGCTGGCGTTCTTGATGTCGATCTTCCAGCCGGTCAGGCGAGCTGCCAGACGCACGTTCTGGCCTTCTCGGCCGATCGCCAGGCTCAGCTGATCCGGCGGCACCAGCACGTGCGCATGCTGACCTTCGGGGTCCACCAGGCGAACCATCTCGACCCTGGCCGGGCTCAGTGAGTTGGCGATGTATTGCCCGGGGTCCTGGGACCAGCGGATCACATCGATCTTCTCGCCGCGCAGTTCGTTGACCACTTGCTGGATGCGGGATCCACGGGCGCCGATGCAGGCGCCCACCGGATCCACCTCACGCTCCACACTGTCGACGGCCACCTTGGTGCGTGGGCCCACGGAACGGCTGGGCGGGTTGGCTTCACGGGCTACAGCCACGATGCGCACCGAACCTTCCTGAATTTCGGGAACTTCGTTCTCGAACAGGTAAACAACAAGCCCTGCATTGGCCCGGCTGACAAACAGCTGGGGCCCACGCCTGGGTACCTCGCTCACCTCCTTGAGGAACACCTTGAAGGTGGCGTTGGCGCGGTAGTTGT
>CAZJIF010000143.1:0-3552 GCA_964546045.1 uncultured Klebsiella sp. | reverse complement strand
GGCATTTTGCACCGGTAGGATCCGCGCCAGACCGGTTTCTCCCCATGCGTTTCCGTCCGTTGCTGGCCCTGGCGCTGGCGTTGTGCCTGACCCTGGTGACCGCTTGTAGCGGTGGTGCCAAGGCTGTCGATCGTGCCAGCCTCACCTATGACGACATCCACAACACCGGTCTGGCCAACGATTGCCCGACCCTGCCGGATTCGGCCCGCGGTTCCATCGCCCTCAGCACCGGCGGCAAGTACCAGCTGCGTGAGATCTGCATGCATCCGGCCGAGGTGTACGTCAAGGGTGAGCCGGCCAACAAGCGCCAGGAGGCTCAATTCGTTCCCGGCAAGATCCTGACCCGCTTCACCACAAGCCTTGATCAGGTCTATGGCGATCTCGACGTCAAGGGCGATGCCCTTGGCTTCAAAGAGGCCGGTGGTCTCGACTTCCAGCTGATCACCGTGTTGCTGCCCGGTGGCGAAGAAGTTCCCTTCGTGTTCTCCAGCAAGGAGCTGGACGCCACCGCTGATGGTGCCGCCATCACCACCAGCACCGATTTCAGTGGCAGCTACAGGGTTCCCAGCTACCGGACCTCCAACTTCCTTGATCCCAAGGCACGCGGTCTGACCACTGGCTACAGCAGCGCTGTGGGCCTGGTCCCCGCGGGTGACGACTACACCTCAGAAACAGTCAAGAAGTACGTCGATGGCACCGGCACCATGAGCCTGTCGATCACCAAGGTTGACGGCAACACCGGTGAGTTCGCCGGTGTGTTCACCGCCATCCAGCCTTCGGACACCGACATGGGCACCAAGCAGGCCCTCGACGTCAAGATCACCGGTGAGGTTTACGGCCGCCTGGAGCAGGCCTGAGCAACGGTCTGATCGCGCCCGGCACCCGGGTGACAGGGGGCTTCGGCCCCCTTTTTTTGTCTGTTCATCCCCTCTGGGAGAATCCCTCCACCCTGACCCCTATCTGTCGATGAGCGCTTCTGCGACCAGCCCTGCAGGCCTGATGACGCCCCATGGCGGCAGCCTGGTGGACCTGATGGTCCCCGCCGACCAGCGCGACGCCGTGCGGGCCGGTGTGGATCGTGTCGTGGTGTGCAGCGATCGCAACGCCTGCGATGTGGAGCTGCTGGTCGTCGGAGGCTTTTCCCCCCTGCGCGGCTTCATGCACCAGCAGGACTACGAGGCCGTGGTGGCCGGCTACCGCACCACCAGCGGCCTGCTGTTCGGCCTGCCGATCGTGTTCGATACCGACGATGCCGCGATCCAGGTTGGCGAGCGTCTGCTGCTCACCTACCAGGGGCAGGAGCTGGCGGTGCTGACGGTCGAAAGCCGCTGGGAGCCCGACAAGGTCACCGAGGCCAAGGGTTGCTACGGCACCACATCGCTCGAGCATCCGGCGGTGCGCATGATCGCCAGTGAGCGGGGCCGCTATTACCTGGGAGGTCGGGTTCAGGGCCTGGAGCTGCCCAGCCGGGTCTTTCCCTGCAAGACACCGGCTGAGGTACGCGCCACCCTTCCCGTGGGGGAAGACGTGGTCGCTTTCCAGTGCCGCAATCCGATTCACCGCGCCCACTACGAGCTGTTCACCCGGGCCCTCGAGGCCACCAATGTCAGCCAGGGCGGTGTGGTTCTGGTGCATCCCACCTGCGGCCCCACCCAGGACGATGACATCGCCGGTGAGGTGCGCTTCCAGACTTACGAGCGTCTCGCCGCCGAGGTCAACAACCCGCGCATCCGCTGGGCCTATCTGCCCTATTCGATGCACATGGCGGGCCCCCGTGAGGCGCTGCAGCACATGATCATCCGCAAGAACTACGGCTGCAGCCACTTCATCATTGGCCGTGACATGGCCGGCTGCAAAAGCTCGCTCAGCGGCGACGACTTCTACGGTCCGTACGAGGCCCAGGACTTTGCCCGCGATCGGGCTGCCGAACTGGGCATGGAGACCGTGCCCTCGCTCAACCTCGTCTACACCGAGGAGGAGGGCTACGTCACCGCGGAACACGCCGAGGCCCGCGGCCTGCATGTGCGCAAGCTCAGCGGCACCCAGTTCCGCCAGATGCTGCGCGCCGGCGAGGAGATCCCGGAGTGGTTCGCCTTCCGTAGTGTGGTCGAGGTGTTGCGGGCCGCTGGATGAGCGCGCCGGTTAACATTCCTTCACTTCTCTCCGCCCCCTCTCTGCCGTGAACAAGCGTTGGCGCAATGCGGGCCTTTACGTGCTGCTGGTGATCGTGATGATCGCCGTCGGTACGGCCTTCCTCGACAGGCCTGACCCGGCCAATGCGCCACGCACCCTGCGCTACAGCGACTTTGTCGAGGCTGTGCAGGCCAACGAGGTCTCCCGGGTGCTGATCGCCCCCGATCGCGGCACGGCCCAGGTGGTGGAAAACGACGGTCGCCGCGCCATCGTCAATCTGGCCCCCGACAAGGATCTGCTCAAACTGCTGACCGACCACAACGTCGACATCGCGGTGCAACCCACCCGCGAGCCGGCAGCCTGGCAGAGCGCCATCGGCAGCCTCATCTTCCCGCTGCTGTTGCTGGGGGGCCTGTTCTTCCTGCTGCGCCGCGCCCAGTCCGGTGGCGGCAACCCCGCCATGAGCTTCGGCAAGAGCAAGGCCCGCGTGCAGATGGAACCCCAGACCCAGGTCACCTTTGGTGATGTGGCCGGCATCGAGGGGGCCAAGCTTGAGCTCACCGAGGTCGTCGATTTCCTCAAGAATCCCGATCGCTTCACCGCGGTCGGGGCCAAGATTCCCAAGGGCGTGCTGCTCGTTGGTCCTCCGGGCACCGGCAAGACCTTGCTTGCCAAAGCTGTCGCCGGTGAGGCGGGTGTCCCGTTCTTCTCGATCTCCGGCTCGGAGTTTGTCGAGATGTTTGTCGGCGTCGGTGCCAGCCGCGTCCGCGACCTGTTTGAACAGGCCAAGAAGAACGCCCCCTGCATCGTCTTTATCGACGAGATCGACGCCGTCGGGCGTCAGCGGGGTGCGGGCCTCGGCGGCGGCAATGACGAACGCGAGCAGACCCTGAACCAGCTGCTCACTGAAATGGACGGCTTTGAGGGCAACACCGGCATCATCATTGTCGCGGCGACCAACCGTCCCGATGTGCTGGATCAGGCTCTGATGCGCCCGGGTCGTTTTGACCGTCAGGTCGTGGTTGACCGTCCCGATTACAGCGGCCGTCTGCAGATTCTCGACGTCCACGCTCGCGGCAAGACCCTCGCCAAGGACGTTGACCTCGACAAGGTCGCCCGTCGCACGCCCGGTTTCACCGGTGCCGACCTGGCCAACCTTCTGAACGAGGCGGCGATCCTCGCAGCCCGCCATCAGCTCAGCGAGATCTCGATGGACGAGGTCAATGATGCGATTGAGCGGGTGATGGCCGGTCCCGAGAAGAAGGACAGGGTGATGAGCGAAAAGCGCAAGCGCCTTGTGGCTTATCACGAGTCGGGCCATGCCCTGGTCGGTGCCCTGATGCCCGTCTATGACCCGGTGCAGACGATCTCGATCATTCCCCGGGGTCAGGCCGGTGGACTCACGTTCTTCACCCCCAG
>CAZJIF010000142.1:0-3571 GCA_964546045.1 uncultured Klebsiella sp. | reverse complement strand
GCGCCGTGGAGAGCATCAGCGTCAGCGAGCTGAAGACCCTGCTCGATGGCGACACCTCCGGGATGGTGCTGATCGACGTGCGCAACCCGCCCGAGGCGGACATTGCCGTGATCCCCGGCGCGACCCTGATCCCCCTCGATCAAATCGAGAACGGCACGGCGGTGGAGCAGATCAAGCAGCTGGCTGCCGGCAAAACGCTTTATGCCCACTGCAAACTGGGCGGCCGCAGCGCCAAGGCCCTGATCGCCCTCAAGCGCCACGGCATCGAAGGCATCAACGTGGCCGGCGGCATCGACGCCTGGAGTCAGGAGGTCGACGCCAGCGTTCCCCGTTATTGAGCGTGATGAGATCCGTGCCCTGGCTGCGGCGCTCCAGGCCCCATCCTGCCGAGCTGCGCCTGCAGCGGCAGGCGATCCGGCGCCAGCATCAGCTCAACATCGCTGCGGTCGAGCATCAGCTGGTGCTGTTTCTGGTGGCCTCATTGCTGCCGGTGCTGGTGTTGCCCTGGGCCAATGGTGACGGTGGTCCGTTCGAAAGACTGGTGGTGCCGGTGGTGATGACCCTGCTGGTGGTGCAGTCGATCCGCACGCTGCCGCGCTTTGACAGCCGGCCGATCGCCGGACGGGTCACCCAGGTGTTTCAGCTGCTGGGAGTGCTTTCGGCTGCGGGCTGCTGGTTGTTGCTGGTGCCATCCCTCTGGGTTCTGCAACGCTCCCATCTGCTGGTCATGGCGCTGTTGGCAGCGTTTCTGACCTTTTCAGCGGTGCGGTTGGTGCAGATGCTGGCCCGGGTGCCGCGGGTCAATCTGCAGGTGCTGGCCGGCGCGGCCGGTGGCTATGTGCACCTCGGCCTCACCGGTGGGGTGATTGCCACGATGATGCAGCACCACAACCCAACCACCTTCGCTCTTGGGCATGTGATGGATCACGAGAGCATGCTCGAGCGGCTCGTCTACTTTTCGTACATCACTGTGTCCACATTGGGATACGGCGATGTTCTGCCCACCAATCTCTATGGTGAGCGCTTTGTGGTGTTGCTCAGCATCAGCAGCACCCTCTATGTGTCGCTGCTGGTGGCCCTGTTGTTGGGGCGCTTCGTCGCACCACCGGAGCCGGGTTCACTCTCGCCGGAAGAGCTCGAAGATGCGTTGCATGAGGCGCGTTCGCGCCACTGATGTTCAGTAGTCGACGCCGCGTTTGAGGTCGACGCCTCGCTCCGCATAGTGCTTATGGCACACCATTTCCGAGTGCACGCTGGCCAGATCGAAATAGCTGGGCCGTTGCTTGCAGCGGCCGGTCAGAATCACCTCGGTCTCGGCCGGTTTGCGCAGCAGGGCCTGCACGATCGGCTCCACCGGCAGCAGTTCCAGATCCACGGTGGGGTTGATTTCATCGAGGATCACGGTCTTGTAGAGGCCGCTGGCGATGGCGGCGCGGGCGATCTCCCAGGCCCGTTCGGCCTCGACGTAGTCGATCGGCTGCTGCTGGCCGCGCCAGACGATTGCGTCGCGCCCTGAGCGCAGGTGATCCACCAGATGGGGGTAGCTCTCGCGCAGGGCAGCGATGGCGGCATCTTCGGTGTAACCCTTGCCCCCCTTGAGCCACTGCAGGATCAGCACCCGGTGGCTCTTGTCCTGGGAGATTCCCTTGCCGATGGCCTGCAGGGCCTTGCCCAGGGCACTGGTGCTCTTGCCCTTGCCTTCACCGGTGTAGATCTCGATGCCATCGAGCCCCCCTTCGCCCTGGTGGGCGCGCATCTCCGAGTGCAGGTCGGCCAATTGCACCAGTTGCGGGGGGGCGCCGCGACCGGTGCAGATCACCTCCATGCCCTCTGGCTTGGCAGCCAGCGTGCGGCACACCTCCGCGGTGTCCAGCAGGCCCAGGTCGAGGACCGGGTTGAGCTCATCAAGCACCACCACCGAATAGAGGTTGCTGGCGATCGCCCCCTTGGCGATGTCCCAGCCCCGCTGCGCCTCCTGGCGGTCGAAGCGGGTCGCTTCCTCGGCTGTGAAATAGTCGCCGCGGCCGGGGCGCACCTGATCGATCAGGTGGGGAAAGCCCTGCTGCAGGGCGTCGATCGCCGCGTCCTCGTCGTAGGCGCGGCCGGGTCCCTTGAGAAAGCGCAGCAGCAGCACCCTGGTCCGCTTCTGCTCGCAGATGCCCAGGCCGATGGTGCGCAGCACCACCCCGAGGGCCGCCTGGCTTTTGCCCTTGCCTTCACCGTCATACACATGCAGCTGGCCGTGGGCGCGCTCGTCGCTGCCCGCTGCCGTGCGGATGCCGATGCCCCGGCCCGTGCCCCGTTGCGGCGTCTGGGTGCTGCTCATCGGCTCACCGGCTTGTGCCGATGCTATCGGCAGCTTCGGTCATTCAGCATGCCGGCGCTGGGGTTGCCAGGATTGCTGAGCTGTCCTTTGCCGCACCAGCGCCATGTTCGGCTTGCTCGAGTCGCTGCCGGTTTCGCTCGAGCAGGCCCTGGGCCAGGTGCGTCAGGCCTTGGCCGACATGCCGGCTGTGGTGGTCGCCTATTCGGGAGGAGTCGACAGCGCCCTGGTGGCGGCTCTGGCGGTGGAGCAGCTTGGGGAGCGGGCCCTGGCGATTACCGGGGTGTCGCCGGCGCTGGCTCCCCATCTGCGGGCCGAGGCCGCCCAGCAGGCCCAGTGGCTGGGGTTGCGCCACCGGGAGTTGGCCACTGCCGAGCTGGCTGATCCGGCCTATGCCAGCAACCCCGCCGACCGCTGCTATGCCTGCAAGCGGGAGCTGCACCGCGTGCTGGCACCGATCGCCGCCGCGGCCGGCCCTGGTGCGGTGCTGGTCGATGGCGTCAATGCTGATGATCTGGGCGACCATCGGCCGGGGCTGCAGGCAGGCCGTGAGGCAGGGGTGCGATCGCCCCTGGCCGCGGCCGGCATTGACAAGGCCGGCGTGCGCCAGCTGTCGCGGGCCCTGGGGTTGCCCTGGTGGGACAAACCTGCCCAGCCCTGCCTGGCATCGCGCTTTCCCTATGGCGAACCGATCACCGCAGGGCGACTGCAGCGGGTTGCTGCCGCCGAGGCCTGGCTGCACCAGCGGGGATGCCGCGATCTCAGGGTGCGCAGTCAGGGCCAAACGGCCCGAATCGAAGTGGCCGCCGCAGAGTTGCCGCAGCTGCTGGGCGCCTTGCAGCAAGAAGGCCTGCGCCAGGAGCTGGTGCAGGCCTTGATGGACCTCGGCTTCACGGCCGTGAGCCTCGATCTGGAGGGATTGGTGAGCGGCAAGCTCAACCGCTCCCTGTCCTTGGGTTAGACGACCAGTGCCGGCACCCGTTCGCTGTCGGTGATAGCCGACGGGGTTTCACGGCGGAAGCTGGTCAGCTTGTGGTGGCCCGACTGCAGCTCCTCGATCAGGACCTGGCAGGCCCGCTCGGGCATGGTGTGGTCACCACAGGTGAACACATCGACGGCGGCATAGCCCGATTCGGGCCAGGTGTGGATCGAGATGTGCGATTCGGCCAGCAGGGCCAGACCGGTCACGCCCTGGGGCTCGAAATGGTGGGTGACCAGGTGCAGAAGAGTGGCGCCAGCCCGTTTGGC
>CAZJIF010000141.1:0-3591 GCA_964546045.1 uncultured Klebsiella sp. | reverse complement strand
ACACCCTATATTTCTTCGTCTGTGGTCGCAGCGCCCTGAGATCGCTGTCAGTGAACGGCATTTGAGAAATACCCCAACACCCAACTCTTACCCCAACACGCAAGGAGGCATACCCCAACAAATCCCCCAACCAACCTTTTCGTCGGCCCTGGTTTTAGGCGGAACTCCCTGGACTACCGATCCACCAAAACCCCAGATACAGCAAAGGGCCTGGACGAACCAGGCCCTTAGTGAACCCACTGAAAGCGGAGAGGGTGGGATTCGAACCCACGGAAGGTTGCCCTTCAAACGATTTCGAGTCGTTCGCTTTCGACCACTCAGCCACCTCTCCAGGACCCCGCAGGGCCAGAGGCACTTTAAGGATCGATGGGACCAGCCGCAGTCGAAGCAAGCCGGTAGCTGCGGCGGCCATCCCACAGCAGCGAGCCGCTGCTGCCGCTGGCCAGCCAATGGGGCAGCGGACGCCAGCCAGGAGCACCGCTGAACCAGTGCTGCAACGACCCTTGCGCAACAGCAGCCAGCCGACGGGCCACGGCGCCGGTGGGTCTGAAACCCAGCCACACCCCCTGACCGATCGGCTCATGGTTCCAGGCCCACAAGGACTGGCGATCGGGCAGCAGCAACCAGCGCTGATGACCAAAGCGCAGGGCCACACCCCGGGCTTCAAGCGCCAACGGTTCAACCGACAACCCGGGGCTGGACAAGCGCTGGCCAGGCAGCAGCGGGGCACTGCCATCGGCCGAGGCGAGCACCACACCGGCCAGGCGTTGCCAACACGCCGGATCCTGCGGGGCGAGGGGATCGAGCAACAGTGCCCAGTCCAGGCGTTGCACCCCCAGACCCTGGGACAGCCGGCTCACCTGGCTGCAGCTCCAACCATCGGCTGCCGTGCTGACCAACGCCGCCCGGCCCTGGTGCCGGGCCAGCAACAGGTCGGTTCCCTGGTCGCCGCGGCCCTGGTGCACCAGCAGCAACTGATCTCCGCGCAACAGGGCGAGGTGAACGCCCACCACCAGCACCACAGCCGCCAGTGCCGCCCAGCGCCAGCGCGCCGCCACCTGGGGCAGGGCCAATCCCAGGACGGCCATGGCTAACAACAGCACCAGCAGCGGCTCAACCCGTCCCAGCTGCCACTGGGCCATGGGCAGGGCCGCGACCGCTTCGGTGAGCTTGATCAACACCGTCGTCAACAGCGCCACCGGCGGCAACAGCAGCGGCAGGGCAGCCGGCAGCACCAGGGCCACCACGGCCAGAGCCATGGCCCCCAGGGTCAGGGGGGTCAACAGCGGTGCAGCCAGCAGATTGGCCGGCACCGCATAGAGGGGCACCACCCCAAAATGCAGCAGCTGCAACGGCAGCGTCCAGACAAACGCCGCCAGGGGCACCGCCGCCGCCGCCGCCAGCCAGCGCGGACTGCGGCGGGCCAGGGCCTGCTCCAACGGGCGCGCGGTCAGGATCAGACCGGCTGTGGCCGCCGCACTGAGCTGAAAGCCCACATCCAGCAGCCAGTCGGGCCGCCAAAGCAGCAGCGCAACGCAGGTCCCCAACAACAGCAGCAGCGGCCTGCCGCGCCGGCCGCTTTCGAGCAGCAGCAGGGCCAGGGCACCCATGCCCACGGCCCGCAGCACCGAGGGCTGGGGACCGGCCAACAACAGAAACAGCACCATGGCCGCAGCCGCCAGGACCAGGCGCAGGGGCCGGCCCAGGCGCCGCCCCACGATCAGCACCGTCCCCAGCAGCACGCTCAGGTGAAAGCCCGAAGCCGCCAAAGCGTGCGACAGCCCGGCAGCGCGAAAGCTTTCGCGCACGGCAGCCGGCAGGGGCACCACCGCACTGCCGAGCACCAGCGCCGCCAGCACTCCGCCGCGCTCGTCGCCAGCCTGGCGTTGCAGCCGCTCGGCGATCCGCCGGCGCAGGTCGGCCACCGGGGTGGGCGGTCGCGCCAACAGCACAAACCGGCTCACCCGCAGCTGACTCCAGGCCCCCTGGCGCGCCAACCGTTCGGCCGGCCCGGCCAGCAGCGGATGGGGGGCCGGCTGGGGTCGGTTCAGCTGGCCGGTGGCCGCGATCGTCCAACCCTGCTGCAGGCGCGGACAGGGGGTCCAGCTCAGCTCCACCCGCCCCCGCAGCGCGCCGGGCTCCAGTTGGGCCAGAGCCCGGCAGCGATCGCCAGCGGCTGTTGGCTGGGGATCCTGCAGCAGGGTGGCCCGCAGGGTCAGCTCTGGCCTGGCGCCGGGGTTCGCCAGCAGGCGTGCCGGATCCCCCGGGCCCGGGCCGGACGGCTGCAGCCCACCCAGCACCAGGCGGCTGATCAGCACGATCAGCACCAGGATCAGCAGCAGGGGCCTAAGTTTTGGCCCCATCACCAGAGCCGGTTGGGGGCACTGCGGTGACGTCGCACCTCTGCAAATTAGGAACGGTTGCTGGCCTGGTCATCGCCACGGTCACAGCCACTGCTGCGGCCTGGGCGGCGCCAGCCACCACCGTGCGGGTGGAGGCCGGCGACACGCTCGAGGCGATCGCTGCCCGCACCGGCACCAGCGTGGCCGCGCTGCAGCTGGCCAATCCGCAGGTCAAACCCGAGGCCCTGCAGGTGGGCCAACGGCTGCGGCTGCCGCCCCCCCGCGGCATGGTGCAGGTGGCAGCAGGCGACACCCTTGAGGCGATCGCCCTGCGCCAGGGCACCAGCGTGGCCGCGCTGCAGCTGGCCAATCCGCAGGTCAGACCTGAGGCCCTGCAGGTGGGCCAATGGCTGCAGCTGCCACGGGGAGCGCTGAGCGCTGCGCGCACCTCGGCTCCAACCGTGGTGCCCGCCGCCGCCAGCCCCGGGCCCGACCCCAAGGCCGATCCCGATGCCCAGGCCGCGTTGCTGCTGAGCCCTGGCGAGCGCCGCGACCGGGCCACCCTGACCCTGCGCGAGCGCAGCGGTCAGCTGAGCTGGCGCCGTTTTGGCAGCACCCTGGTCGACTGGAGCGGCTGGCAGTTGCACCCCGGCGGGGTGCGCATCACCCTGGTGCAACCAGCCCTGGCCGACGTGGGGGCCCGCCGTTCAGGCGCCACCGCCATCGCCGTCCAGTGCAGCAGCCTGCGGCACACCTGGCGCATTGACGGCGACTGGGAACGCTGGAGTTCACCTGGGGCGGGCAGCGTCGCCCAGCGCATCGTGCTGCAGCTGTGCAGCAACACCCTCGATGGCCCGGCCGTGGCGATCCCGCCGCCATCGGACAGCGGTCAATGATTCAGAACTGCGGGATCTTCAAGATGAGATCGCAGACCTCCTTGCTGGGCATTTCCTTGCCCAGCAACGGCGCCATCAGCCGCGACAGTGGCTGCACCCTGCAGGGAAAGGTGGCCCGCTCGGCCAGACGCCCGGCCTGAAACCCGCCAGCCAGCAACACCGCAGCCAAAAGCAGGTTCTTGACAGCGTTGGTCATGGCTTGAGCAACGGGAAGCCCAGGGCTTCGCGCTCGGCCAGCCAGGCTTCGGCCACCTGCCGGGCCAGATGACGGATGCGGCCAATCGTGGCGGTGCGCTCGGTCACCGAGATCACGCCGCGGGCCTCCAGCAGGTTGAAGGTGTGGCTGCACTTGA
>CAZJIF010000140.1:0-3712 GCA_964546045.1 uncultured Klebsiella sp. | reverse complement strand
GCCGCTGGCGCATGTCCTTGCAACGGGCCACCAGATCGGCCCGGTCCAGGGCAAAGCGGGCCCAGTCTTCAAGCACGCGCAGCCCCTCGCGGGCACGGTCGAGGTTGGCATCGAGAAGACGTTCGACCGGGGCGCTGCTAGGGGTAGGGGACATGACTTGGGAGTTTTGGTTGCGATGGCCCCGATCAGCCGCGACAGCGACAACCCGATGCTGGTTCTGGTCTCAGGGATTCTGCTGCTCGGCGGCATCGCCGCCCTGATCAGCTGGGGGCTGAGCAACGCCTACCCGGCTGGTTAACGCGCGGGCTCGCTCGGCATCGCGGCTGATCTGGGCGCTGAGCGCCTCCAGATCGGCAAAGCGCTGCTGATCCCGCAACAACGCCAGCGGTTCGATCAGCAGCTCGGCGCCAACAAGCTCCAGGTCCCGATCGAGCAGATGCACCTCGACCGCCGACGGCGAGGCCGGGTCGATGGTCGGTTGTGGGCCCAGGTTCATCACCGCCGCCATCGGCAGACCCTGGTGCCAGGCCCAGGCCGCATAGACCCCTTCCCGGGGCAAAAACTTACGGCCGTCGACCTGCAGATTGGCGGTTGGCCAGCCCAGCCCCCGGCCCAGGCCTCGCCCCGGCACCACCCGTCCACAGAAGCGATAGGGGCGGTGCAGCAAGGTGGCCGCCCGCTGCAGATCGCCCGCCGCCAGGGCCTGGCGGATGCGGCTGCTGCTGTGGCGACCGGCGGCGTCGTGGAGCATCGGCACCACGGTCACCGCCACACCGCAGGCAGCCCCCAGCTGCTGCAGGTCGCTGGCCGAACCGCAGCGACCGGCCCCGAAGCGAAAGTTTTCACCGACAGCGACAAAGCAAGCCCCCAGCTGCTCAACCAGCACCTGCGCCACAAAGGCCTCTGGGCTCAGCGCTGCCAGCTGGCGGTCAAAGGGCACCAGCACCAGCTGGGCGATGCCCAGGGGCTCGAGCAGCTCCAGCTTCTCGGCCGGCAGATCGAGGCGCAGCCGCGCCTCCCCATGCAGCACCTCGCGGGGATGGGGCCAGAAGCTGACCACCGTGGGCACAAGGCCCGGCTGCCTGGCGGCGGCAGCGGTGACTGTGGCGATCAGCTGCCGGTGGCCTTCGTGCAGACCGTCGAAACTGCCCAGGGCGATGGCGCAGGGCCGCAGGGCCTCAGCAGGGGTTCGCAGCGGAATCAACGCAGCACAAACGCAACGGAACCCAACGCAGGGGCAGGCCGGATCGATCTTCCCATGGCACCTTTGGGGCACCTTGACGCGCCAGCGCCCGCTTCTGCATGGCCGACCGCCTTGACCTGCAGCTGATCTCCGCCGCCCTGCGCCGCATGGGCTGGGTGCGTTTCTGGGCGCAGGTGGTGCTGGGCGTGGTGGTGGTGGGGGTGCTGATGTTCAACAACATCGGCGGCCGACTGGCCGCCAACTCCTCGCGGGCCCTGGGCCTGGGGCCCGGGATCTCGCTGACCACCCTGGCCTTTCTGTTGCTGCTGTGGTGCCTCTGGCACAGCTGGATGATCGTGCGCTGCGGCCGCGCCCTCAACAGCGCCACCCGGCCCACCAAGGGCGAGACCGCCCAGATGCTCAAGCGGGGACTGCTGGCCGATCTGGTGGGCGTGACCCTGGCGGTGGTCGGCTATCAGTCGCTGGCAGGCAGCCTGTTCGTGCAGGCCTCCCAGCAGGTGCCCGGCTTTTTCGGAGCCCAGATCCAGGGCACAGCCGGCGCCGGCGGCCGGGTGATCGGCCTGCCGATCACCTCGATCGAGATGCTGTCGGTGCTCGGCAACACCCAGGTGTTGTTCGCCCATCTGATCGGGCTGTGGATCAGCCTCTGGCTGCTGCAGCGGATCTACCGATCCAGCTGAGGCAGGGCGCCGCAGTCCCCCCGCCAGAACAATTCGGGCTGCAGGGGGGTCAACGAAACGCCGCCGGCGCCAACGTGGGCCACATCGGTGGGCCAGGCCGCCGGGCCGGCCACCTCGGCTTCCAGATCATTGGCCACCTCACCGGCCAGCCAGTAATAGGTGCGGCCGCGGGGATCGACCCGCTGCACAAACTGATCGGTGTAGCGACGCACCGCCTTGCGGCACCAGCGCAGCGCACCGATCTGATCGGCTGGCAGAGGCGGCACGTTGAGGTTGAGCAGGGTGCTGGCCGGCCAGCCCTGCTGCAGCATCCGCTCGGCCACATCCAGGGCGATGGTGGCCGCCGGCCCGAACTGACGCCAGCCAAAGTCGGCACTGCTGACCGCCAGGGCGGGCAACCCTTCGATCGTGCCCTCCATCGCCGCGCTGACCGTGCCCGAATACAGCGTGTCGGTGCCCAGGTTGGGACCGTGGTTGATGCCCGACAGCACCAGGTCAGGCCACTCCTCGAGCAGGGCAAACAGGGCCAGCTTGACGCAGTCGCTCGGGGTGCCGCTGCAGGCCCAGGCCCGAACGCCCTCGGCAAACAGGGCGTCGGCGCGCTCGGCCCTGATCGGGGTCTGCAGGGTCAGGCCATGACCGGTGGCCGAACGCTCCTGGTCGGGGCAGACGACGCTGACCTGGTGGCCCCGGGAGACGGCTTCAGCGGCCAGGGTGCGGATGCCATCGGCAAAGACCCCGTCGTCATTGCTGATCAGGATCCTCAGGGGAGACATCGACACGGCGCCATCGCCTGCAGGCTAGGGGTGAACCGCTGCCTACAGTCCAGCCACCAAATTGCGGCTTTCTGTGGGCGCCCCGATCACCCTGTCCGAGCTGAGCGCGCAGCTCGAGAGCCTCGAGGCCGAGGCGGCCCGCAGCATCGAGACCGCTTCCACGCCCGCCGCGCTCGAGGACCTGCGCATCGCCCTGCTCGGCAAGAAGGGCCGGCTTTCGGGGGTGCTGGGGGCGATGGGCAAACTTTCGGCCCAGGAACGCCCTGTGGTGGGGCAGCGGGCCAATGTGCTCAAGGAGCAGGTGCAGAGCTTGCTCGCCGAGCGGCTGGCGACCGTGCAGGCAGCGGCGATGGCCGACAAGATCGCCCGCGAAACCATTGATGTCACTGCACCCAGCAGCTACATCCGGCCGGGGCACCGCCACCCCCTGATCAGCACCACCGAAGAGATTGTCGACATCTTTGCTGGGCTGGGGTACCGGGTCGCCGAAGGCCCTGAGATCGAGACCGATCACTACAACTTCACTGCGCTGAACATCCCCCCGCACCATCCAGCGCGGGACATGCAGGACACCTTCTATCTGCAGGACGGTCGGCTGCTGCGCACCCACACATCGCCGGTGCAGATCCGGCACCTGGAGAGCAATCCGCCGCCGGTGCGCATCGTCGCCCCGGGACGGGTGTACCGCCGCGATGCGGTCGATGCCACCCACTCGCCGATGTTCCACCAGGTGGAGGTGCTGGCGATTGACGAGGGGCTCGATTTCACCCACCTGCGGGGCACGGTGATGGCCTTTCTCAAGGCCTTCTTTGGCGATCTGCCGGTGCGGTTCCGGGCCAGTTATTTCCCGTTCACCGAGCCCAGCGCCGAGGTTGACGTGCAGTGGCGTGGCCGCTGGCTCGAGGTGATGGGCTGCGGCATGGTCGATCCGGCCGTGCTCGAGGGTCTGGGCCTCGATCCCGAGCGCTGGAGCGGCTTTGCCGCCGGCCTGGGGGTCGAGCGCTTCTGCATGGTGCGCCACGGCATCGATGACATCCGCCGCCTCTACACCA
>CAZJIF010000139.1:0-3744 GCA_964546045.1 uncultured Klebsiella sp. | reverse complement strand
CCGTGGTGAGTTCGTCATCCGAGAAGCCGAGCTGCTTGCCGCCCATCAACCCAGTTCTGGCCTGAGATTACGACCTCATCGTTACGCAGTTGGGCTGGGTTTTCCAGAGCTTCCTTAGCCGCAAGCAGATCCGCACGAACCCTTTCCACTAGCAGGCACGCTTCAATAGGGGGACCGACGAGCAGCCCCATTGAAGCGCAACAGCAAACCTTCTCAGAACACCACCTTGGCATGGCTGCCACAACAATGGTGGAAGCGCCAACGCCTTCGGCAGAAACTGACCCTTGCCGTGTGGTTCGCAATCCTTCCCTTCAGCATTGTCGGCTCCAGCCTGGCGCTCTGGAATGCCCACAACATGGTGACAAGGCAATGGGAAAGGAGCTCACTTGAGGATGTCGAACTCATAAACAAGGTCGTGAATGCCTTGAGCATATATAATTATGAATACATGAGAAACCTGGACAATGCGGTTAACGGCCTCGATCCAGCTGCAATCAAGAGTGCAGTCAACAGCCATCAGATAGCCTGGAAAAATAGCAGCCTTTTTGTCATTAAAGATGACGGCCAGATCATCGCCAGTGCACAAGCCATAGAAGCTGGCGCCAAAGCCTATCGACCTGATTCAAAGACGGTTCTGAAAGAGAAGTGGTTCCAGAGCGCCATGGCAGGCATCCCGAACTCATCGGCCACCTCTTACGACAACTCAGCCAACGCCTACGGCATCAGCGCAGTTCCGATCCGGGCCTCTGACGGAAGACAGACAGGCAAACCGATTGGCGTTCTTGCACTCCAAACGAGGCTGAGCATGGTTGATTATCACAGCGGGCTTGATGCATTTTTTGCAACGAACTTCAATGATCAGGCCAACCTGCGGAACCTGATCGATCTAGACAAACGCCGCAACAAAGGGATCGCGGCTTTGCTCATTTTCAAACCCGGAAAAGTTCACTTCATCGGCCATCCTGAGTTTAGCGATAGCTATCGCAAACGGATGCTGGATCCAGCCCAAGTCAAGAACAGCCGCTGGTGGCCCGTGGTCGAGGCAGCACTGCAACCCGGACCCACTCATGAAACTAAATTGCTCACGATTGACGACACCGGCTACGTCCTAGCTATCAGGAGAGATTCACCAGAAAGGTCAGTCGCATTACTGATTGACCAAGGCACCAAGTTTAGAAATGTCGACGACCTGTTCGCCTGGTTCTGGCTGGTCAATCTGATCGCACTGAGCCTGAGCTCGTTGGCCATCTATCGCATCAGCAGTGCACTATCGGAGCCTATTGACAAGGCCGGCAAAGCACTGGCCGCAATCAGCCAAGGAGACTTCGAAACAAAACTGCCAGAGGAATCCAGTGATGTCGGAAAACTTTTCAGTTATATCAACCAAGCATCCTCTCAGCTGAAGTGCTACCTGGAAGACGCAACACGCCATGCCGTCACTGAAGCTCAGATCAACCAGGCTCGTCGCATTCAGGACGACTTTTTGATCAAAGATCTGCCCAGTCGGCCTGAATTCAGCCTGGCCGCATCATTCGACCCTGCCTACGTCATTGGCGCTGACTGGTATGACGCCATCAACCTGGACGACACCCTTTACTTCGTTGTCGCAGATGTTTGCGACAAAGGCATTCCATCTGCCTTGTACATGTCAGTCTTTCGCTCGCTGTTGCGCCACAACATCACCAACGAGCACAAGAGCAGATCCAACCGCAATAACCCCCGCGAGGTCATCCTAAATTCACTTTCTGACGTAAACCGATACATGGCAAACAACCATGGCACGACGGCCATGTTTGCAACCGTGTTCATTGGGGCTTACACCATCAATAACCATCAGCTGAGCTACATCTTAGCCGGACATGAAGCCCCTCTACTGCTACGAGGCCAACAGCTTGAAGCGCTGAAACTGAGCGGTCCGGCGGTGGGCTTATTCCACGATTGTGTGTTCATGCCGCATCATTGCCGGTTGGATCCCGGCTCAATGCTGCTGGCCTATAGCGATGGTCTACCAGATTCGCGCGACCACGATGGAGTCGCATTTGGCAATGAACGCATCCGCACCATTCTCTGTGAACGCACCTCCCAGGAATGGAGTGCGACCGATCTCCTCCAACGGCTGCGGCAGGCAGCCCTCGATCACGTCGGAAGCGGAGACCATTTCGACGACCTCACACTGATGACACTCAAAATCGAAGCCAACACCATCAATACCGAAAACAGAGATCCCTGCACGGCGTCGAAGGCCTGGTAACGCACCAGGATGAAGGCGAACCGCGTCAACCGATTCCGGTGCGAGCGATGTCGAGCACATCCGCCATCGCCCGGATCTGGTTGAGGGTGCCCGTGAGCTGGGTGGCACTCTGCAGCTCGACCCGCAGATCGATGCGGGCGGGCTTGCCGGGGCTGGTGCGCACGCGGGCATCGCTCACGTTGATGCGATGGTCCGATAGCCGCATCAGGATGTCCTTGAGCACGCCCACCCGATCGAGCACCTCGATGCGCAGCTGCACGGGATAGCGGCGCTGCTGGGCCTCACTGGCCGGGTTCCAACGCACCGGCAGGCGGCGGGCCAGCGGAATCTGCTGGACATTGCCGCAATCCTGGCGGTGAATCGTGATGCCGTGGTTGCCGAGGGACACTGAGCCCACGATCGACTCGCCGGGAAGCGGGCTGCAGCAGCCTCCCAGTCGGTAGTCGAGGCCCTCAAGCCCAAGGATCGGGCTGGCCACGCCAGCGCCATGGGTGGGCAGGGGAAGCAGGGTTTCGGCCTGGGCGGCCACTTCGGCGGCCAGCTCCTCGTTGCTCTGGGGCGGCGCCTCGACGGCGCTGGCCAGACGTATCTCCTCGCGCAGGCGGTTGAGCACCTGATGCAGGGTGACGCCACCGAACCCCAACGAGGCCAGCAGATCCTCGGTGCCCACCAGGTTGCAACGGCGCGCCACCTGGGCCATGGCTTCGCCATGCAGCAGGGCATCGAACCCGTCGCGACCCAGCTCCCGCTCAAGCAGTTCGGTGCCGCGGGCGATGTTCTCATCCCGATGGCTCTTCTTGTACCACTGGCGAATGCGGTTGCGCGCTGTCGGCGTGGCAACAAAGTTGAGCCAGTCAAGGCTGGGGTGCGCCGTCTTGGCGGTGACTACCTGGACAAAGTCGCCGTTCTGCAGCGGCGTAGCCAGGGGGCAGAGACGGTCATTGATGCGCACCCCCTGGCAGTGATTGCCGACCTCCGAGTGAATGCGATAGGCAAAATCAACGGCGGTGGAGCCCTTGCGCAGGCCGACCACATCTCCCTTGGGGGTAAACACGAACACCTCTTCATCAAAGAGGTCCTCCTTGATCGAGCGCAGAAAGTCGCCGCTGTCCTCGCCGCCGTCGTCCTTCTGCCAGTCGACCAGCTGCCGCAACCAGTTGAACCGTTCGGCATCGGCACCCGAGGCCGCGGGTGACCCACCCTCCTGGTACGTCCAGTGGGCGGCGATGCCGTATTCGGCCACCTGGTGCATCTCGCCCGTGCGGATCTGCACCTCGATCGGTCGATGACGGCCGATCACGGCCGTGTGCAACGACTGGTAACCGTTGGGCTTGGGCAGGCCGATGTAATCCTTGAAGCGGCCAGGGATGGGCCGGAAGGTGTCATGCACCACCGCCAGCGCCCGGTAACAGCACTCGAGGTTGGGGCAGATCAGGCGCAGGGCTGCC
The DNA here is from genome assembly GCA_964546045.1 of uncultured Klebsiella sp. GTDB lineage: Bacteria > Cyanobacteriota > Cyanobacteriia > PCC-6307 > Cyanobiaceae > RGUW01. The sequence continues at coordinate 45 of CAZJIF010000139.1, read as the reverse complement.
ACGTCGTAAATCTCGTGGAACGCCTTTTGCTGGCGCTGCATCTTG
>CAZJIF010000138.1:0-3859 GCA_964546045.1 uncultured Klebsiella sp. | reverse complement strand
CGCCATCGACCTGGATCTGGCCTACTCAGCCGATCCGGATCTGGCGCCGGAGCTGCTGGCCGCCGCAGGCCCCTGGTGCGCAGCCGCTGATGCAGAGGCCGCCTGGCATCAGCTGCTGGCGGGCTGGCTGCAGCAGCTGCAGGCTGAGCTTCCCGTCAAGCTGCAAGCCCCCGCCTACAGCCTGGGCCTGAGCCTGGTGGCCGACGCCGAGATCGCCGAACTCAACACGGACTGGCGCGCCAAGCCCGGTCCCACCGACGTGCTCGCCTTTGCCGCCCAGGATGAGGACCTGCTGGACGATGTGCTGCCGGGCGATGGCCTGCCGCCGATGCCGATGCCGATGCCCGTGGCCGATGGGGCGCTGGAGCTGGGCGACATTGTGATCTCGCTCGAGACCGCGGCGCGCCAGGCCCCCGAGCACGACCACAGCCTCGAGCAGGAGCTGCTGTTTCTGGCCAGCCATGGGCTGTTGCACCTGCTGGGCTGGGACCACCCCGATCAGGCAAGCCTGACGGCGATGCTGCAGCGCCAGGAAGGGCTGTGCAGCAGCGTTAACGTGAAGGTCAGCGGCTCGAACACGGGCCTTTGATGACCAGCCCCCTGCCCCGCACTCCCTCCGAGCTTCAGGCGGCCCCCGCCCCCCGACGCCGCGCCAAGCGCATCGGAGCCTGGACTGTGGCGGGCGATCTGCCCAGCAGTTTTCGTTATGCCGCCAAGGGGCTGATCTACAGCTTCGGCAGCCAGCGCAACTTCCGCATCCACGTGATCACCGGTGCCGTGGTGTTCAGCCTGGGCCTATGGCTGGGACTGAGCCTCGAGCGCCTGGCCGTGCTGGTGCTCACCGTGGCGGCGGTGCTGGTGCTGGAGCTGCTCAACACCGCCACCGAGGCGGTGGTGGACCTGGCCATCGGCCGCCAGTTTCATCCCCTGGCCCGCATCGCCAAGGATTGCGCCGCCGCAGCCGTGCTGGTGGCAGCCCTGGCATCGATGCTGATCGCCCTGCTGCTGCTGCTGCCTCCGCTGTTGGCCCGGCTGGGTCTTTGAATGGGGCCTGGCCCGGTGCGGCGATGCTCCTCGTTCTCGACAACTACGACAGCTTCACCTTCAACCTGGTGCAGTACCTGGGCGAGCTGGCAGCCCAGCACCCCCTAGCGGCCGAGCTGCGGATCGAACGCAACGACGCCCTGACCCTGGATGAGATCAAGGCCCTGGCCCCCGCCGCGATCCTGATCTCGCCAGGCCCGGGCGATCCCGACCAGTCGGGCGTGTGCCTCGACGTGCTGCGCGAACTCAGTCCCACGGTGCCGACCCTGGGGGTCTGCCTGGGCCATCAGGCGATCGCCCAGGTGTATGGCGGCCGGGTGGTGCGGGCCGCCGAGCAGATGCATGGCAAGACCTCGCCGGTGCAGCACAACGACGCAGGGGTGTTCGCGGGGCTGCCCAACCCCCTGACGGCCACCCGCTACCACAGCCTGATCGCCGAGCGGGAGAGCCTGCCGGCCTGCCTCGAAATCACCGCCTGGCTCGACGACGGCACGATCATGGGCCTGAGGCACCGCGACTACCCCCATCTGCAAGGGGTGCAGTTCCACCCCGAAAGCGTGCTCACCCAGAGCGGCCATGACCTGCTGGCCAACTTTCTACGGCAGGCTGCTGTGCACTGAAGCAGGCAGGCCACACCCTGCAGTTGGGTTAGCGTCGCCGCACGAGCCGCCACTCCATGCGTCTGCTGCCCGCCCCACGACTGAAAACCTGCCTGGGCGCCGCCATGCTCGGCACCACCCTGCTGGGGGCCACCACCTTGACAGGCCCGGGTGCCCTGGCCGCTGGTGGCGTGACCATCACCAGTTATGGCCACAGCGCCCTGCTGATCAGGGGAGGCGGCAAAACCGTGCTGGTCAATCCGTTTCAGGCCGTCGCCTGTGCCTCAGGCCTGGCTGAGCCGCGGGTCAGCGCCGATGTGATTCTGGCCAGCAGCACCCTCAAGGATGAGGGGGCCAACGTGGCCCGCGGCAGGCTGCTGGTGAACCCGGGCTCGTACCGCATCGGCGGCCTGAGCATCGAAGGCATCGCCGCACCCCACGACCGCGTTGGCGGCCGCCGCTTTGGCCAGGCCACCCTCTGGCGCTGGAAGCAGGGAGGGCTCGAGATTGCGCACCTGGGTGGCACGGCTGCCAGCCTGGGCCCCTCGGATCGGGTGCTGCTCGGCCGGCCCGATGTGCTGATCATCGGTGTGGGTGGCGGCGCCAAGGTCTACGACGGCCCCGAAGCCGCCGAGGTGGTGCGCGAACTGCAACCCAGGCGGGTGATCCCGGTGCAGTACGTCAGCGGCCGCAAACCACCCAAGGACTGCGACCAGGGGGGGGTCGAACCCTTTCTCAAGGCCATGGCCGGCGCCAAGGTCAACCGTCCCGGCACCAACCTCAGCCTGCCGGGCAAACTGGGCGACAGCCTGGTGATCGAGGTGATGCGCTGAACCGGGTCAGGCGGCCAACGCGCTGAACACCTGCCAGAACTGCTGCATCTGCTCGCGGGTGCCGATACTCACCCGCAGCGAACCGTCGATGAGCGGCTTGCCGGCCATCGAACGCACCAAGATGCCGGCCTGGCGCAGCTCGGCCTCCATCTTGGCGGCAGAGCGAGCGGGCCAGACCAGCAGGTAATTGCCGCCGGCACAGTGAAAGCGGCTGCCGGCCTGCTGCAGCTGCTGCACCAGCCAGGCGCGCGCCGCCTTCACCTCGGCCACATAGGCATCGGTGTACGGCTGATCGGCCAGGGCCGCATGGGCTGCCGTCACGGCAAAGCTATTGATGTCGTAGGGGCCGGTGACCCGGCTGATGCGATCAATCACCGGCGCCGCGCCAATGGCAAAACCGATGCGCAGGCCCGCCAACCCAGCGGTCTTGGCCAGCGAACGCAACACCACCAGGTTGGGGGTGGCGGCAAAGTCGGCCAGGGGCAGCACGCTGTCACCGGTGAAGGCCTCGTACAGCTCGTCGATCACCACCAGGGTCTGGGGTGCTGCCGCCGCCAGCTCCAGGATCGGCTCGGGCGCCAGGCGCGTGCCGGTGGGGTTGTTGGGGTTGCAGATCAACAGGATGCGAGGCGCGTTGGCCAGTGCTGCACGCACCTGCTCCAGTGGAAAGGCGAAGTCGTCGCCCCGATAGGGAATGGCCTCGATCGCCATGCCCTGCATCTGGGCGCAGGGGGTGTAGTAGCCAAACGTGGGGCTGGTGGTGAGCAACGTCTCACCCCGGTCGCCATAGGCCTGAAAGATGGCGTGGATCGCCGCATCGACGCCGTTGAACAGGCCGATCTGCTCTGGCTGCAGCGGCAGGCCCAGGTTGGCGAGCACCGCTTCGCGCAGGCCGTCGTATTCCGGATAGATGGCGATGTGATCAGGCGGGATGGCGCGCAGGGCCTCCACCACCCTGGGGCTGGGCCCGATCGTGTTCTCGTTGAAATCAAGCCGCAACAGCCCACGCCGCCCCTCGAGCGGCGCGCTGTAGGCCTTGAGGCTCTCGACCTCGCGGCGAGCTTTGGGGAAGGGAGTGTCCGTCAAAGGCCCAGGCCGCTCCAATCGCCACGGGTGTCGCAGCACCTGGCCGGATCAAGAGCCTGCGGCACGGTCCAGGGGGATGCCGCAGGCAGGCTGCGCAAGCTCAGGTCGGTTTCGCGCAGCACCAGGTCGACCCCACTCTGATAGCCATCGCTGAGAGCCTCATCGAGCTTCGAGGCCAGGCTGGGGTTCTGCTCGAGCAGGCGGGCGATGGCACGCCGATGCTCCCGCACGCTGAGAAACGAGCTGCGCGTGCGGCGCTCGGGCTGCAACTGCCACTTGAGCAGATGCCCCAGCAGC
>CAZJIF010000137.1:0-3863 GCA_964546045.1 uncultured Klebsiella sp. | reverse complement strand
AGGCGCTGTTGCCATCAATGGCGCGGCGCATCAAGGTGTTTTTGGTCACCTTGCAGACACCGTTGACGTCCTGCAGACGGGTCCGCAGGTCGGTCATTTCCTTGATGGTCAGGCCCCGATAATCGAGGACCAGCGCCATTTCGGCTTCACCGAGGAGCCCCTTGAGCTCTTCGACGATCTGTTGCTTGTTCTCCAGCGTGCGGCCCATAGGATTTGGAACGGATCGGGGGAACAAGCCGGGACCGCGGCCCAGAGGCAACCGCACAAGGCGGCAGCCATACCTCGAGGCCGCTGGGTGCCGGCCCGGTCACCGACCCGGACAAACCGGGCAGAGAACAGAACCAAACATGTCGCGTTCACCTCGGCAGGATTTATGGACTGGCGGCCCTGCCGAAGCGGGACTGACGGATCCACCTGCTGTCTGGGGTCGGGCGCGGGCCCTACTGGCCGAAGCCAGCTACTTACCTTAAACCAGCGCCTGTGCCCCTCACTGCCGCTGCAGAAAAGCCCGCAGCCGGGTGCTGCGGGGCTGGTCGAACAGGGTTTCGGGCGTCCCCTGCTCTTCGATCAGGCCGTTGTTGAAGAACAGCACCCGGCTCGAGACCTCGCGGGCAAAACGCATTTCGTGGGTGACCACCAGCATCGTCATGCCGGTTTCGGCCAGTAGCCGCATCACCTGCAGCACCTCACCGACCAGTTCGGGATCCAACGCACTGGTGGGCTCGTCAAACAGCATCACCGCTGGGTTCATGCAGAGGCTGCGGGCGATCGCCACCCGCTGCTTCTGCCCACCCGAGAGCTGCCCGGGATAGGCGTCACCGCGCTGTCCCAGCCCCACCTGCTCCAGATGACGGCGGGCCCGCTGCTGACACTCGGCCAACGGCAGGCCAAGCACCTGACGCGGCGCCAATACCAGGTTGTCAAGCACCGACAGATGGGGAAACAGGTTGAACTGCTGGAACACCATTCCCACCCGGATGCGCAGCTGGCGCAACTGACGCCAGTGGAGCGGGCCGCCGCCGACGTCATGGCCCATCACCCGCAACTGACCCTGCTGAAAGCTCTCGAGCCGGTTGAGACAACGCAGAAAGGTGCTTTTGCCGCAGCCAGAAGGACCAATGATCGACACCACATCACCGGCCTCAATGCTGGCGCTGACCCCCCTGAGCACCGGATTGGCGCCATAGCTTTTGTGCAGATCGGTGCACTGCAGGACCGGATCAGCAGCAGTCGTGGCGATCATTTGCAGGAACAGGCACCGGTGATCTCAGGCCATGGCACAAGGGGCCCGATTCAGTATCGAACGATTGGGTCAGCTGCGCCGCCGTCTGGGGCTGGTTGTCATGGCTCTGCTGACAGCCGCGCTGATCGGCGGTCTGCTGCCGTTGGTTGGCGCCGTGGCCGCGTCATGGCCGACCAGCCCAGGCACTCCCTGGAAGGTGGGCACCGATCCCACCTTCCCGCCGTTTGAACTGCGCAACAACAGCACCGGGCAGATCACCGGGTTCGATGTCGATCTGATCCAGGCGATCGGCCAACAGGCTGGCCACCCGATCCAGTTGGTGGCGCTGCCGTTTGACGGCATCATCCCGGCGCTGCAATCCCGCAGCATCGACGCGGCGATCAGCGCCATGACGATCACAGCGGCACGCAATCAGGCGATCGACTTCAGTCGCCCTTACTTCGAAGCCGGCCAGGCCATCGTCGTGCGCGACAAGGGACCCCAGCTGAGCAACCTCGAGCAGCTCAAGGGGCGCCCCCTGGCTGTGCAGATCGGCACCACCGGCGCCCTGGTCGCCGCCAAGGTTCCCGGCGCCAAGGTGGCGGCCTTTGATTCCACGCCCCTGGCCCTGCAGGAGCTGGCCAACGGCAATGCCGACGCCGTGATCAGCGACGTGCCGGCAATTCTCTATGCGATCAAGGCCGGCCGGCTCGAGGGGCTGCGCATCTCCGGCGAGCACCTCAGCACTGACTATTACGGCATTGCCCTGCCAACCGATTCGCCCCTGGCGGGCACGATCAACACCGCCCTGGACCAGCTGATCGAAAGCGGCCGCTACGCCGCCCTGTACCGCCAATGGTTCGGCAGCGAACCGCCGGTGCTGCCCGCCGTGGCGCCTTCGCTGAGCCAGAAGGCCTCGCCGATGGCCGGTCTCGACCTGGGGCTGTTGGCCCAGAACCTGCTCAAAGGGGCCGGCATCACCCTGCTGCTGACCGTGCTGTCGTTCAGCTTCGGGTTGCTGGGGGGCACCGGCCTGGCCATGGTGCTGCAGGCCCCCTTGCCCTGGGCCCATCGGCTGTGCCGCGTCTACATCGATTTCTTTCGCGGCACCCCGATGCTGGTGCAGCTGTTTCTGATTTATTTCGGCCTGCCGGCGCTGCTGCAGACCCTCAACATCGGCTTCACGATCGAGCGGCTGCCGGCCGCGGTGACCGCCCTGAGCCTCAACGTGGCCGCCTACCTGGCCGAGGTGCTGCGCAGCGGCATCGAATCGATCGACCGGGGCCAATGGGAGGCAGCCGATGCCCTGGGCTTCAGTCCGCTGGAGCGGATGCGCTTCGTGATCGCCCCTCAGGCGATCAGGCGGGTGCTGCCACCGCTGGCCAACGAATTCATCACCCTGATCAAGGACACCAGCCTGGCGGCCGTGATCGGCTTTGACGAACTGTTCCGGCAGGGTCAGCTGATGGTGGCCACCACCTACCGGGCGTTTGAGATCTACATCGCGGTGGCGCTGGTGTATCTGGTGATGACCACCAGCGCCTCGCTGCTGTTCAAGCGGCTGGAGCGAACGCTCAGCTTTCCTGCTTGAGGTCCTGAAGGGCCGAGACGTCGACCTGGACCGAAGGGCCCATGGTGGAGGTCAGATAGAGGCTCTTCCAGTAGCGGCCCTTGGCGCCACTGGGCTTGTTGCGATCGATCGTTTCCTGCAGGGCCTTGAGGTTGTCGAGCAACTTCGCGGCGTCAAAGCTGGCCTTGCCGAAGCGCACGTGAACGATGCCGCTGCGATCGGCACGGAACTCGAGCTTGCCCGCCTTGAACTCGTTAATGGCGCCGGCGAGGTCGGTGGTCACGGTGCCGGCCTTTGGATTGGGCATCAGGCCCCGGGGGCCCAGCACCCGACCCAGCTTGGCCACCTTGGGCATCATGTCGGGAGTGGCGATCAGCAGGTCGAAGTTCATCTCCCCCTTGGCGATGATCTCGACCAGCTCGTCATCCCCTGCCAGATCGGCACCGGCAGCCTTGGCGGCCGCAACGGCCTCGCCACGGGCGATCACGGCGATCCGAATCGACTGACCGGTGCCGTGGGGCAGGGCCACGGTGGTGCGCAGCTGCTGGTCGGTGTACTTGGGATCGATGCCCAGGCGGGCATGGGCCTCGACGGTCTCGTCGAACTTGGCGGTGGCATTGGCCTTGAGCAGGTCCAGCGCCTCGACGGGGCTGTAGACGCGCTCTTCAACCTTGGCGGCGGCGGCCTTGTAACGCTTGGAGATGTGGGGCATGGTTTGGAGTGGGGTTCAGGCGACCGCTGTGGTCTCCCCCAGGTGAAGGATCAGGTGGAACGAACGGATGAAGCGAAGGATGCGGCGACCGCAGCCCCTGCCTCAGTCCTTGACAGCCACGCCCATGTTGCGGGCGGTGCCCTCAATGATGCGCATTGCCGAATCGACGCTGCTGCAGTTGAGGTCGGGCAGCTTGGTCTTGGCGATCTCTTCGAGCTGGGCCCGACTGATCGCACCGACAGCGCCCTTGGCGGAGGTGGCGGCACCCTTGTCGATGCCGGCGGCCTTGGAGATCAGCACCGAGGCCGGCGGGGTCTTGGTGATGAAGGTGAAGCTGCGGTCCTCGAAGACCGAGATCT
>CAZJIF010000136.1:0-3924 GCA_964546045.1 uncultured Klebsiella sp. | reverse complement strand
CCGGCGCGCACGGCCGCTTCGGCCTCGGCGGCGGTCTCGGCCTCGACGATCACCCGAGCCGGCCAGGGGGCGGCGGCGCGCACGGCGGTGATCGCCGCCGCCACGCCACCGCTCCAGGCGAGGTGATTCTCTTTGAGCATCGCCGCATCGTCGAGACCCAGGCGGTGATTCACGCCACCGCCGCAGCGCACCGCGTATTTCTCAAGCACGCGCAGACCCGGAGTCGTCTTGCGGGTGTCGGCCAGGTGCACGCCACTGCCCGCCAACTGGGCCACCAGGGTGGCGGTGGCGGTGGCGATGCCGCTGAGGCGCATCGCCAGGTTGAGCGCGGTGCGCTCACCAGCCACCAGCACCGCCGCAGGCCCCTGCAGCTCCAGCAGGATCTGGCCAGCGACGACCGCCTCACCGTCCTCGCACAACAGGCGCACCGTGACAGCAGGATCCAGCTGGGCGAACAGCGGCGCCACCAGCGCCCCCCCGCAGAAGATCCCGGGAGCGCGGGCGATCCACTGGGCTCGGCCACCGGCGCCGTCCAGGGCCACTGCGGTGAGGTCACCACGGCCCAGGTCCTCGTCCAACCATCCGCGCAGCTGGTCCAGCAACCGGGGGGTCAGGGGCAGGCTGCAACGGGGCATGGAACTCAGAGCCAGTAACCGATCGGCAGCCGCGGGTCCAGCTCCTGGGCCGCGGGCCAGGCGCCGAAGCGCGCCAGGGCACTGCTGAGAACATCCAGCAGATTGCGCTGCTGGGCCAGCTCCTGACGGGCCGCCCACTCGGCCTCTTGCACCTCTGCCTCGGGCAGGGACAGGGCATCAAGCAGCAGGCGGTAGGCCTGCTTCTCAGAGGCGTTGATGCGCTCCGCATCGGCTGGCCCCTGGCTGATGCTGACCATCTGCATCGCCAGCTTGACCACCAGCTGCCGCTCATCGGCACTGGCCAGGGCCCCCACCAGCCGCTCGAGCTCGCCGGGCTCGACCTGATCCAGTGCCAGCTCGCGCACGGTGGCTTCGGCCACACCCGCACCAGCGTCGAGCTGGAGCAGCCGCGCCACCACCTTTTCGAGCAGCTGACGCTCCTCGAGCGCAAAGTCGCCATCAGCCCAGGCCACCCAGCAGACGATGCGCAACAGCGCCCGCTGCGAGGGGGTCAGGGACTCCATCGGGTGGGCGGAAGGGGCACCGGCGTCGCGTTCCATGGGGCTGAGGATGGGGGGCAATGCAGCGCCAACTATGGATCGGTCGGCTCACTTGCCGATGCAGAACCGTGAAAACACCCGATCGAGCACCGCCTCGCAGACCTCTTCGCCGGTGATCTCGCCCAGGGCGCGCACGGCAGCCCGCAGATCAATCGTCCAGAAATCCCAGGGCAGCTGTTGATCGGCCGCCTCGAGCGCCCGGGCCAGGCTCGCAGCAGCGGAGGCCGCCAGATCACGCTGGCGCGCATTGAGAGCCACCTGTAGGCCCTCATTGCCACTGGCCCCACAGCGACGCAACAACTCGTGCACCAGTCCATCGGTGCCGCTGCCGGCCAGGGCACTGCAGCAGACCAGCGACTGGCCGTTGGCCGGTGGTGTCGACGCCAGCGCGTCGGGGGCCACCAGCCCAACCGGCACCCCGGCGGCATCGGCCTTGTTGCCGGCAATCAACAGCACAGCCCCGGCGGGCACCTGATCCAGCAGGGCCTGATCGGCAGCCGTCCAGCCGACGCTCAGGTCAAACAACAGCAGCACGGCATCGGCAGCCGCCAGGGCCTCGCGGGAGCGGGCGATGCCCAGCTGCTCGATCGGGTCGGCCGTGTCGCGGATGCCGGCGGTGTCGAGCAGGGTGAGCGGCACCCCATCGAGCACCAGCTCACTTTCGAGCAGATCGCGGGTGGTGCCAGGCAGATCGGTGACGATCGCCCGCTCGCGCTGGCTGAGCCGATTGAGCAGGCTCGATTTGCCCACGTTGGGCCGGCCGATGATCGCCACCCGCAACCCGTTGTGCAGCAGCTCCCCCTGGCGGGACTCGGCGACCAGCTGCACAAGCGCGGTGCGCACGGCCGCGAGCTCGGCTGTGACAGCAGCACCATCCAGCGGGGGCAGATCCTCTTCAAAGTCGACACGGGCCTCAAGTTCAGCCAGTTGATCGAGCAGGCGGCCGCGCAGTCCGCCCAGGCACTGCTGCAGGCCACCATCAAGCCCGGCCATCGCCAACTGGGCTGCACGGCGGCTGCGGGCGCTCACCAGTTGGGCCAGGGCCTCGGCCTGGGTCAGGTCAAGGCGGCCATTGAGGAAGGCCCGCTGGCTGAACTCCCCCGGCAGTGCCCGCCGCGCCCCGGCCGCCAAGACCAGGGCCAACACGCGCTGGACCGCGAGCAGCCCCCCATGGCCCTGCAGCTCCACCACCGTCTCGCGGGTGAAGCTGCGGGGTGCCCGCATCAGCAGCAGCAAGGCCTCATCGATGCGTTCACCCGTGGCCGGATCCACCACATGTCCGTAGAGCACCCGGTGGCTGTCCCAGGTCTGCTGGCCTGGGGCCACAAACAGACGGCGGCCGATCGCCTCGGCCTGCGGGCCCGAGATCCGGACGATCGCGACGCTGCCTTCGCCGGGTGCCACCGCCGTAGCGATGGCGGCAATGGTGTCGCTGCTGTTCTCGCTCAAGCGCTCTCAGGCCTCCGCCATGGGCCAGTCTCGACCCCGCCACGTTCTGCTGGGGCAGCTGCGCCGAGGTCTCTGTAGCTGTGGCACCAGGAGGACACCCCCGGCCAGCGGGCGTCAGGACCCTGCCAATCCGGGAAACACCATCAAATCGATGTGCCCCCCGACCGGGTGCCGCCACTCGCGGAATTCATCCGCCAAGGCCTGGTGCTCGCCCTGGAGGGAGAGGGCCTGCAGATCCTGAAGCCGTTGATGCACCAGGTCGAGAGTGCTGTCGATCAACTGGGCAGCCTGTTCAGACGTCATGGCGTGGCCTTATCACTGGCCACGCTTGTACGAGGAGCCAGCCAGCGCTGCCGTAGCGATTGCAACGCCTGTGACGATGGCAGGACAGAACGTGCGCGTCGGGAGTTTGTCCAGCACAATGCAGGAACCCCAAAAATCTCAGCCACCGGCTATGAAACGCATCTTCCCCCTTGCCCTGGTGGTGTGTACCGCGGGCGCCTTCCCCAACGCAACAAAAGCACAGGAGAAGGTGGAGATCTTTGACTCCAACATCAGCATGGCGCAGGTGCTAGCGGCCCAAAAAGGGTGGTGCAATGCCCTGATCACAATCAGCCAGGACTACCGCACCGGTGGCCTTGCCAAGGCCAAAGCCACCGCCACCAAGGTGATTGACCAGGCCTACGCCTACCAATACGGCCCTGTCGCGTTCAAGCCCACCCTTGCATCGGGGTCCCAGACCTTCCGGACCGCCAAAGAAGGGGCCCTGGCGTATTTCGTGGGCAACGATCCCAAGTTTCCCAACGACAAAGGCTTTGCCCTCACCCCCTGGCGCACCTGCACGATCAAGAACCAGGTGATTCAGCTCAATGGCAGCAGCGCCACCACGATGGGCAACGTGGTGTTCACCGAGATGAACGGCGCCGTGACGACCGTCGACAAGACCTGGACCTTTATGCGCGAACCCGACGGTTCGGTGCGCATCGTGCTCCACCACTCCTCACTGCCCTTCAGCAAATAAAACGGACTGGGTCCCCCTTCCTCAACCGATTCCGGTGCGAGCGATGTCGAGCACATCCGCCATCGCCCGGATCTGGTTGAGGGTGCCCGTGAGCTGGGTGGCACTCTGCAGCTCGACCCGCAGATCGATGCGGGCGGGCTTGCCGGGGCTGGTGCGCACGCGGGCAGCACTGACCCACGGGTCCTTTTGCCGGTCACCGGTGTGGATCAACCCAAGATTCAACTCAGTCACCAGAACGAGCAGAGAAAAACCGGGTGGT
>CAZJIF010000135.1:0-4159 GCA_964546045.1 uncultured Klebsiella sp. | reverse complement strand
CCGAACTCATGGAACAGGGTCTCGACCTCATCAAAGGTCATCAGGCTGGGGGTCTGGCCCACCGGCGGGCTCTGGTTGCAGATCAGATAGGCGACCGGCAAGACCGGCTCGCCGCTGCGCGTGGTGCCGCGACCGAGGCACTCGTCCATCCAGGCCCCACCGCGCTTGCTGCCGGGGCGGCTGTAAGGGTCCAGGTAAAACGCTGCCAGAGGGTTGCCGCTGGCGCCATCAAGCACCCGGAAGTAGCGCACGTCCGGGTGCCAGCTGGGGGCCTGACCGGCGTCTGTGGCGACAATGCGGATGTCAAACAGGCGTTGGCAGAGACCGAACAACCCCTGCAGCACCTGCTCGAGCGGGAACCAGGGACGCAGGGCCTCGCCATCCAGTGAAAAGCTCTCTTGTCTGAGCTTTTCGGCCCAGTAGGCCACATCCCAGGGTTTGAGGTCATCGGCCTCAGGCGCACCATGGCGCCGGGCCAGGCCCCGCAGCGCCTCCAGCTCGGCCTGCGCCACGGGGTAGGCGGCGCAGCGCAGCTCGTCCAGCAGTTGCTCGACCTCGGCCACCGAGCCAGCCATCTTGGAGGCCAGGCTCACCTCGGCCCAGTTGGCGTAGCCCAGGCGCTGGGCCTGTTGGTGTTTCAGGCTCAGGATCTGGGCAATCAGCGGGGTGTTGTCGAGCTCACCCTGCGACGCGCGCGCCACCTGGGCGCGGTACACGGTTTCGCGCAGGTCGCGCCGTGCGCTGTACTTGAGAAAGGGCACAACCCGCGGCATGTCGAGGCCCACCAACCAGCCCTGCTGACCGGCACTGGCTGCGGCCTGGGCCAACAGGTCACGCAGGCTGCTGGGCAGGCCAGCCAGCTCGTCCTCTTCGCTGAGCAACAGGCTCCAACCGTTGGTGGCATCGAGCACGTGGTTGCTGTAGGTGGTAGCCAGTTCGGCCAACTGCTGGCTGGCGGCGTTGAAGGCTTCCTGGTCGGCACCGCGCAGGCCCACGCCGCGCAGTTCCATGTCGCGCAGCTCTGCGGTCAGGATGCGCTGCTGGGTGGTGTCAAGGTCGCTCTGGGAGGCCAGCTGTTGCAGGGCCCGATAGAGCAGCTGTGACTGGCCGGCCCGGTTACCGAAGGCCACCACCGCGCCCTGCTGGCGCTGGTGCGCCTCGCGCAGTTCAGGGGTGTTGCAGACCCCGTTGAGGTGCGTGACGACCCCCCAGCTCCAGCGCAACCGCTCACCCAGTTGGTGCAGGGGATCCATCAGCTCAGCCCAGCGCAACGGCTCGCCCTGGGGTGAATCCAGCCGGCCGGCCAACGCTGCTTCCAGGCTGTCGAGCTCGGCGCCGAGCTCGGCCAACAACTGGGGAATGGCCTGGTCGACCTGCTCGGGGGTGATGGCGGTGAACTGGGGAAGCCCCTGTCCCACCAACAGCGGCGAGCACGAGGTGTCGTCTGGACCCACCGCTGCTGATGCCGTCATGAACGCCGCTGCCACTGCGGCCATTTCAGCCGATCAGACAGCTGGGCCGCGGCACCAAGGGATACGGTCAACCGATCCCCAGTTGCAGCGCCAGGGCGTCGGTGCTGGCTTCATAGAAGTCAATGGCCAGGCGTGGCCAGAAGCCGATCGCCAGGGTGGGCACCAGCAGGGTCAGGCCGATCAGCAGTTCTCGGGGCTTCATGTCACCGGTGATCGCCAGGGCCGGAATGCGCGGACCGAAAAACACCCGACGGCACAACGACAGCAGATAGACCGGTGTGAGCACCAACCCGATCGCGGCGAGCACGATCGTGATCACCCGGAAACCGACCGTGAAGGCATCGTTGGAGGTGACGCCCAGAAACACGGTGATCTCACTGACGAAGCCGCTCATGCCCGGCAGGGCCAACGAGGCCAGGGAGCTGGCCAAAAAGAAAGCAAAGGTGATCGGCAAGGCCTTGGCCAGGCCGCCCATGTTCGGGATCGAGAGGGTCTCCGTGCGCTCGTAAAAGACCCCGGTCACAAAGAACATGGCCGCAGCGATCAGGCCATGACTGATCATCTGCAGCATCGCGCCACTGATGCCCAGGGCATCGATGGCGCCGATGCCCACGAGCACAAAGCCCATGTGACTGACCGAACTGCAAGCGATCCGCCGCTTGACGTTGTCCTGGGCAAAGGCATTGAGCGCCCCATAGACAATGTTGACAATGCCCAACACGATCAAGGCCGGGGCCAGGTGCACATGGGCATCTGGGAGCAGCTGCACGTTGAAGCGCAGCAAGGCGTAGCCGCCCATCTTCAGCAGCACACCGGCCAGCAGCATCGACACGGCTGCATTGGCCTCGCCATGGGCATCGGGAAGCCAGGTATGGAGGGGAAACATCGGCAGCTTGACGCCGAAACCGATCAGGAATCCCAGGTAACAGAGCAGGCCGAACGTTCCGCCGGGGGAGCGAGCCGCCAGGTCGCTCAGGTTGAAGGTGAAGGGGCCATTGAGGGCCAGGGCCAGACCACTGACCAAAATCAGCAGCGAGGCAGTGGCGGTGTACAGGATGAACTTGGTCGCGGCGTACTGGCGCTGCTTGCCACCCCAGATGGCGATCAGCAGATAGACAGGAACCAGCTCCAGTTCCCAGGCCAGGAAGAACAGCAGGAAGTCCTGGGACAGAAACACCAGCGCCTGGGCCGAGGCCTGCACCAGCAACAGAGCGAAGTAGAGCTTCGACTTGCGGGCGATGTTCCAGCTGGCGGCAGTGGTCAACAGGGTCACCAGACCCGACAGCACCACCAGTGGAGCCGACAGTCCATCAGCGGCCAGGCTCCATTCCAGGCCGATGGCCGGGACCCAGGAGACCCGCTCGACCAATTGCAGGCCAGCGACAGTCGGGTCGTAATGGCGGCTGAAGGCCACCAGCATCAGCACAAAATCGGCCGCGAGCACTGCCAGCGCGAGCGTGCGCGGGGCCCGGGCATCACTGCCGTCACCCGGCAGCAATGGCATCAGCAGGGCGCCTGCCGTCGGCAACAAAACGATCAACGAGAGCCAGGGAAAGGACGCTGCTGCAGCTGGCAGGTTGGCGTCCATGGTGTTCACCTTGCTGTTGCGAAATCTATCAGCCGCCCTGGGGTGAATGGGTAGAAGTACTCATGGTTCTGGAGTGATTGGGCGATCTGGCAGCGGCTTCCAGTGGCTGCCATCGGTCTGCAGGCCGAGGTTTTCGGCCCGCGACTCGACCCCCTCACGGCGCCAACGCTCCACCATCGCCACACGCACGTCCTCGGCCACCTCAGCGCGGCAGAGCGCCAGCAGGCTGGGGCCGGCCCCACTGATCACACAGCCCCAGGCCCCGGCCTCGAGGGCGGCTTCGCGCACACCGCGCCCCCCCTGGATCAGGCCCCAGCGGTAGGGCTCATGCAGCCGGTCGTGCATGCCGTCGGCGATCAGGTCACCGTTGCCCGTGCGCAGCCCCTGCAGCAGCAGGGTCAGGGCCCCCAGGTTGCTGACCGCATCGGGGATGGGGATCGCCTTGGGCATGGCCCGCCGCGCCTCGCTGGTGGTCAGTCGGATCGCGGGGATCGCCACCACAGCTCGCACCTGGGAGGACCACTCACAGCGCACCACGCGCCAGCGGTGGGAAGCCGCCCGGGCCGTCATGCACAGCCCTCCCACCAGCGACGGCACCACGTTGTCGGGATGGCCCTCGATGTCGATCGCCAGTTCGAGCAGTTTTTCGGTACTCAGCGGTTCACCCGCCAGGGCATTGGCCCCCAGCAGACCGGCCACGATCGCCGTGGCACTGCTGCCCAGCCCACGGGCCGGCGGCACCGCCAGGCGCACCCGGGCCTCGAGGGCGACGGGCTGCAGACCGGCTTCGCGCCAGACCCGCTGGGCCGAGCGATAAACCAGGTTGTCGGGGCCGCCCCGCAGATGGGCGCCCTCGCTGCCCTCGATGATCAGGTCGAAGCGTTCACTGCCGCCCTGGATGCAGCGCATCTCGAAGACGTTGTCGAGATCGAGGGCGGCCCCGAGGCAGTCAAAGCCTGGGCCCAGGTTGGCCGTGGTGGCGGGCACGTGCACCACCACGCCCTGCCCGACGCTGGGGCGAGCCATGGAGTCAGTTCAGCTCGGGCCAGTGTGTCAGCCGAGCAGCATGCGGGCCCGGCAGGCGGCGCTGAACGAGCCG
>CAZJIF010000134.1:2578-4416 GCA_964546045.1 uncultured Klebsiella sp. | reverse complement strand
GATTGTCGAAGTCGTAATAGAAGCCGTTCTCGGTCCAGGGGCCGATCGTCACCTGGGCCTTGGGAAACAGCTTCTGCACCGCCATCGCCATCACGTGGCTCATCGAATGGCGGATCCGCAGCAGCGACTCGCTTTCGCTGGTCTTGGGCAGCTTCAAGGGCTGCCCCTGAAGGTCTGCAGTCGGTTCAGAGGTGGTCTGCGCAACCGACTCCATGCCTTGGGCCGAAACGGCAGGTGGCCTGGAAGAGGCAGACACAGACGGCAAAAGCGGCAAGGGTCGATCCTACGGGCAGCAGGCCGGACAGCACTGGCCCTGCCTAGGCTCATGAGATGGAGCCAACGCCCCCTGTGCCCCCCGCGTCCAATCCCGAACCGGCCGCCGGCGAGCTGCTTGATGGGCTGCTGGGTTCGCTGCTGGGCGATTTCAGTTTCTGGTTCGAACGGGGCCTGGTGCTGCTGAACCACTGCCCCGACACGGTCATGGCCGCCAAGGACCGCAGCGTTTTGGGCGAACAACTGCAGCTGGCCAGCCGCGAACTGGCGGCGGCACGCAGCCTGCGCCAGGCAGCACCGGCGCCGATGGCCCTGGAGATGGCCACCCTGGCGCCCTGGCATCGGCTGGTGCTGGAGGTGTGGGGCCTGTCGGCCAAACTGCGCCTGGCCCAGGTGCCCCTGCCGGAGCTGCCGTCGCTGCCGCCCCTGCCCAGCCTGGGCGACGCCTGAACCGACCGTTCAGACGCGTGGGTGGCGTGGCAGGAAGCCGAGGGCGTCCTGAACCCTGGCCAACGTGGCATCGGCCACGGCCGTGGCCCGCTCACAGCCCTGCCGTAGAACCGCCTCGAGCACGCTGCGGTCGGCCCGCAGCTCGGCATAGCGCTGCTGCAACGGCCTGAGCGCCTCGACAGCCGCCTCGGCCAGCAGGGGCTTGAACTGCCCCCAGCCCATCTGGGCGCACTCGGCAGCGGCCTGCTCGGCGCTGCGGCCAGCCAACAGGGCATAGAGCCCCAACAGGTTGTCGGCTTCGGGGCGCTCCGGATTGCCAAGTTCAAGGCCCATCACCGGATCGGTCTTGGCCCGCTTGATCTTTTTGCTGATCAACTCAGGTGGATCCAGCAGATTGATGCGCGATCCCTCGTTCGGATCACTCTTGCTCATCTTGCTGGCGCCATCGGTGAGGCTCATCACCCGGGCCCCCTGCTTGAGGATCAGGGGTTCGGGGACCCGCAGGATCGGGATTGGCTCACCGGTTGCGTCCCTGGGGGCAAAGCGAGCATTGATGCGTTGCTGGGCGATGTCGCGGGCCAGCTCCAAATGCTGTTTCTGGTCTTCACCCACCGGCACCAGGGCTGCGTCGTACAGCAGGATGTCGGCCGCCATCAGCACCGGATAGTCGAGCAGCCCGACCGAAACGTTGTCGCCCTGCTTGACCGCCTTCTCCTTGAACTGGATCATCCGCTCCAACCAGTTGAGCGGTGTCACGCAGTTCAACAGCCAGGCCAGCTCGCTATGGGCACTGACCTGGCTCTGCACGAACACGGTGGAACGGGCCGGATCGATCCCGCAGGCCAGGTACAAAGCCGCCGTGGAGAGGGTGTCCTCGGCCAGCCGCGCGGGATCATGGGGCACGGTGATCGCGTGCAGGTCAACGACACAGAAGAAGGTGTCGTGGCTGTCCTGCAGATCAACCCAGTTGCGGATCGCACCCAGCCAGTTGCCGAGGTGCAGCGAACCGGTGGGCTGCACCCCCGAAAGAACCCTGGGTCTGACCATGGTGGGAAGAAGCTCTGGCGACGTCAGACCGATCAGGCCTCAGCTGTGGGCTCGGCAGTGGGTTCGGC
>CAZJIF010000134.1:0-2478 GCA_964546045.1 uncultured Klebsiella sp. | reverse complement strand
GGTTCGGCCGCTGCTTCGCTGGTTGAGGGCAATGCCACATCGGCGTCGGTGGCTGGTTCCTCGAACTGGGGCTGCTCGGGTTCGGGCTGCTCGGTCACCGCCGGGGCAGGACGGCTGGGTCGTGCAAACGGATCGACCCGGGGAGCCCGGTCACCACGGCCCTCGCCACGGCCACCCTGACGGGAACCGCTGCCGCGTGGGCCATCGCCGCGGGGACCATCTCCTCGGGGGCCATCACCGCGGCTGGGGGTCTGCTCACGGTGCTGGGCAACCAGCGCATCGAGCTGACCCTGCTCGAGCAGCTGGGCTGTGGTGCGCAGGGCCATGCCCAGGGCCGCAACGGTCGAGCGCAGGCCGAAGGCCTCCTGCACCGCCCGGGCGGCACGCATTTCGTTGTCACTGAGACGGATGCGGAACCCCCCTGGTTCGCGGCCACCCTGCTCGCGACCGGCACCGCCCCGGCCCCCGCGCGAAGCCCCGGGCTGCCGGTCCTGGGAACGGGGATTGAAGGTCTCGTCAGCCATTGCCCTGGGCATGGGGTGTTGGCGCAAGTGTGCCGCATCGCATCCATGGGTGCTGAACTAGGGGGACACCTGCGGTGCTTGCCCCGTGTCCGCTGCGGACCCACCTGTGGCCAATCCTCTGAAGCGTTGGGGGGGCATCGGCGTCGTGGCGGTCGGCGGCTGGCTGGGCACCGATCTGCTGCTTCACCTGGGCCACGGGATCAGCCACGGCCTGCTCGACCTGGGCCTGACCGGCGCCGGTCTGCTGTGGTTGCAAGGCCGTCTTGGCCGCTCCAAACCCGGACTGGCCCCGACAGGCGTTCACGGATGGCTGGCCCGCTGCGACCGGTTGCTGGAGCAATTTGACCAGCTGGACGACGGGGCTCCAGCCGAACCAGAGCTCGCCCAGCAGCAGCGGCGCGTTCAGTTGCAGCAGCTGCGGGCAAGCTTGGCCGATCGCAACCTGCAACTGGCTGTGGCCGGGACGATGCTGCCCGCCGTCAGTTGCCAGCCCCAGCTGATCGAGGCCCTGCGCAACGCCCATGGCCTCTGCCTGCGCTGGGGACAACCGCTACCGCGGGGCAGCGCCGACTGGTTGTGGCCCCTGGGACTGGCCAACAGCGACCTGGTCCTGTACTGCCTGCACCTGCCCCTGAGCGCGGCCGACCTGCGCTGGCTCGAAGCCCGCCCCCAGGGACAACCAGCGTGGGTGCTGGCGCGCTTGCCCGAGTTGGGGGACGTCCCTGCAGCACTGATCGCCGAAGTGCAGCAGCAGCTGCCCCAGCTCCCGCCCCAGAACCTGCTGGCCTGGAACGGCGAAGCCACCGATCTGATCCGTGCCCTGGCACCGCTGGGGGACCGCCTGCGCCAGCAGGGAGGCGAACTGCAACGCAGTGCCCAGCTGCGTCGCGTCCAGGATCTGCACCAGCAGTGGTTGCTGCAGCTCGAGCAACGCCGCCGCCAGCAATGGCGACAACTGCAACAGAAAACCCAGTGGATCGTCGCAGCGGGCGTGCTTGCCGCTCCCGGTGCTGGGCTCGACCTGCTCGTGCTGACGATTGCCAACGGTCTGATGCTGCAGCAGATGGCTCGCCTCTGGGATTGCCCCTGGAGCCTGGAGCAGCTGCGCGCCGCGGCCAGCGAACTGGCCCAGGCAGCCCTGGGGCTCGGGGTGATCGAGTGGAGCAATCAGGCCCTGGCCACCCTGCTGCGCCTGCATGGGGCCGGCTGGCTGGTGGGTGGCGCGGTCCAGGCCCTGAGCGCGGCCTACCTGACCCGGGTGGTGGGCCATGCGATGGCCGACATGCTGGCGCTCTCAGCGGGCCTGAGCGAACCGAATCTGGCGGCGATCAAGGCCCAGGCCCCGGCCCTGGTGCAACAGGCCGCCGAAGCCGAAAAACTCGATTGGTCTGCGTTTGCCGAGCAGGCCCGCAGCTGGATCAAGCAGCAATCTGCGGGCAACGCGGGCCTGATCAGCGCCGCCGAGGCCTGAAAACCAGACAGCAGGACAGCACAGGAGCCCAGGGCACGCAACTTTGCGCAACACGAATCATCAAGTTTGTTTGCGCAGCTGAACGTTTGATGACCAGACCAGGCAAAGACGGGACGCGCTCGTAAGTTTTTACTCGGGTTCTTAACTAACCCAATCCGTCCGTCCTTTCTCCATCCATGACCACTGCTCTTCGCAGCGGCCGGGCCGGAAGCTGGGAACGCTTCTGCGCCTGGGTCACCAGCACCAACAACCGCATCTATGTCGGTTGGTTCGGCGTGCTGATGATCCCCTGCCTGCTGGCCGCCACCATCTGCTTCATCATTGCCTTTATCGCCGCACCGCCGGTCGACATCGATGGCATTCGTGAGCCTGTTGCCGGCTCGTTCATCTACGGCAACAACATCATCTCGGGCGCCGTTGTTCCCTCGAGCAACGCCCTCGGCCTGCACTTCTACCCCATCTGGGAAGCCGCCAGCCTCGACG
>CAZJIF010000133.1:0-4455 GCA_964546045.1 uncultured Klebsiella sp. | reverse complement strand
GCTGCCAGGCCATCAGCAGCCTTGCCGCCTCCAGCCGCGCCAGTTCGATCCGATCGCGGCCCGGCTTGAGCTGCAACTCGGGCACTGCCGCCAGCGGCTCGGAGGGCTTGAGCGCAGCCAGGGGCGATTGGGTTAAGCGCGTCTCCAGTTCGAGCCCAGCCAGGGGCCCTGCCACCGAGAGGCAACAGCGATCGGCCCTGTAGTGCCGCCGGTGGAAGGCGTCCATCGCTTCGGGGGTGTGGGCCTCCAGGGCCTCGCGCCGCCCCAGGATCGGCAGCCCGTAGGCATGGCTGCCGCAGGCCTGACGCAACAGCTCCTGGAACGCCACCTCCTCCGGTTGGTCTTCGCTCTGGGCCAGCTCTTCGAGCACCACCTGGCGCTCCATCGCAAAGTCGCCCCCGTCGAGGCGTGGTTGCAGCACCAGATCGAGCAGCAGATCCAGCGCCTCAGGGGCTGCCTGGGGCGGGATCAGCACGTGATAGTGCACATCGTCAAAGCCCGTCGCGGCATTGCTGTTGCCGCCGAGGGCCTCCACCTTGAGGTCGAACTCACCGGCGTCGAGCTGCTCGCTTCCTTTGAACACCATGTGCTCGAGGAAGTGCGCCAAGCCCGATTCAGCCTCGCGTTCACAGGCGCTACCGGCGCGGCACCAGAGATCGAGGCACACCACCGGCGCCTCGGGCAGCTCGATCTGCACCAGGCTCACACCGTTCTCGAGTTGGTGGCGCCGCGGATCCGGCAGGGGCGGGGTCGAGGGACCGGGCGACGCGGGCAACGGATCGAGCGCTGTGTCTGAACCCTCATTCTGCTGTCAGGATCAGCAGCCTGTTTCCCAGGACCACCGATGAGTTCAGCCGCCTTGGGAATTCATCCGCTGGTGGATGCACTGGCGGATCAGATCCGCCAAAGCTGGGATCAGCTGCCTGGCCTACAGCCGTTGGCGGTGGATCCGGAGCTGGAGGCGATCAGCGGCAGCCTCGATGGCGAAGCGCTGTTCATCCGCAATGAGCTGCGCCAGTGCCAGGGCCTGCGCAAGCTCCACCTCGAAACGGCACGCCTGGGGGCTGGATTGCAGATCCTGCACTGCGTGTATTTCCCCGATCCCCGCTACGACCTGCCGGTGTTCGGTGCCGACATCGTGGCCGGCCGCGGTGTGGTGTCGGCCGCGATTGTGGATCTCTCGCCCGTGACCGGTGCGCTGCCTGAAGCCGTGGCCCAGGGGTTGGCTGCGCTGCCCAAGCGCAGCTTCAGCCAGGAGCGCGAGCTGCCGGAGTGGGGCACGATCTTCTCTCCGTATGTGCGCTTCGTTCGCCCAGCCGATCAGGAGGAGGAGCAGCAGTTCATCGGTGTCGTGGGCGACTTCCTGCAGGTGCTCAGAAAGGCCTGCAGCGCTGCCCAGCCCCAGCCAATCGGCCACCCTGATGTCTTAAAACGTTATGAGGGACAGCTCCTCTATTGCAAGCAGCAGAAACGCAACGACAAGACCCGTCGGGTGCTGGAAAAAGCCTTCAACCCAGCTTGGGCAACTCGCTACATCGAGGAGCTTCTCTTCGACGATCCGCCGTTGCTCACTTGAGGCAGCGACCGTTGGTTGCGGTGGCTGTTGGGTTCGGTGTTGTCCTCGCCGCCATCGCTTTGGGTAGCAGGATGCGCCAAACGACTCCTCCTCCCTCGAACACTGCAGCAGTCGTTTCCCCGAGAATTGAAGCCGTCTCGGCCCTAGGGACCCTTCGCCCAGCAGGTGACATACGAAAGCTTGCCGCGCCCTCTGGGTCTATGGGGGGAAGCCCAAGGCTGCTCTCACTCTCAGTTGTTGAAGGGCAACGGGTGAAGCAAGGTGAGCTTTTGGCTACCTTTGACAATCGCCCTCGCCTTCTTGCTGATTTAGCAGCATTAAACGCCCGCTCCAGCAGTCTTCAGCAGCAGATTCTTATGCAGCGGCGCGAGATCGAAAGATACCAAAGTGCCGCAAGTTCTGGCGCTGCTGCTCTCGTGTTGCTCGAAGAGAAAAAGGATGAGTTAGTCAAACTCGAGGGGGAACTTAAGCAAGTTCAGGCTCAATACAAGGGGCTGCAGGTTGATTTGGCTGACAGCGAGCTGCGTGCGCCCTTGAGCGGCACGGTGCTGAAGGTTCACAGCAGGGTGGGCGAACGCCCTGGCACTGACGGTGTGCTCGAGCTGGGGGCCGGCGACCAGATGGAGGCCGTGGCCGAGGTGTACGAGAGCGATATCAACCGCGTCAAGCTGGGCCAGAGCGTGACGTTGGTGAGCGAAAACGGTGGCTACAACGGCAGCCTTCAAGCCAGGGTGATTCGCATCTCCCCCCAGGTCCGCCAGCGGGCGGTGCTCTCCACCGATCCCACCGGCGATGCCGATGCCCGTGTTGTGGAGGTTCGCCTGGCGCTTGATCCGGTTGATGCTGCCAAGGTGCGCGATCTTGCAGGTCTCAAGGTGATCGCCCGCTTCACACCGTAATGTTCGAACGATCGTTAGTCGGCCTGTGGCAGCGCCGCCGCATTCCCCTTTCTCTGTTGTTGCTTACCCGTCAACCCGTGCGGCTAGCGGTTGCCTTGGCCGGCATCAGCTTCGCCGGGATTTTGATGTTCATGCAGCTCGGCTTTCGCGATGGGCTGTTTGACGCCAGCGTGACGATTCACCGGCTCTTTGACGCTGATCTGGTGCTGATAAGCCCGCGCTCCACCAGCTCCGTGAGCATGGCGGGCTTCCCAAGACGTCGTTTGGTGCAGGCGATGGCAGTCCCTGAGGTGGAGGGCATCACCCCAGTGAGATGGAACCTTTTGCTTTGGCGCAACCCCGAAACACGGGGCACGCGTTCGATCCTTGCTCTTGGCTTTGAGCCCAGTGATCCTCTCTTTACCGATCCCAGCCTCAGCCCCAAGGCCCGGCTGCTCACTCAAAAAGGCAGGGTGTTGTTCGACGAGCAGTCACGGCCAGAGTTTGGCCCCGTGGCCGAGTGGTTCAAGTCTGGCCGCACGGTGGAGAGTGAGATCGCAGGCAAACGTGTGCGGGTGGCTGGCTTGGTGGGTCTTGGCACCTCCTTCGGGGCTGACGGCAATCTGCTAACCAGCAGTGAAACCTTTCTCGACCTCCTGCCGAACACACCCCCTGGCAGCATTGAAGTGGGGCTGATTCGCTTGAAGCCCGGTAGTGATCCGGTTGCGGTGGCGCAGCGGCTCCAGACCCAGTTGCCGAGCGACGTGACCGTGCTTACCAAGCAGGGCTTCATCGACTTTGAGCAGAACTATTGGCGTACCAGCACTTCGATCGGGTTCATCTTCACCCTGGGCGCAGCGATGGGTTTTGTGGTGGGCTGCGTGATTGTGTATCAGGTGCTCTATTCAGATGTGAGTGATCACCTGCCGGAATACGCCACCTTGATGGCTATGGGCTACAAGTTGATCGCCCTACTGGGGGTGGTGGCACGAGAAGGTCTCTTACTGGCAACCTTCGGCTATTTACCTGCTTATGCCGCTGGTCAGGGCTTGTACTTGCTTGTCCGTAATGCCACTCAGCTGCCGGTGTACATGGACAACACCCGCGCCGTAACGGTTTTCACAATGATCCTGGTGATGTGCATGGCCTCGGCTGCCCTAGCGATGCGACGGCTTGCAGATGCCGATCCTGCTGAGATCTTCTGAACTTATGTCCGCTACAGCGATCGAATTGGTCAACTTGTGCCATTGGTATGGCGCAGGCTCTATGCGCCGCCAGGTCCTCCAGGGCGTGAACCTGGCAGTCGCGCCTGGTGAGGTTGTGTTGCTTACCGGTCCTTCGGGGTGCGGCAAAACCACTCTGCTGACCCTAGTGGGTGCCTTGCGGCAAGTGCAGCAGGGCACGGTGCGGGTTCTTGACCAACAGCTTGATGGCGCCAACCGCAGAGAGCGTCAACTGCTGAGGCGCTCTATCGGGATGATTTTTCAGGGGCACAACCTCCTGCGCTGCCTCACCGCTGAACAAAACGTGCAGATGGGCTCTGACCTGCTGCCCGGGGTGAGCTATCGCGCCCGCCGTGACCAAGCGCGCGAGTGGCTGCGGGCGGTGGGGTTGGGAGATGAATTGCACAAGCTGCCCCACGATCTCTCCGGCGGGCAGAAGCAGCGGGTGGCCATTGCCCGCGCTCTTGCAGCACAGCCGCGCCTGCTGTTGGCGGATGAACCAACCGCTGCCCTTGATTCCAGAACTGGTCGCGAGGTCGTGGAGCTGCTGCAACGCCTGGCCCGTGAGCAGGGCTGTGCAGTGCTCATGGTCACCCATGACCCTCGCATCCTCGACGTGGCCGATCGCCTTGTGCGCATGGAAGACGGGCTGCTGATGGAGGCGGAACGAGTGGATTTGGTGGCCAGTGGCTGAACGCCGTTCAGTAATGTGGTGGTTACCCCAAAGTTCCAGCCGTCTCGATGGCCAAACGCCGCAACCTCAAGAAAGAAAAGCAGG
>CAZJIF010000132.1:0-4479 GCA_964546045.1 uncultured Klebsiella sp. | reverse complement strand
TCGCAGCCACGGCACTGGAGCGGGGCCTCACGGTCGTGACCCGCAACCTGCGGCACTTCACACCAACGGGTGTGGCAACGCTGAACCCCTGGACCGAAGAGATGCCCATCTGACCACCGAGACCCTGGCTCTGGCGCTGGCTCCACGCCCGCGATGACGGGTTGCCCACTGCGCCGGTGTGGGCCCGGCCCTGTTTCGGGTCAGCCAGTGGTGGGTCGAGCCGTCCCTTCAGGCCTGTGGCGTGGCTTCAGAAAGCGAGGCCATGCTGCTGTTCTGCCGGCGCTATCTCGAACCGCTAGCCACTGGGCTCAGCCGCCATTGCCCCCTACCCTGAACCTGTGCGCCCCGGCAGCCCTTGAGCGACTGGACCCACCGCCATGTGCTCGATTTGGCGGCGTTTTCGCTGGCGGATTACGCCACGGTGCTGGAGCTGGCCCAGCGCTTTCGCGCCATGCCCACCAGCGGTGCCCGCAAGCTGCCGGCGTTGCAGGGGCGGTTGGTGACCACCCTGTTCTTTGAACCGAGCACCCGCACCCGCAGCAGCTTTGAGCTGGCGGCCCGGCGCCTGTCGGCCGATGTGGTGAGCTTCACCCCAGGCTCCAGCTCGCTAAGCAAGGGCGAGAGCCTGCTCGACACCGTGCGCACCTATGTGGCCATGGGGGCCGAGCTGCTGGTGGTGCGCCATCGCGCCACCGCCGTGCCCCAGCAACTGGCCGAAGCCCTGGATGCCGCCGGCGAATCGGTGGCGGTGCTCAATGGCGGCGATGGCCTGCACAGCCATCCCAGCCAGGGGTTGCTGGATCTGTTCACCCTGGCGCGCCACTTTGCCCCTGAAGCGCCCACGCCGCAGGCCCTGCGTGGCAAGCGCATCGTCATCGTCGGTGATGTGCTGCATTCGCGCGTGGCCCGCTCGAACCTGTGGGCCCTGACCGCCTGTGGTGCCGATGTGGTGCTGTGCGGTCCCCCCACCCTGGTGCCGGATGCCTTTGCCGAGTTTGTGGCGGCACCGCCGCCGGGCCAATGCCTGGATCCGGTGGCCTGCCGTGGCCGGGTGCAGGTGCAGCGCGATCTGGATGCGGCCCTGCAGGGGGCCGATGCGGTGATGACCCTGCGGCTGCAGCAGGAGCGCATGCAGCAGAACCTGCTCAGCAGCCTGGATGGGTATCACCAGCGCTATGGCCTCAGCCATGAACGCCTGCAGCGCAGTGGTCGGTCCCTGGCCGTGCTGCACCCCGGGCCGGTCAACCGCGGCGTCGAGATGACTGGTGCCCTGCTGGATGACCCCAGCGTTGCCCTGGTGGATGAGCAGGTGCGCAACGGGATTCCGGTGCGCATGGCGCTGCTGTATCTGCTGGCCGCCGCTGGTCCTCAGAGCATCTTGAAGCCGTCCAACAGCAACCCGTAGAGAAGGCCGATGCGGGCCATGTCCAGCAGCCCCAGCAACACGGCCTGATCGCGCTGCCGCAGCAGTGGGCCGCGAACGCGGGCCGCTACCTCGATCGCCAGGACGCAGATCAGCGCACTCAGGGGGTCAAGGGCCGAAACGGTGCCGCTGATCGACCCGAGGGCTCCCCCAATCACAAAACTGAGCAGCAGCACGATGAGCTGCAACGACCAGCGCCGCCAGGGATTTTCTGCCCAGGTGCTGAGCCAGACGCCCGATCCGAGGATCAGGCGTTGAAACCGGGTCTGCTGCACGTTGACGGCCAAGAGGGTGCAGGTTTGACATCAACGGTGATCCCCATCACCCAGCCCGAACCTGCAGCCCATATCTACACCATCTGTGGCGCTGCTGCCGCGGTTTGCCGCTACTGATAGGGGATGCCAATGAAAAAGCCCGGAGCCGCAGGGCCCGGGCCGGGTGATGGGGACTGGGCCACCTAAGCGCCTGCAGCCTCAGATCGCAAGGGGTATCAGCCGTCGCTGTCCTTCTTGCGGGACGACTTGCCTTCCAGCAGCTCAAGCAGGGCCTCCATCTGGGCCATAACGCCGCGCACCTCGCCGGCTTCGGGCAGCAGTCCGTCTTCCATGACGCCCTGGTGCATCTCCCTGAGCTCCTGGCGGATATAACGCAGGTGACTGACCACCTGTTCGCGCTTCGATTGCGACATTGAGGGCGACCTAGGACTTTCTACCCACTTATTTACAGGATCGCCCGGCCCCCCTGATCCGGGGTCGCTCAGGGAATGGGGGTCAGTTCTGGCCGAACTGGGCCTTGGCCTGCTCGTAGAAGGAAGCGTTCACCTCGTCCAGGCCGGCTTCGTTGGCCAGCGCTTCGATGCGACGCCTGACGACGGGCCTGACAAAGAAGGGCACCTCCTTCAAGCGTGCTTCTGCGTCGGCTGACCAGTTCATGGGGTTCCGCTGGGCTGGCGGTCAGACAATCCGAAGAATGGAGAATAGGGGACTCGAACCCCTGACCTCTGCGGTGCGATCGCAGCGCTCTACCAGCTGAGCTAATTCCCCGTTCGCGTCATTATTTCAAAGCAGCCCGCGATTGGGGAGATCCCTTCGGGTTGCCTGACATCCGAGCTGCCTTGACGCCCGTGATCACCCCAGAACGCCTGGCTTCCTTTGACGAGGCCGCCGCCGCCGAGTTGGCCCGCCGGCTCGAGGACGAGGACTATGCCTCGCCGTTTGACAGCCTGGCCGACTGGCATCTGATGCGGGCCCTGGCGATCCATCGCCCGGACCTGGCGCGGCCCTACGTGCACCTGGTGGATCAGGAACCGTTTGATGAGGACTGAGCGCACGCCGATGCCGGATCCCAGCGCGATCGATCCGCTGGCGGGGCGCCGCGTTCTGGTGGGCATCAGCGGCAGCATTGCCGCCGTGAAGCTGCCCCTGGTGGTCAGCGCCCTCGCCCAGCGGGGTGCCCAGGTGCGCTGTGTGCTCACGCCAAGTGCCGAACGCCTGGTGAGTCCTGTGGCCCTGGCGGCGTTGAGCCGTCAACGCTGCTATCTCGAGGCCGACCAGTGGAGCGCGGCCGCCGAGCGTCCGCTCCATGTCGAACTGGCCGAATGGGCCGAACTGGTGCTGCTGGCCCCCTTGAGCGCCACCACCCTGGGCCGTTGGGTTCACGGCCTGGCCGACACCCTGTTGGCCAGCACCCTGCTGGCCACCGAGGCGCCGGTGCTGGCCGCCGCAGCCATGAACACCTCGATGTGGCAAAGCCCTCCGGTGTGCCGCAACTGGCAGCTGCTGCAGGCGTTCGAGCGGGTGTTGCCGCTGGGTCCGGCGGCGGGCCTGCTGGCCTGCGATCGCCTGGGCGATGGCCGCATGGCCGAACCGGCGTTGCTCCTGCTTGCCCTGGAGTCGCTGGCCCTGTGGGGCTGGCGGCGCGACTGGCAGGGCCGGCGCCTGCTGGTGACGGCGGGACCGACGCGGGAGCCGCTGGATCCCGCCCGCTGCATCACCAATGGCAGCACCGGCCGAATGGGGGTGCTGCTGGCCCAGGCGGCACGGTTGCGGGGCGCCCAGGTTGCCCTGGTGCACGGTCCGCTGGCCGTCGATCCGGCCTGGCTGTCGGGGCTTCAGTGCCACCCCGCCCCCACGGCCGCGGCGATGGAGGAGGCCCTGGCGGCTCTGCAGCCAGGGATGGATGCGATTGCGATGGCCGCTGCGGTGGCCGACCACCGCCGCCGCCACCCTGCCGCCCACAAGGCCAGCAAGGCCGAGCTCGCCTCAGCGCTCAGCGAGGGCTGGGAGCCGGTGCCCGACCTGTTGGCCCAGCTGGTGGATCGCCGCGGCCGTCACCAGCCGATCCTGGGGTTTGCAGCCCACAGCGGCGATGTGCTGGCCCAGGCCCGTGACAAGTACCGCCGCAAGGGGTGCGAGCTGTTGTTTGCCAATCCGATCGACCGACCCGGCAGTGGGTTTGGGGCCAGCGGCAATCAGGGATGGCTGCTGGGGCCCGCGGACGCCGTGACGGTGCTGCACCCTGCTCCCAAGCTGGCCATTGCCCATCAGCTGCTCACGGCTCTCGGGGGCCTGCTGGACACCCCGCTTAAGCCGCCAGGGGATGCGCCTCCTCAGGCCGGTCCCGCTGCAACAGGTCCATGAATGTGCGCAGCTGCAGCCGCGGGATGTAGGGCCAGCCGCCGCTCTGTTCCATGGCGCGCAGCAGGTCGAACAGCTCGCCCCGGTCGGCCGGCAGGCTGCCGCGAAAGGCGCCGTCCTGCAGGTTGCGGTGCAACTGCTCCAGCTGGCGCAACAGGGCTAACAGGGCCTGGGGTTGGCCCTCCAGCTCTTCGCCAAGATCGCGCAATTCGGCCAGCACGGTCTCGAGCCGTTGCTGCTGGTCTGGGCTGAGCCTGGTCTGGGCCACAGGGGGTGGTGACATTGAACGACTATCGACGGTTCTGCGATCGGGTTGCTGCGCTCCCATACAGGTTGTTGAGAGCCGCGACATCGTAAGGGGATTCGGCATTTTGCACCGGTAGGATCCGCGCCAGACCGGTTTCTCCCCATGCGTTTCCG
>CAZJIF010000131.1:0-4511 GCA_964546045.1 uncultured Klebsiella sp. | reverse complement strand
CCTTTGCCGGCTTCCCGCGGCTGGCGGCGATGCTCGCCAAGGACCAGTTTCTGCCGCGGCAAATGGGCTGGATCGGCGACCGGCTGGTGTTTCAGAACGGCATCGGGGTGCTGCTGGCCGCCACGGCGCTGATCGTGCTGATCTGCCAGGGAAATACCACCGTGGCGGTGAACCTCTACGCCCTGGGGGTGTTCATGGCCTTCACCCTGTCCCAGGCGGGCATGGTGGTGCGCTGGTGGCGCCTGCGCGGCCCAGGGTGGCTGGGACGGCTGGCGATGAATGCCCTGGGAGCGGCCTGCACCGCGGTGGTGCTGCTGGTGATCGTGATCAGCAAATTCGACGAAGGCGCCTGGACGGTGGTGATCGCCATCCCGCTGCTGGTGCTGTTGCTGGCCCGGATCCGCGGCCGCTACCGCCGCGTCTATGCCTCCATGGCGATCGATCCGGCCGCTGTGCAACCGATCCGGGTCACGCCAAGGCAGCCGCCGTTGGGCAACACCAGCGTGGTCTGGATCGCGTCGCTCAGCCGCCCGACGCTTGATGCCCTGCACTATGCCGCCAGCGTCTCGGATGAGGTGCTGGGGGTGTGGGTGCTGGCCGACGAGGACGACCCCGAGCAGATTCGCCAGCGCTGGGATCAGCTGCTAGGGGACGACCCCAACATCAGGCTCGAGATCCTGGACAGTCCCTATGCCTCACTGGTCAATCCATTTGTCGATTTCGTCGAGCATCACGAGCAACGGCATCCCGAGACGAGCCTGACGATTGTGATGCCGATGGCCATCCCCCGCTACCGCTTTGACAGCTTGCTTTTGAACCAACGGGGGATCAACATGCGCCAGGCACTGGATGAACGCCACAACCGCGTCTTCACCCTGGTGCGTTATTACCTGCCTGCCTGAGCCCAGCTGTGCTGCGCTGCCTGATCGTCGAAGACCAGTTGATGTTTCTTGAGCTGCTGCAACGGCTGCTCGAAAGTCAGCGCGGTCTGCAGGTGATCGCCACCGCTGCGACCCGCGACCAGGCCATGGCGGCCTGCCGCCTGCACCGCCCCGATCTGGTGATCCTCGATCTGGGGCTGGCCGACGGCGACGGCCTGCCGGTGCTCGAAGCCCTGGGCCAATGGTGTCCCCAGAGCCGGGCGGTGGTGCTGTCGGCCCAGGCGGCCGGTTTTGTCTGCCCACGGCCGCTGCAGCCATTGCTGCTGGGCGTGGTGGACAAGGGCGCCACCTTCGAAACCCTGATCAACCTGATCACGCCGTTGTTGCCAAGCAACGACTCCATGGCCGGGGCGCTGCCCCTGACCCCCCGCCAGGAGCACATCCTGGCCCTGATCGGCCAGGGGATGAGCACCAAGGCCATTGCCCGCCAGCTCGACCTTTCGGTGACCACGGTCGAAACGCACCGCAAGGGCATCGCCCGCCGGCTGGGCTGCAGTGGCGCCGAGCTGGTGCGCCATGCGGCGCTGCTGCACGCAGGCCGCTGATGGTCTGGCTGCCACGCCATCTGGGCAGCCGCCTGCTGATCAGCAGCGGCCTGCAGCTGCTGCTGATGGGTACGGCGCTGGGGCTGCTGGGGTACAGCGCCGGACAACGGCAGGGGCTGGAGCAGCTGGCCACCGAGCGCAGCCGCCACCGCCTCACCAGCCTGTCCGAAAACCTGTCTGAACGCCTGCAGGGGCCCCTGCTGATCAACCGCTCGAACCGCCTGGGGATCCGTCAGGGATCGCTGCACCTGAACGACTTTGACCAAGTGGGTCAAACGTTCTGGCGACAAATGCAGCTCTATCCGGTCGGATACATCAATTTTGGGGGCACCGATGGCCGCTTCATCGGCGTTGAGCGGCTCGACAACGGCCAACTGGTTCTGAACGAGGACAGCGCCACCCCGCTGGGTCGCGGTCGGCTAGGGGTCTACCGGCTGGGCCCGGATGGCCGCCGCGGCGCCCTGATCGAGGTGGTCGAGGACATGACCACCGTCCACGAGGAGGCCTGGTACGCCGACACGATCAAGGCCAACCGCCCCACCTGGAGCCGCATCTACCAGTGGGAGGACAAACCGGAGGTGTTCGCCATCTCCTACAACGAACCGGTGCGCAGCCCTGACGGCACGCTTCAGGGAGTGATCGGCGTCGATTTTGTGCTGAGCCAGCTCAGCACCTGGTTGCAACAGCTCTGGCAGGGGAAACCGGGTCTGGCCCTGATCGTCGAGCCCAATGGCCTGGTGGTGGCCAGCTCAAGACCGGATCTGACCCTGGCCCGCAGCAACGGAACGCTGCGACGGATGCACCTGGATCAGCTCAGCGATCCCCTGGGCCGCTCGGCGGCGACCAGCCTGCGGGGGCCACGGCGCAGGGGCGGCGCGATCCAGACGGTCAAGCTGGGTGGGGAGAGCCACCTCGTCAAAGCCCAGCCCTGGGGGCAACCGCAAGGGCTCGACTGGCTGCTGATCACCGTCACCAGCACCGAAGCCGCCCTGATCCGCAGCCAGCAGCAGATCCAGCTGGCCGTGGTGCTGGGGTTGCTGGCCCTGGCTGGGGCGCTGCTGCTGAACCGGCAGGTGATCCGTTGGTTGCTGGCACCGATGGAGCTCTTGCAGGACCGTGCCCAGCAGGCTGTGCGGGAGCCGTCACGCCCGTTTGCGCCGACCTTGCCAGCCGGCTCGGCCGCCGAACTGGCGTCCATGGCGTCGGATTTTGGCGCGCTGGTGCAACAGCTGCAGCGCTCCCAGCAGGCGCTGGCCGCTGCAGGCGAACGCGCCCGACTCAAAGATGCCCAGTCGTTGCAACTGCTCAAGCTGAAGCTGCGCAGCAGCCTCGAAGCGGCGGCGGTCGCCCATGAGATCAAAGGCCCGCTGAGCCAGATCCTGCTGAGCAGCCAACTGCTGCTGAACACCGATGAACCGGGGCACCCAGCCGACGACAACTGCCGGCACCAGCTGAGCGGCATCGCCCACGCCGCCGAACAGGTGCTCAGCACGATCGAGAAGATGCGCTGCCTGTTGCGCAATGTGCAGACCAGCCACCAAACGCTGGACCTGGCCACCGTGGCCAGCAGCGCCCTGCTGTATGTGCGTCCGGCCGCGGGCAAGGCGTCCGTGCAGCTCGACAGTGTGGGGCTGGATCAGCCGTGCTGGATCGAAGGCGACAGCGCCCAGCTGCAGATCGCGATCGTCAATGTGCTGCGCAACGGCATCGAAGCCCTGCAGCCCCAGGCCGAGCCCCGCCGGCTCGTGCTCAAGCTGCAGTCCACGGGCGACGGGGCGCACCTGCAGATCGAGGACAATGGCCCTGGGCTGCCCCCGCGCAGCGACCTGATCGAACCGCTGAGCAGCGCCCAGCCCAAGGGTTCTGGGCTGGGTTTGTTCGTGGTGCAGACCACCATGGACAACCACGGTGGGCGCCTGATCCTGGGGCGCTCGGCCGAACTCGGGGGCGCCTCCGTGACCCTGATCCTCGCCCTGGCGCCACGCCCTACCCAGTAACGGGTAAAGCCACCGCCCCCGACCGCAGCGATGCATACGGTGCATGGGGCCAGGCCATTGCCATGCGCGACATCTTTCTGGATGGGCTGCCGATCCTCGATTGCCTCGAAATCGCCGGCAGCACAGCGCTTGCCGCACGCTGGATCCAATGCGACCAGAGCTCGGTCTCACGGGCCTTCCGGCGGATCAGCACCCAGCTGGACCTGGGCTTTTGCAAGGACGAAGGGATCTATCAGGCGACCAGCAACCTGGAACTGCTGAGCCACCTGCGCCGGGCAGCCCAGCTGCGGCGCCTGGCACAGGGCCCCAAGGCCCTGCAATGGGTGGGCCACCCGACCCTGACGTTCAACAGCGTGCTGCTGGACTGTCGCGGCCCCATGCCCCGCGCCTGGCGCCAGGAGGGGCGCACCCTGCGCCTGCTGGCCTCGCGCGTGCTCGATCTGGCGATGATCCCAACCTCCGCCAACCTGCCGGCCGAGGGGACCCGCACCGTTGCCCGGCTCGACTGTCCGGCACGGCCCGGCCTGAGCCTGCTGGTCCTGCCCGAGCTGGCGGCTCACCCCTGCCTGCGGCAGCTGCAGCAACGGCTGGGCGGCCTTGCCAGGGTGGGGAGCCCGAGGCCAACAGGGTCCAGACCCGATGAACAGCACCACCATGCGGCGGCTGGTCCAGACCGGCGTGACCCGACCGCGAGCCTGGCGCGAGTCCCAGCTGCAACGGCTGAACACCCTGCTCGTTGACCACGAACAGGCGTTGATCACGGCCCTGGCCAGCGACCTGGGCAAGCCTCCGCTGGAGGCCGCAACCGAGCTGCTGCTGGTGCGCCAGGAGCTGCGGCTGTGCCGGCGGCAGCTGGGGCGATGGATGGCCCCACGGCCCCTGCCCCTGGCCCTCCACCTGCAACCTGGCAAGGCGTGGCAACAACCCGAACCCCTGGGCTGCGTGCTGATCATCAGCCCCTGGAACTATCCCGTGCAGCTCTGCCTGCAGCCGCTGGTCAACGCCCTGGCCGCGGGCAACACGGCGGT
>CAZJIF010000130.1:0-4528 GCA_964546045.1 uncultured Klebsiella sp. | reverse complement strand
TGGTGCGCCGGTAGGTGAGCCGGTGGATCAGCCAGGGGTAGCCGTGGAAGTTGAAGATCACCGGCCGGTCGGTGGTGAACAGGCCGTCGAAGTCGCGGTCGCTGAGGCCGTGGGGGTGCTCGCTGGGCGAGGTGAGGGCGAACAGCTTCACCACGTTGAGCACGCGGATCTTCAGGTGGGGGATCTCCCGGCGCAGGATCTCAACGGCCGCCAGGGTCTCCTTGGTGGGGATGTCGCCGGCGCAGGCCATCACCACATCCGGCTCGTCGGGCTCGGTGCCGCTGTCGTCGTTGCTGGCCCAGCTCCACAGGCCGATGCCCTTGGCCACGTGGGCGCGGGCCTGCTCCAGGGTGAGGTACTGCAGGTGGCTCTGCTTGTCACTCACGATGATGTTGCACACGTTGTTCTCCACCAGGGCCTCCTCGGCCACTGCCAGCAGGCAGTTGGCATCCGCGGGGAGGTACACCCTCACCACTTCGCCGCTCTTGTTGCCGGCCAGGTCGATGAAGCCGGGATCCTGGTGGGTGAAGCCGTTGTGGTCCTGGCGCCACACCGTCGAGCTGATCAGGCAGGTCCAGGGGGCGATCGGGGCGCGCCAGGGGGCGTGGTTGATGCAGCTCTCCAGCCACTTGGCGTGCTGGTTGAACATCGAGGCGATCACATGGGCGAAGGCCTCGTAGGTGTGGAAGAAGCCGTACCTGCCGGTGAGCAGGTAGCCCTCCATCATCCCGACCAGGGTGTGCTCGCTGAGCATTTCGACCACCCGGCCGCTGCGGGAGAGCTCACTGCCGTTGAGGTCCTCTGGCAGCAGATCCTCCATCCAGACCTTTTTGCTGCGCTCGTAGATCGCCTGCAGGCGGTTGGAGGCGGTCTCGTCGGGCCCGAACACCCGCAGGTTGTCCGGGTTCAGGCCGATCGCATCGCGCAGCAGTTCGCCCAGCACGGCCGTGTTTTCGTGTTCGATCTGGCCAGGGGCGCTGATCGGTACGGCGTAGGCGCTGCTCTGGGGCAGGTGCAGTTTGCGCCGCAGCAGGCCGCCATTGGCATGGGGGTTGGACCCCATGCGGCGGCTGCCCAGCGGTGACAGGGCCTGCAGCTCGGGCCGCAGGCTGCCGTTGTCGTCAAACAGCTCCCAGGGGCGGTAGCTCTTGAGCCAGGCCTCCAGCTGTTGCAGCTGGGCGGTGTCGTGCCTGGGGTTGGGCAGCGGCACCTGGTGGGACCGCCAGAAGCCTTCGAGTTTCTTGTCACCCAGGGCGGCGGGCCCTGTCCAGCCCTTGGGCGAGCGCAGCACAATCATGGGCCAGTAGGGCCGTTGGGCTTCGCCGCTGCGGCGCGCTTCGGCGCGAATGGCGCTGATGCGGCCGATCGCCTCGTCCATGGCGGCGGCCATCGCCGCGTGCATCGCCATCGGTTCGTGGCCCTCGACGAACAGGGGCTCCCAGCCGTAGCCCCGCATCAGGCTGGCCAATTCCTCCTTGGGAATGCGGGCCAGCAGGGTCGGGTTGGCGATCTTGTAGCCGTTGAGGTGCAGCACCGGCAGCACCGCCCCGTCATCGATCGGGTTGAGGAACTTGTTGATGTGCCAGCTGGTGGCCAGGGGGCCCGTTTCGGCCTCGCCGTCACCGACGCAGGCGATGGCGATGAGCTCGGGGTTGTCGAACACCGCACCGCAGGCGTGCGACAGCACATAGCCCAGCTCGCCCCCCTCGTGGATCGAGCCGGGGGTTTCGGGGGTGCAGTGGCTGCCGATGTGGCCTGGAAACGAGAACTGCTTGAAAAAGCGGCGCAGGCCGCGGGCATCCTGCGACTTGTCGGGATAGATCTCGCTGTAGCTGCCGTCCAGGTAGGTGGGACCCAGCACCCCCGGGGCGCCATGGCCCGGTCCGGACAGATAGATCATGTCCAGATCCCGCTCGCGGATCAGCCGGTTGGCATGGGCCCAGATGAAGGCCTGGCCGGGACTGGACCCCCAGTGGCCCAGCAGCCGGTTCTTGATGTGCTCAGGCCGCAGCGGCTCGCTCAGCAGGGGGTTGTCCTGCAGGTAGATCATGCCGACGGCCAGATAATTGGCCGCCCGCCACCAGGCATCGATGCCCTGCAGGGTCTCCTGGGCGACAGGTTCGCTGGCGGTCTGCATGGCTCCGGACCGTTGAGGCTCTCCCGGACCGTAGCGATCGCTGCCGTCGCTGCAGCCGACGAGCCGTTAAAGATCAGCGTCCAAGCACCCGGCCTGAAAGTCCTAACGTCACGCCGCTGCCATCAGACACAGCCCCCGATGCTTCTTGACCCCTTATTGCTCGAGATCGGCAACCACCAGGGGGAGGTGGCCGAGACCCTGATTGCTGTGGGTCAGTACATCGTCATCTTTCTGGCGGCCCGGGCCCTGGCCGAGCTGATGGTGCGGCTGCAGCTGCCGACGATCCTGGGTGAACTGGTGGCCGGCGTGCTGATCGGCGCCTCGGGCCTGCACCTGATCCTGCCGCCCGAGACCCACGCCCAGATCAGTGGCCTGCTCGAACAGGTCGTGGGCAGCCTGTCGGGCCTCACCCCCGACCAGGTGGGCGAGATCTACAACGAAACCTTCCCCAACCTCGAGGCGGTGGCGCGGCTGGGGCTCTATGCGCTGCTGTTTCTGACCGGTCTGGAAAGCGAGCTTGATGAGCTCGTGGCCGTGGGGGTGCAGGCCACCACAGTGGCCGTCACCGGTGTGGTGCTGCCGTTTGCGATGGGCACCGCCGGTCTGTATTACTTCTTCCATGTGCCGCTGATTCCGGCGATCTTCGCCGGCGCGGCGATGACCGCCACCAGCATCGGCATCACCGCCAGCGTGTTCGGCGAGCTCAAGTTCCTCAAGACCCGCGAAGGCCAGACCGTCATCGGTGCTGCCGTGCTCGATGACATCCTCGGCATCGTGATCCTGGCTGTGGTGGTTGCCCTGGCTGGTGGCGAAGGCTTTGCCGTGGCGCCGATTCTCAAGTTGGTCACCGCTGCCGGTGTGTTCGTGGCGGCGGCCCTGTTCCTGAGCCGCACGGCGGCGCCGGCCTTTGACTGGGTGATCGACCGCCTCAAGGCCCCCGGCGACGTGGTCGTCGCCTCCTTCCTGGTGTTGACCGGTTGCTGTTTTGCGGCCCAGGCGATCGGTCTGGAGGCGGCCCTGGGGGCCTTTGCCGCCGGCCTGATCCTGAGTGGATCGCGCCGCACCCACGAGATTCAGGACACGGTCAAGCCCCTGGTGGCGCTGTTCGCCACGGTCTTCTTCGTGTTGATCGGCACCAGCATGGATCTGTCGGTGCTCAACCCGTTCGATCCGGCCAACCGCGAGGGTCTGATTGTCGCGGCCTTCCTGCTGACGGTGGCCATCGCCGGCAAGATCGCAGCCGGTTGGAGCTACGTCAGCAAGGTCAAGACCAACCGTCTGGTGGTCGGTCTGGGCATGATGCCCAGAGGTGAGGTGGGTCTGATCTTCCTGGGGCTCGGCACCCAGGCGGCGATCCTGACCCCGCCGCTCGAGGCGGCGATTCTGCTGATGGTGATCGGCACCACCTTCCTGGCACCGATCCTGTTGCGCGTGGTGCTGGCGGGTCAGACCGCCGAACCGGAGCTGGATCCCCTCACCGAAACCCCGTCCTGATCACCTCCTGCCCTTGACCACCGCGACCTGCAGCCCGGCCCCCTGGACCTACCTGGACCATCCGGTCCATGCGGTTCAGGCGGCCCCCGAGCAGCCCACCGGTCCGGCGGTGCTGCTGGTCCATGGTTTCGGGGCCTCGACCGACCATTGGCGCCACAACCTGCCGGTGCTGGCGCGCAGCCACGAGGTCCACGCCATTGACCTGCTGGGGTTCGGCCGCAGCGCCAAACCCGCGGCTCTGACCTATGGCGGTGCCCTGTGGCGCGACCAGCTGGCGGCCTACGTGCGCGAGCGCATCGGCCGCCCCACGGTGTTGGTGGGCAATTCCCTGGGGGGCTTCGCCTCCCTG
The DNA here is from genome assembly GCA_964546045.1 of uncultured Klebsiella sp. GTDB lineage: Bacteria > Cyanobacteriota > Cyanobacteriia > PCC-6307 > Cyanobiaceae > RGUW01. The sequence goes on along the minus strand of CAZJIF010000130.1, from coordinate 548 downwards.
GCGGCGGGCGTGGCCCTGGGCGATCAGGCCGCCGGGGTGGTGCTGGTCAACGCCGCCGGGCCGTTTTCGGACGAGCAGGAGCCGCCCAGGGGCTGGGGCGCCATCGCCCGAGCGACCATCGGCGGTGCCCTGCTCAAGAGCCCTGTGCTGCAGCGGCTGTTGTTTGAGAACCTGCGCCGGCCGGCAACGGTGCGCCGCACCCTGAACCAGGTGTACATCGACCGCAGCAACGTCGATGAGGAGCTGGTGCAGTCCATTTTGCGGCCGTCGCGCGATCCGGGGGCCTTTGGCGTGTTCCGCACCGTGTTCGACATCCCCCGCGGCCAGCCCCTCGACGAGCTGTTTGCCCAGCTGGATTGCCCGCTGCTGCTGCTGTGGGGCATCCGCGATCCCTGGATCAATGCTGCCGGCCGCCGGGCAGCGTTCCAGCGCCACGCCCCCGCCCGCACCAGCGAGGTGGTGCTGGAGGCGGGCCACTGTCCCCACGACGAAGTGCCCGACCAGGTCAACCGGGCCCTGCTCGACTGGCTGCAGCAGCTGCAGACGGC
>CAZJIF010000129.1:1915-4555 GCA_964546045.1 uncultured Klebsiella sp. | reverse complement strand
GCACCACCGGCGAGGCGGCCAGCTCGAGCACCAGGTCGATGTCGTGAATCATCAGATCCAGCACCACCGACACGTCGTTGGCGCGGTCGGCATTGGGGCTGTGGCGACGGGCCTCGAGCACCACCACCTCCTCACCGGCAACCACCTTGACCAACTCGCGGAAGGCGGGGTTGAAGCGCTCGATGTGACCCACCTGCAGCAGGCGGCCGCCCGATTCGGCGGCGCGGATCAGATCGGCCGCTTCCTCCTGGCTGGCGGCGATCGGCTTTTCGATCAGCACATGCACACCGGCCTGCAGGCAGGCCAGGCCCACGCGGTGATGCAGCAGGGTCGGCACGGCGATGCAGACCGCCTCCACCTCGCCGAGCATGGCCCGGTAATCGGGAAACCAGCCGCAGCCGAACTGCTCGGTCGCCAACCGGCCACGGACTTCATCGGGGTCGGCGACACCCACCAGCTGGGCATCTTTGAGCAGGCTCAGCACCCTGGCGTGGTGCCAGCCCATGTTGCCGATGCCGATGACACCCACACGCACAGGGTTCATGGCTCCGGCCCCAGGTACGGCCGCATTATCAGCGATGGCGCGGCAGGTTGATGCGGATGGGGGTCCCGAGGATCGAACTCGGCTAAGGCGAATTATGAGTTCGCTGCATTCACCAGATTGCTAGACCCCCGTGCGGCCTGGCAGCCGTCGCGTGTCTACCACAACTCAGCGGCCAACGGTGCTGCCCCCGCTGCGGCCGGGGCTGCCCAGGCTGCCGTTGAAGCCATTGGTGAGGTCAGCCGTGCGCCACGGCAGCAGATCGCCCTGGGCCTCCAGCAGCACCCCGGTGGTGTTCTGCAGCGCCGTGCCATCCCAAACGATCGTCTGATCGGTAAAGCCGAAGGCGCGGATCCCGTCGCCCCGGTTGATCGAGCCGGTGGCAACACCGAACAGGTCGCGCAGCTGGCCGCGGATGCTGACCCCCTCGGCATAGGGGGCGGTGTAGGTGAAAAAGCGCTGGTCCACCAGCTCGGGCAGGGTCTGCACCGCTCCGCAGCGGCTCACCTCGCGCGGTGCCCCGCCGGGTTGGGCGGGGGCCTCGAGGGTGGTGGTGCACAGCACCGGCCCGGCCAGGGCGGGGGCCGCCAGCAGGGGGGCGCTCAGCAACGATCCGCTCAGCAGGGCCAGACACCACCGAGGTTGCGGCAAAAACGAGTGAGCCATGGCAGGGGCCGGGCAAGGAGCCCGGCAGCGGGACAGGTGCTGCGCGCAAACTAGACAGGCCCAGGCGCGAACACCAGCCCATGTCCTCCCTGCCCAGCACCAGCGCGGCGATGCGCCAGGCCCTGCTGCCGCTGCTGGCGACCAAGGCCTACCGCCACGGCCGGTTCACCCTGGCCTCGGGGCGCAGCAGCGACCATTACGTCAACTGCAAACCGGTGAGCCTGAGTGGCGAAGGGCTGGCCTTGCTGGGAGCCCTGATGCTCGAGCAGGTCGAAGCCGAAGCCGCTGCCGTGGCCGGCCTGACCTTGGGTGCCGACCCGTTGGTCAGCGCCGTGGCCCTGCAAGCGGCCCTGGCGGGCCGCAGCCTGGACGCGTTGATTGTGCGCAAGGAGGCCAAGGGCCATGGCACCGGCGCCTGGCTCGAAGGCCCCCTGCCGCCGGCCGGCAGCGTGATCACCGTGCTGGAGGACGTGGTGACCACGGGCGGCTCCTCGCTCAAGGCGGTGAACCAGCTGCGCGAGGCGGGCTACACGGTGAACCGGGTGGTCACGATCGTTGACCGGCAAGAAGGAGGCCTTGCAGCGATGACCGCCGCCGGGCTCGAGCTGCGCAGCCTGTTCCTGCTCGACGAGGTGGCTGCGACGGCGGCCGCCGAAGCCTGATGGACGCTGCCGCCACCTGCTGGGCCTGGCGCCCCGAGGGCCCCTGCCGGCTGGAACAACCCGCCTGGCTGCTGCGGCTCGACGGGGCCGATGCCCTGCGCTTTCTGCACGGCCAGAGCAGCCAGGCGATCGCCCTGGCCCCTCCGGGCAGCGCCCTGGCCACCTGCCTGATCAGCCCCACCGCCCGCATGCGCGCCCTGGCGAGGGTGCTGGTGGATGCGCAGGGTGCCTGGCTGCTGATCGAAGCCGGCGACCCCGAGGCCGTGCGCACGGCCCTCGACCGGGTGCTGTTTCCGGCGGATCAGGTGCAGCTGGGCCCGCTGCAGCCGGCGCTGCTGATCACCCCGCTGGGCGACAGCAGCCTGTTGGCCGACGGCAGCCTGCTGGCTACAGACCAGCCCCGGCCAGAACCCGGCCGCTGGCAACCCCTGAGCGACGGCGCCGAAGCCGACGGCCTGACCACCTGGTTGGTGGAGCACCAGCTGCTGGTGCAGCCGCCGACGGCGGCCCACCCCCTGATCGCCGGCAGCCGCGCGCTGAGCGCCCTCGAGCAGGAGCGCTGGCGCATCCAGCAGGGCTGGCCCGCCGCTCCGGGCGAACTCAACGACGGCACCAACCCGTTTGAACTGGGTCTGGCGCCGCGGGTGAGCCTCAGCAAGGGCTGTTACGTGGGCCAGGAGACCCTGGCCAAGCTCGCCACCTACGACGGCGTCAAGCAGCAACTGCGCCGCTGGTGCTGGCAACAAAGGGACGCCAATCCTGCTGACGCTG
>CAZJIF010000129.1:0-1815 GCA_964546045.1 uncultured Klebsiella sp. | reverse complement strand
ACCGTCGGCCAGACCCTGTGGAGCCCGAGCGGCGACAAGGCCGGCACGATCACCTCGGTGCTGCGGCTGCCGCAACGCGACGGCGCGCTCTGGATCGGCCTGGCCCTGGTGCGGCGCAGCGCCCTGGGCCTAGGGCAGTTGCTGGCAGGCGAGGCAGCGGCCGCAGACCCCAGGCCCTTGCTGACGGTGTCGGTGCCCGAAGCCTTTGTGCCGCCACCGCCCCCCGCAGCAGGCAGCCGGGCCGGCAAGGCTCAACCTTGATCCGGTGCGTCAACCCTGATCCAGCAGCCAACGGGCCACCGTCCAGCTGGCCAGGCTGTCGTCGCGGTTGTACAGAAAGATCTGCTGCAGATGCCGGCGGGCCGCCCGGCCCCGGGGTCCAGGATCGCGATGCCACTGGCGCCACTGCCGCCACCAGAGCAGGCAGCGGGCCCCATCGACGCCGCTTTGACTCCAGGCGAAACCCAACCAGCTGGCCACCGCCTTGAGCCCGTAACTGCCCACCGGCAGCCGCCAGCTGTGGCGCAGGCGCGCGTGCAGATCGATCAATCGACCCCGCAGCTGCTCAATCTGGGCCTCCGAGGCCCCCTGGCGCTGGGCCAGACGCACCAGGGCGAGGGATTCGGTCTCGCCGTAATGGAGGATCGGCCAATCGGGATAGGCCGCCAGCAACCGCTGCAGCCGTGTCCACAGGCGCTGCTCGCCATGCTCCTGCAGCGCCAGCAGGGGCACATAGCGTTCAGGGGCAGACCAGGCGCCGTCGGCGCTCAGGCGCCGCAGGGGCACGAAGCCATGCAGGAAGTCATCGCGGGCGTCGGGGTCCGATTCGATGTCGTACAGCAGCACCCCTGGGGCCTGCGCCAGCTCGGGCAGGGCAGGGGCGGATGTCAGGCGCTCTGGCCTGCCGTCGGCCTGGACCTGGGCCTGGGCCACCAGTTCGGCAGCGATGGCGGCGTGCTGCCTGGCGTGCTGCGGATCGGCCAGCTCCAGCTGGGCCGCCAGCGCGGCGGGGTCCGTGGCCGCCAGGTCGGCCAGGGTGCCGATGCCCTGGCTCATCAGCAGATCCCGGCGTTTGCCGCCGATGCCGCTCACCTCACTGAGGTGACCTTCGGCGGCGGCAACCTGATCGCAGAGCCGGCGCCAGCTGCAAAGGGTGCATTTCTTGCGGTCACTGACCAGGGCCGGAGGCTCGGACCGCTGCAGATCGGCCGCCAGGCGCTCGAGGCTCTCGTCGAGCTGGCGCTGCAGGCTGCCGCCCAGGGCCAGACGCTCCTGCTGCAACTGGCGGCCACCGCCCGCCACCACGAGCCCGTGGCTGACGCTGGCCTGTTGCAGCGAAGCCAGCAGCCGGCCCCAGAGGGCCAGTTGCACGCGATGCTCGCGGGTGACCCGATACCCCTGCCGTGCCAGCACCGGCCGGTAGCTCCAGTCACCCCAACGGCTGCTGCCGTCGATCCGCTGCAGCAGCGGCGGGTGGGCCTCAACCGGCAGGCCCGCGGGACCCATGCCCTTGAGCCGCAACCCCACCACGGCTTCGGCACCAGCCTGCGCTGCGTCCAGTCCATGGCCCGGCCGGCGCGCAATCAGGGCCTGAAAACTCTGGACCTGCTCCTGCAGTGCCAGGGCACGGTGGGCGTTCCACTGCCGTTGCTCCGAGGGGCCATGTTGATCGAGCCAGGCCCGGCGCCGGCAGCGCACCCAGCTGCGCAGCAGGCGATCGGTGAGCAGCATCGGGGTCACAGGCAAGGTGCGGCAGGCCCAGCCAGGGCACAGTCCCTGACCTGATCCATCCCTGCTCTGACGCTATCGCCGCCG
>CAZJIF010000128.1:0-4632 GCA_964546045.1 uncultured Klebsiella sp. | reverse complement strand
CCAGCCACTGGCTGATGCTGCGCTTTTCGGGCACCGAACCGCTGCTGCGGCTCTACTGCGAAGCCCCCAGTGCGGCACGGGTGGCCGAGGTGCTGGCCTGGGCACGCCAGCTGGCCGAAGGGGCCTGAAGCCGATGACCCCACCGTTGATGACCCGCCTGGTGATCGCCAGCGGCAATGCCGGCAAAATCCGTGAATTCAGCCGGCTGCTGGCCCACCTGCCGCTGGCGATCGAGCCGATGCCCGCCGGCCTCGTGATCGAGGAAACCGGCAGCACCTTTGCCGACAACGCCCGCCTGAAGGCGATCGCCGTGGCCCAGGCGACCAGCCAATGGGCCCTGGCCGACGACTCGGGCCTGAGTGTGGCCGCCCTGGGGGGTGCACCCGGGGTGCAGTCGGCCCGCTACGCCGACAGCGACGCCGCCCGCATCGCCAGGCTGCTACAAGAGCTCGACGGTGCCAGCGACCGCAGCGCCCACTTCACCGCCGCCCTGGCGGTGGCCGACCCCAGCGGCGCGGTGGTGCTCGAGGTCGAAGGCCACTGCCCGGGCCTGATCCTCGCGGCCGAACGCGGCAGCGGCGGCTTCGGCTACGACCCGATTTTTCTGGTGCCTGAGACCGGCCTCAGCTTCGCCGAAATGGATGCAGCGACCAAGGGGCGCCTGGGCCACCGGGGCCGGGCCTTCGCCCTGCTCGAACCGCGGCTGCGCGCGCTGCTGGGCCAGGCATTCAACAACAGCTGAGCTGAGGGGCCTCAGCCAGCAGCCCAGCTGCCGTGCAGGCCATAGGGGATGGCCAGGGGCAGCTCGAGCACGGCCTCCTCGCTGAGGTCGGCGGCGTTGAGGATCACCAGATCGGTGGCGCAGCGGGCCCCGTTCCAGACCGGCACCAGCACCCAACCGGCGTCTTCGGCGGCTGCGCCCGGGGCAGGCACCATCACCGGCTCGGTCACAAAACCGCGGGGGGCGGCGCTCCAGACATGGCGGGTGCCGTCAACCAGATCGAGTTTTTCGATCGCCTGCAGGGGGTCGTTGCCGCGCTCGCGACCGGCCACGGCCATCCAGGCGTAGCGGGCCGCCAGGCCCTGCTGCTGGGGGTTGACCATGGCGAACTCGCAGCAGCGCTGCTCGAGCACCTCGACACGCACCGTGCCGCTGGCGGGATCGATGCGGCAGCGTTGGAGCCGACCCGCCGGAATGGTGTCGAAATCGATCGTGCGGAAATCGGTCTCCGGACCGATCGAGGGGAAATCGTCGTAGAAGATCGAATCGACCACCAGCTCGCCCGTTTCGCCATCCTCAAAGGCATTGAGGTGGTGAAACACAAAACCCTCGGGGGCCGGCACCAGCACGGGCTTTGAGGTGCCGGTGACACCGTCACGGCCCGGTCGGGGAATCAACCAAAACTGGCCCGCCTCGCCCGGCTTGGAGGCCAGGCACTGGGCCGCACCCTTTTGGCCCAGCACAAACGGCAACGGGTTGAAGGCGACGGCGTTCTGCAGAAACACCGCCCAGTTGGGGGTGATCGCAAAGTCGTGCAGAAAGGCGAAGCCCTTGAAACTGTCGCGGCGCTCGGCGATCAGGTTGCCATCGGCGCCGAACTCCATCAGCCGCACGGTGCTGCTGGGGCCGGTCTTGACCCCGAAGGTCACCATGCGGGGCGCGCCATGGTGGCCGGGGTCAAAGCGCGGATGGGCGCTGAAGGCCTCGCCCTTCTTGAGCAGACCACCCAGGCGGCTGAGGCCGCGGGTTTCCAGGGTGTCGGGGTCCAGGGCGTGGGGCTCGGCCGCCTCCCACAGGGCCAGCAGCTGGTCGCCCAGGCGCACCACATGGGTGTTGGCGATGTTCTTGAGCCGCAGGTCAAAGGCATTGGCGGCCGCGCCGCCGGGCTTCTGGGTGCCGAACACCCCCCGGTACAGAAAGCGGTCGGCCTGTTCTTCGGCCAGCCAGCCCTCGGTGCGCACGAAGCGGTTGCGCAGCAGGGCGGTGCCGCCCGCAAAGCGCAGGGCGGTGATCATCCCGTCGCCGTCAAAGGGGTGGTGGACCCATTGGCCGCCGCGCTCGAGCCGGCCCGGGCCATTGCGGTACAGGGTGCCGCTGAGCCCGGGCGGGATCGTGCCCCGCACGGCCGCCACAGGGACGCCATCCAGTTCGACGCCCACGTTGCGGAAGGCGCTGGCCCAGTCGGCCCGGTCGTAACCAGCAACAACGCTGGGGGCGGCGGTCATCGGCGGCGGGCAGGAATCAATCCATCATCCCGTAACGGACTGTTAAGTGGCGGGCGGGCGCCGCAGGCCTGCCCTCAACGCCGCAGCAGCGAGAGGATGAACTCCTGTTGGATCCCCGATTTGAGGATCTCGACCCAGAGCTGCTCGAGCGGCTCGAGAAAGCGGCTGGTGGCGATGCCGCCCACGTCAAAGGGCTCGAAGCCGCTGTCGGCGATCAGGCCGGCGACGACCTGTTTGGCCTCGGCGTCCTCGCCGCAGAAAAACAACGTCGGTGCGACCCCCCCGAAGCGCTTGTCGGCGCTACCGACGATGTTGGCCCCCACCGAGTTGTAGGCCTTCACCACCCGCACGCCCGGCAGCATCCGGGCCACGGTCTCGCCGCCCGAATCGGTGTGGCCGATCGCCAGGTGCACAAAATCGGGGGTCAGCGGGTTGCTGGCATCGATCAGCACCTTGCCCTGCAGCACAGGGGCCAGGGCCGCCAGGGTTTCGGGCACCTGGGGCCACAGCAACGCCAGCAGCACCACCTCGCCAAAGGCGGCCGCCTGCTCGAGGCTGCCGGTCACCGCGCCATGGCCGGCCTCGGCGGCGACGGCCGCCAGCTTGGCGGGATCACGCGAGCCGCTGACCATCACCTGATGGCCCGCCGCGGCCCAGGCCCGGGCCAGGCCGCCGCCGATGTTGCCTGCGCCAAGAATGCCGATCTTCATGGGAGCTCAAGGGTCAACCGAGGGTCAACCGTGCATCTGCCGCCACCATGCCTCAAATCCCAGCGGTTGGCTCAGGCTCCGGCCCGCTCCAGCACGCCCTTGCTGCTGGGAACGGCGCCGGCGCGGCGGGGGTCCAGCTCGGTGGCCAGGCGCAGGGCGCGGGCAAAGGCCTTGAAGCAGGCCTCGACGATGTGGTGCGAATTGACCCCGTCGAGCTGGCGGATGTGCAGGGTCAGGCCGGCGTTGTTGGCCACCGCCACAAAGAATTCTTTGACCAGTTCGGTGTCGTACGTGCCGATCTTCTGGGCCGGGATCTGCAGGCTGTAGCTCAGGTGGGGGCGGCCGCTGCAGTCGAGCGCCACCTGCACCAGGGCCTCGTCGAGGGGCGCCACGAAGTGGCCAAAGCGGTGAATGCCGCGCCGATCGCCCAGGGCCTGGGCCAGGGCCTGCCCCACGGCGATGCCCACGTCCTCGTTGGTGTGGTGATCGTCGATGTGGGTGTCGCCCACGGCGCTGATCTCCAGGTCCAGCAGCCCGTGGCTGGCCAGCTGGTGCAGCATGTGATCCAGAAACGGCACGCCCGTGCCCACCTGGCATTGGCCCGTGCCGTCGAGGTCAAGCGTCACGCGCACGTCGGTCTCGCCGGTGACGCGATGGATCTCACCTGTGCGCATGGGTGTGGTCGGCGATCCCGCGCCCGATCAGAAGTGTTCTGATCATGCCGAAGCCACCTGACCCTGCCCAGACCAGAGTCGTTCGGCCGGAGAAACCGATGCCATGATGCGACAAGAGCATGCATCTTGATGCCATGCGCACGACGTTGACGATCGACGACACGCTGCTGCGCCAACTGCGCCAGAAGGCGCTTGACAGCGGCAAACCCTTCAAGCAGGTGGTCAACGAGACCCTGCAGGCCGGCTTGCGGCAAGTCCAAGCCGCGCCGCGAGAGCCCTACCGCTGCCCCAGCTTTTCGATCGGGGGATTGGCTCCCGGCGTGGACCTCATCCAGGCCAACCAACTGGCCGCGGCACTTGAGGATGAACTCCTGATCGAACGGCTCAGGCAGGGCCGATGAACCTGTTGCCCTGGCGTGGAACGTGGTGCTGGCCGTGCTGCGCCTGACAACGCAACAGCGGCTGCTTCAACGACCCCTGGGGCCGGAGCAGGCGTTGGAGCTGGTCGAATCCTGGATCGGTCACCCATTGGTGCAGGTGGTGGAGCCCGGGCCCCAACACTGGACCCTGCTGCGCTTGCTGCTCGAGCACAACTGCACCCTCTGCTCGGCCGACAACGGCTTTCGCCGGTTCACCGGCCTGCGCTTCACCAATCCCCTGTGCTAATGGCCATCCACTGGCAGCCCGACTCATTCAGCCAGGTCGAGCGCTCGATCGCCGCGGTGGTGCTGCCCGGCAAGTTGCTGATCGCCGGGCGCAGCCGAGCCTTTGCCTACCTGTTTGCCTTTGCGACCTACAGCGTGGCGCCCGAGGGCCTGCTGGGCGCGGCCACCAACCGCCGCGAACTGCTGGGCCTGCTGCGCGCGGCAAGCGGCGAGGTGTTCGTTGTGCTGCACGACGAGATGCTCGACCACTACGGCGAAGGGCTGCTGGAGGAGATCCGCAGCGCCAAGGCCGATGCAGGCGTGATCGTGCTGGCCAGCCAGGAGGCCACCACGGTGGAGGCCTGCACGGGGCTGATC
>CAZJIF010000127.1:0-4757 GCA_964546045.1 uncultured Klebsiella sp. | reverse complement strand
GCTCACTGGGATGGTGCTCATAGCGAAGACGCAACTCCCGCAGCTGAGCCTCCAGTGCATTGAGGACGGGATGGTTGCTGTTCACGCGCTCGACTCGCCGAGACACCCAAATCTTAAGCGAAAGGAAAGAAAGCGCCACAGGGGGCGTGAGGAACCGGTGACGGTTCGCCCTGACATCGTCCAAAGTCGTCGCACTCGTCACGCCACCCATGGGCCGCATCTCCAGCAACGACCGCGAACCATCGCCCCTGGTGGTCAAATTGCAGATCGCCGGCGTGGTTTTCGTACCGATGCTGCTGCTGGGCCTGTGGCTGCGCACTCAGGGGTTCTGGTAACGGGAACGCTGCAGATGGTGGATGGCATGGAGCACCACCCCCCAGACCAGCAGGTGCGGATCCTCACCATTGAGCGCCAGAGGAGCGATTGCCGGGTCCTCGGCCACCAGGCGCCAGCGGGGCGCACGGCCCTCCAGGCGGCGCAGCAGCAACTGACCACCATGGACAACCACCACGGTGGAACCCGGCCGCGGCGCGAGACTGCGGTCGACCACCAGCAGATCGCCGTGGCGAATGCCGGCGGCGGCCATCGCATCGCCCTGCACCCTGACAAAGAACGTGGAACTGGGACGGGGCACCAGCTCCACATTCAGGTCGATCGAAGCCTCGACATAGTCGGCCGCAGGACTGGGAAAGCCAGCCGGCACCGCCTCGAGCGCCAAGGCCACCAGCCGCGGCTCTGCCCCGATCAACAGGGGCCCCAACAGCTCGAGCTCGAGACCGGCCACGACCAGCGCACAACCAGAGCCCGAGACTAGTTCACCTGAACCATCGCGCTGCGGTGCGCTCAGCCGCGGCGGGGCTCCTGGCCCGGCGCCATCAACGGACGGCGATGGGGTGCGTTGCCAAACTGCTCGCGGGCCAGGGCGAGCAGCTGGTGATCGGTCAGGGCCGAGGCATCCACCGTCTCGATGCCGACAATGCGCTGCAACAGATCGGGATGGCGATGCTGCAGATGGCGCAGCAACAGGGTGCGCAGATCGCTCTCGCCATGGCCGTGGCCCAGCAGCAGGACCACGTCGGCAGCAGCCAGGGACTGGGCGATCTGCTCGAGATAGGCATGGTCCACGGGCGCCCGCTGCCCGGCGATGTCGCGATCGTGGCGGTGGCTGAGGTTCTCACCACTGGCCCACAGACCATGGGGCTGCAGCAGCGCCTGCTCGACGGCATCGCCGTCCAGACGCAGCAGCCGGGTCTGGCGATGGTCGAGCACCAGCACCAGGCGCAGCCCCTGATCGCCGCGGGCAACATCCGGAACCGGTTCCGGATGTTGCGGGCTGATGCCGGCCTCGCCGAGCAGATGGCGCAGCCGCTGCACGGTCTCGGCATCGAGGTCGCCCTGACGCAGACCACCGCCACCGGCGTGGATCCAGCCGCGGGGGCCATGGTCAAAGCGGATCTCAAGCCGCTGGCCCTGACGCTGCAGATCAGCCCCCAGGGCCAGCAGCAGGGCCTCAATCGAGCCGAGCCGCAGGCCATGGCTGAGGGGATGGGCCCACAACGCCTCCAGGGTGCGGCGGTGGTGGCGACTGAGTTCAGGCATCGGCCCCGAAGCGATCACGGCTGAGGGGATGCTGACGACGAAATGCGGACGCGACGGGCCGGGTGACGGCCAGCGAGCCGGGACGTCAAAAAACAGGCATCCCTACCTATGGCCAAGGGCCAGTGGCGGGACAACACTGGGGACATCGATTCGGAGGCCCAGCGATGGATGACACTCCACCCCGCCAGCCGTCAGGAGTCAGCTGACCGCAGGCCCCTGCTCCAACAGTCTTGTCCTGATCTGCGGATCCCAGGTTCACAGCAACCACCCGATGCACCGCCCCAGGTGCCCCCGGGTCTACGGGAACCGATCCCTGGACACCATGGCCCCAGGTGCCGCCTTGAGCAGCTCCGACCGGAGATCCAATCCTTCACGAAGCACCGACGCGTTTCTGTTGGTGATCTGATCGCCGACGGCCCAGCCGTGGCGACACACCGATCCGACGGCCCGTCCGGCCACCGCGTCACCGTTTCCAGTCGCAGTTTCTCGTCAATCCATCATCCTTTGGCCCGGCACCTGAGGTGTCGGGCCCTTTGTCTGTGATCAACTGTCTGTGATCAACCGCAACCACGACGCCAGACCTCCTGACGCAGATCCTGAAGAGGGGCGCTGACAGGCGCCTGCGGTGCGTAGAGCAAAGCCCAGGCCAGGGGCACATCGCCCGCTTCCAGAGCCCGATTGATCGCGGCCATCCAGGCATCGACACCGCCGCCCAGGGTGCGCATCAGCGCGGCGGTGGCGGCCATGGCAGCCGGGCCGGCAGCCTGCAGACGCACATGGGCGAAGGCATCATCGGCGGCGCCCAGGGGTTGCAGACGCAGCAACACCTGCTGCCCGGGCCGCAGCGGGGCGACGGGCCAGGGCAGCGGTGTGGGCAACGAGCGCCCGGCAGGGGCACGGCGACTCCAGAGCAGACGTCCATCGAGGCTCTCGAAGCGGACCAGCTGCAACGGTTCGACCACCAGCAGGGTGGGTGCAGCGACGGGTACCTCCCCCAAAGCCTCGCCCTCGTCAACCGGCTCCACCCGGGGGGCAAGCACACAGACCTGCACCGGCTCACCCTGGCGGGTGGCGGCCCAGGCCCAAGGATGGAGACTCAGCCCCGTGGCGGCCAGCAGCAGCAGACCAGCGAATCGCCTCAGCAACATGCCGGAGCGCCTGGGGCGGGCGCGGCAGCATCGGCACTGGCTGGCTCGGTGGCGAACGGCAAGGCACCGCCACAGCCTGGGAACAGGCCGTAATGACGCGCAAAGTCGCCGTGATAGCTGAAATAAGGCGACAGCCGGGTCTGCTGCAGCATGCGCCAGGTGTTGCCACAGACCGGCACGATGCGGCCGGTCTCGAAATGATGGTGGGCGTCGAGGTCAAAGGCGTGCGCCTGACCAGGGATCGTGCCCCGGTAGGCCACCGCCTGACCGTGGTCCTCGCAGGCGTCCTCAAGCTCAGGGATGTTGAACAGCCGGTAGGTGGCTGAGAAAAAGCGGGTCTCGCCCGTGCGGGCGGTGAGCTCGGGGTCGGTGATCGCCAGGGGGCGGCTGCTCAGCAGCCGGGGATCGGCAAAACCGCTCTGGCGCGCCAACCGCAGAAAGTCATTCCAGTACAAGGCGCCGGACAGGCACTCGCCATAGAGCACCGGGTCGTGGCGCAGGGCCGGATCGATGCGGCGATCGGCATAGACATCGGCAAAATGAAACTCGCCGCCCGGCTTGAGCAGGCGGCGCACGCCCGCCAGCACCGCAGCTTTGTCGGTGGCCAGATTGACGACGCAGTTGGAGACAATCACATCGAAACTGGCGGGCTCGAGGGGCAGCTGATCGAGCTGCTCGATCAGGCCCTCGAGAAACCGCACGTTGCCGTAGCCGAACTGCTCGGCATGCCAACCCTGATGCGCAGTGGCGACCGCCAGTTGCTCGGGTGTCATGTCGACCCCCACCACCGCTCCGGCAGGACCCACCAACTGAGCCAGCAGGTACACATCCCGACCGCTGCCACAGCCCAGGTCCAGCACACGGGTTCCTTCGAGCAGGGTCGGTGCTACCAGACCGCAACCGTAATAACGGGCACTGACCTCAGGGTGGATGCGGGCCAGCAGGGGCTTCAGCGCCGGCGGCACGCTGCCGGCATCGCAGCAGGCGCTGGTGCGCAGATCGGCACTGCTGGCGAGGGTGCTGCCGTAGTACTCGCGCACACCCTGCTGCAGGCCGCGGGCATCGGTGGTGGCTGTCACGGGCTGGTCGCACACTGTCCCCAGGATGATCGCCGATCAGTCTTCAGCGCAGGGAACCCCCACAACTGGATCCACTGCCGGCTGTGCAGCCGTGACAGTGGTGAGCCACGGTGATCGGTGCATCGGCAGGATCCCACTGCAGCAGATCGCCGAGGTGGTGATAGCGCTCCCGGGGCGCAGCAGCGGTCCGGCCCACCACCTGGGGGACGTCCGTCAGGGGAAGTCCCAGCATCTGGTTGAAATCACAGTCATAGAGGCGCCCCCGCCAGTCGACGCTGATCAGGGAGCGGCACATCACCTGATCAAGGTTGGCGGGGTTGTGGTTCTGAACGAGCAACTGCTGGTAGGCATCCAGCTGGCCCTGGTGGCGCAACTGCTCGGCAAAGCGGGCGATCGGCATGTTGGCCAGGGCCAGCAACCGGTTGAAGACGATGCCATAGGTGTCGCCCAGGTGGCGGCGGTAGTCGTCTTCCAGCTGCTGTTGGGGCGGCGGCAGGGTCGGGCCCTGGGGATTGAACACCAGGTCAAGCTCGAGCCCGCTGCCAACGCGGCCATAGCCGAGCGCATTGAGCTGCTGCAGGCCGGCGATGCTGCGCGCAAACACGCCGCTGCCGCGCTGGCGATCAACGTTGTCCTGCAGATAACAGGGCAGCGAGGCCACGACCCGTACGCGGTGCTCGGCCAGAAAAGCCGCCAGATCCTGCTGACCGGGTTCGCTCAGGATGGTGAGGTTGCAGCGGTCGATCACCTCCGCAGCCAGGGCGCGCGCCTGGCGCACCAGGGGGCGAAAACCCGGATGCAACTCGGGGGCACCGCCGGTCAGATCGAGCGTGCCGATGCCCCGCGCCGCCAGCACCTGGGGGATCAGCGCCAGGGTGGCCCCATCCATCATTTCGGTGCGGGTCGGCCCGGCATTGACATGGCAATGGCT
>CAZJIF010000126.1:0-4824 GCA_964546045.1 uncultured Klebsiella sp. | reverse complement strand
GCTGATTGGACTGGTGCGGCTGCTCATCGGGTCTGCATAGCGATGGATTGGCAGCAGCTGATCCCATTGCTGGGCCCTGCGAACGCCAGCCTGGCCCGCAACGACGGACTGCCGGAGGGAGTCCAAATTCCGCCGTTCTGCTCAGCCCCTCCCCTGTGAAGCCACGAATCGCGCCGCGGCAGGTCAGTCGCAGGGCTGCCTCACATAGCAATTACCAGCCCACAACCGCGAGCAATGGACTAGGGTTGCGAAACAATCCTTTACAAAATCGGGGTTTCGATGTTCACGCTCGAAAAAGCTGCCCAGATCTTCCCCGATACCCGCAGCGCCGATGTGGTCCCCGCGATCACGGCCCGTTTCGAGCTGCTGAGCGCTGAAGACCAGCTGGCCCTGATCTGGTACGCCTACCTCGAGATGGGCCGATCGATCACGGTGGCAGCGCTGGGGGCTGCCAGCATGCAGTTTGCGGAGCGCACACTCAACGAGATCAAGGCGATGAGCTTCGCCGAGCAAAGCCAGACGATGTGCGACCTGGCCAATCGCGCCGATACCCCCATCGGCCGCACCTATTCGATCTGGTCGGTGAACATCAAGCTTGGTTTCTGGTATCAGCTGGGCGAATGGATGGCCCAGGGCCTCGTCGCCCCCATCCCTGATGGGTATCAGCTGTCTCCCAACGCCCTGGCGGTGCTGAGCAGCGTCAAATCGGTGGAGCAGGGCCAGCAGATCACCCTGCTGCGCAATTTCGTGGTCGACATGGGCTTTGATCCCAAGAAGGGTGATGCCCAGCGCGTGGCCGAACCGGTGACGCCTCCTACACCGCTCGAGCTGCGCCAGAGCGTCTCGATTCTGGGGGTGAGCAACCCCACGGTCTCGCAGTACATGGAACTGCTGAATGCCAACGACTTCGACAACCTGATCCAGCTGTTCCTGGCCGACGGAGCCCTCCAGCCCCCGTTCAAGAAGCCGATCGTCGGCACCGACGCCATCCTCCGTTTCTTCCGTGAGGACTGCCAGAACCTCAAGCTGATTCCTGAGCGGGGCGTCGAGGAGCCCGCCGGAGATGGGTTCACCCAGATCAAGGTGACCGGCAAGGTGCAGACCCCCTGGTTTGGCGCCGGCATCGGCATGAACGTGGCCTGGCGCTTCCTGCTCAATCCCGAGGGCAAGATCTATTTCGTGGCCATCGATCTGCTGGCCTCCCCCAGCGAACTGCTCAAACTGGCCCGTTGAGCACGGCTGCCGCAGGTCTGAGGTCACCAGTGCACCAGGGACTGGGCTTCAGCGCTGCTTTGGTGCTGGGCTGGCTGGCCTCGCTGCTGCTGTGCCTGGGCCTCGATGCGGCGCGGCTGCCCTGGTGGGCCCTGGGCGCAGCCGTTCTGGTCAGAACGGTGCTGCAAACCGGCCTGTTCATCGTCGCCCACGACGCCATGCATGCCGTGCTCTGGCCGGGCGAGCGGCAGCGCAACGATCGGGTAGGCGCGATCGTGCTGCTGCTCTATGCCGCTCTGCCCTATGAGCGGTGCAAAACCAACCACCAACACCACCACCGGGCCACGGCCAGCGACCTGGATCCCGATTTCGCTGTGGGACACACCACTGGCGTTCTGGGCTGGTACCGGCAGTTCATGGCGGGGTACCTGACACCCGCTCAGATGGGAGGGCTGCTGGCCGGCTGGGCAATCTTGGCCGCCGTCTACACACCCTTCACACCCACAGCAATGCTCAATGTGTTGCTGTTCGGCACGCTGCCGTTGCTGCTGAGCTCGCTGCAGCTGTTCGTGGTGGGCACCTACCTACCCCACCGCAGTCAACGCGAACCCCTGAGACGCCAGCACCCGGACAGCCTGAATCTGCCCCCCTGGCTGTCGCTTCTGGCCTGTTTTCATTTCGGCTACCACCGCGAACACCATGACCACCCCGAACTCCCCTGGTTCGCCTTGCCCACTGCCAGAAGCAGTCCACGGACACTCGCGTTGCCCGGACCAGCCCGGTAGCGTCGGCTACGGAGACATAGCAGGCTCATGAGCGACGGCACCCTTGATGGCTGGAGCGACAGCGAGCAGGCCGTGGCTCGCACGGCGTTTGATCAGGCCTACAGCCGCAGCATCAATCAGTTGGTGCAAGCCGTTCGTAGCAAGTCTGAAGCATTGAGCAACGCCGAATCAGTCTGGGCCTTGCACGATTTTCTCAGCATCGAACGGCACACGATCGAAGGCCGTTTTGACTTTCGCGTTGAAGGCATCCTGTTTGTATTCGCCAGCCTGGTCAAAGAGAACCTTTTAGCGCTCGATGAGCTGGCTGGGCTTGACAAAGAAAAGCTCGCCAAGATTGCAGCGATGTCGCGCTTCTAGTTGCTGGTGAGTGTTTTCACAGCATCGCGACCGCAGCCGCGATGCTGGCAGTTTTAGTTGGTCGGATGATTCTCCTTGAGTCCGCCCAGAAACTGCTCGACCAGCAATTTGAGCAGCAGTGAGACGAGTGCCACGCCGCCCAGCACGAGGGCGGCTCCATAGGCGAGCTCGGTGTCGTACTGCTTGTAAGCATCCTCCACAAACAGCGGCAGGGTCTGGGTTTGACCGGCGATGTTGCCGCTGACCACCGCCACGGCACCAAATTCGCCCAGGGCCCGGGCCGTGGTCAAGATGAGTCCATAGAGCACAGCCCAGCGCACGGACGGCAACGTCACCTTCCAAAACACCTGCCAGCTGGTGGCCCCCAGGGTGCGGGCGGCCTCCTCCTGCTCCCAGCCTTCTTCTTCCAGCAGCGGAATCACCTCCCGGGCCATGAATGGGAAGGTGACGATGATCGTGGCCAGAGCCATACCCGGCCAGGAGAAAATAATCTTCCAGCCCAGGCTGCTGATGATGCCGCCAAACACCCCATTGGTGGGGCTGTAGAGCAGCACCAGCATCAGACCCACCACCACTGGCGAGATCGAAAACGGCAGATCGATCACGCTCAGCAGCAGGGCCTTGCCCGGAAACTGCCGGCGGGCAATGGCCGTTGCAGCCGCCAGGCCAAAGATGGTGTTGGCGGGCACGGCGATCAGGGTGCAGCGCAAGGTCAGCAACACCGCCGAGCGCAGATCTTCATTGCCAAAGTTGTCGAAAAAGGGCTGCAGACCTTTGGCAAAGGCGCCGGCGACCACCTCCAGGGCTGGCAGCAGGATGATCAATGCCACATACAGGCAGGCAACCACAGGGATCAACACCGCAGGCTTGGGCCAGCTGAAGCGGCGCGTCAGGAAGCCGAAAGGATGGCGCATGGGATTCACAGCGACGTGGCGGGATTGGCTTCCCAGTGGCGGCCCCACACCTGCAGGCCGTTGATCACCACCAGGCTCACCAGCGAAAACAGCAGCATCACCATGCCGATCACGGTGGCCGAGGCAAAGTCGTATTCCTCGAGCTTCTGAATGATCAAGGTGGGGGTGATCAGGTCCTTGAACGGCACGTTCGACGAAATCATCACCACCGAGCCGTATTCGCCGACCGCGCGGCTGTAGCCCTGGGCCACACCCGAGAGGATCGCCGGCATCAGCTGCGGCAGAACGATCTTGAACAGGGTCTGGCGCGGGCTAGCGCCCAGGCACCAGGCGGCTTCCTCCTGATCGATGTCAAGCGCTTCAAGCACGGGCTCAACGCTGCGCACCACAAACGGCAACGAGATGAACAGCATCGCCACGCCCACACCCAAAGAGGTGAATGACACCTTGATGCCGAACCAGGCCTCCAGCGGACCGCCCACCCAGCCATTGGTGCTGTACAGGGCAGCCAGGGCCAGGCCTGCCACTGCCGTGGGCAGGGCAAAGGGCAGATCGATCAGGGCATGGAGCAACCGACGGCCTGGAAAGTCACAGCGCACCAGTGCCCAGGCGATGACCAGCCCAAAAAAGCCATTGATCAGGGCCGCCAGAAAGGCCAGACCAAAGCTGATTCTGTAGGTGGCCAGGGCTTCGTCGGTGGTGGCCAGCTCCCAGAACTGGCCCGGTCCCACCGCCGAAGCCTTGAGCGCCAGGGCGCCCAGGGGAAGGAAGAGCACGAGGGCCAGATACACCCAGGTGATGCGCCACGACCAGCTCAGCTGCAACCAGCCGGGCAGGACAAGGCGCCAACGGCGCAGGGCAGCAAAAGCCATCAACACGGCATGCGATCGGCGGACCGTACCACCGATCGCCGCCAAATTCAACGGTTAGCCGGTAGGGATTAGTAGCTTTGCGGTAGCCTGCTGGGGTTGGTTCACGGCATCTCACGTCATGGGCATCCGCGTCGCAGGAGTCAGCAAGCAGTTCGGCTCGTTCTGCGCGGTCGACAACGTCAGCCTCGACGTCGACAGTGGATCCCTGGTAGCCCTGCTGGGCCCCTCCGGTTCTGGCAAAAGCACCCTGCTGCGGCTGATTGCCGGCCTCGAAGACACCGACAGCGGCCGCATCTGGATTACCGGCGAAGAAGCCACCGAGCGCTCCGTGCAGGAGCGGGAGGTCGGCTTTGTGTTCCAGCACTTCGCCCTGTTCAAACACCGCACGGTGCGCCAGAACATCGGCTTTGGCCTCGAGTTGCGGGGCTGGAAGCACGACGCGATCCGCCGCCGCGTCGACGAATTGCTCGAGCTGGTGCAGCTGCAGGGCTTTGGCGGCCGCTACCCGTCGCAGCTCTCGGGCGGTCAGCGTCAACGGGTGGCCCTGGCCCGGGCCCTGGCGGTGCAGCCGCGGGTGCTGCTGCTCGATGAACCCTTCAGTGCCCTGGATGCCAAGGTGCGCAAGGAACTGCGGGCCTGGCTGCGCAACCTGCATGACGAGATGCACGTCACCACGGTGATCGT
>CAZJIF010000125.1:0-4834 GCA_964546045.1 uncultured Klebsiella sp. | reverse complement strand
CGATCGCGGATCGCCTCAATCTTGGCCTCGGTGGCCTCGCGCTCTAGTTCAATCTCACGATCTGCCGCCTCCTTGTTCTCGCCATAGCGCTTCTCAATTTCCTTTATCCGCCACTCGGATAGTTTTTGCAGGTTTTTGATCTCCACCGCCTGCCGCTTATCGATCCCGTCCTGGAACGCATCCGACTCATCCTCCCATTGATCTTCCAGCAGTTGCAGCTGGCGCCGGTAGCGGCGATTCAGCTCGCTCTGCTGCCGGTCTGATTCGTCCTGAATCGCCTCCAGCCGGCGGCGCCCTTGGCGCTCTACCTCTGCCGTCATGTTGCGCTCACCCTTAACCACAGCGCCCGTGCCTTCGATGCCAAGGCGTTTCAACGCATTGGTCTGGCGGTCGGTCATGGAATCGCCCCGGGTCAGGGCCTTCACCATGTTGTTGAAGCTGGTGGCCGCCACTTCGGTCTCAATGCCTGCGGCGATCATTGCCGCGCCGAACGCTGCCGTCCTCTCGGCAGCCAGCCCCGCCGACTGGCCCACGGCGCCAGATCGAAGCGTGAAGTTCGTCAGCTCCGCCGCCGACGCGCCGGTGTTGTTGGAGAGGTGGTTCAACGCATCCGCCAGCAGCACCACCTCCTTCTGTCCGATGCCCAGCGAGCTGCGCAGCTTGGCCATCGCCGTTCCGGCCTCCTGCGCAGTCATATCAAAGGCCACTCCCATGCGGCCCACGTCAATGGCAAACTCCCGGATCTGCTGCCGCGGGATCCCGGCCTGCCCTGCTGCGGCATAAATCTGCGCGAAGCCATCAGCCGTGATCGGCATCTCACGGCTGAGCTGCAGAATCTCATCCTTGATCTCTCTCAGCCCCTGGGGCGTGTCGAGCCCCTGCACCACCTTGCGGACATCGGCCATGCTCTCTTCAAAGGTGATGGCCGCCTTGGCGCTCAGGCCAATGGCCACACCGAAGCCTGCAGCGGCGGCGGCGGCACCCTGCCAGAGGTTGCTGTCAACAACCCCCTTGAAGGCATCCTTTGCGCCCTTCGCAGTCTTCTCCGCATTGCCAATGGCCAGGGCCAGCTTCTCCACCTGATTAGTGCCCAGCACCTTGGCGCTGATCCTCAGCAGTGCGTCAAGGTTGGCCATCAGCTGCAGCGCTCCCGGGCGGCGGCTTCATCAAACAGTTCCAGTGCCCGCCGTTCCATGATCTGCACCTCCTCCAGAACGGTCTGAGCCTCAGCAGACGGAGGCAGGTACATCGTAGCGAAGGTCAACAGGACCCCATAGTCCAGGCCGATCAGTCCGCCGGGCCCGGCCCGCCACTGCGTCTGACACCGCAGAAACAGCTCCACCGCCGGCCAGTTCTCCTTCCACACCCCATAGTCCGCCGCCGGCTGATCAACCTCCGGCGGTTCGATGCCGAAGGCCTTGGCGTCGCTGGCGATGTTGTCAGATTTGCGCGGGCCGTGAAACCAGTGATCGACGGCCCCCGTCAGTTTTTTCGCTTCGCCTCCTTCAGGCTGTCGAACCAGGCGCCAATGATCTGGGCCGCCACCGTAGGAATCTCCAGCAGCTGATTCAACGCCGCTTCAGAGAAGGGCACATCTTTGCCTGCGTCATCGGTGACGCCGGCCCACCCGACCAGCAGCTCCCGGGCGACATCGTGATCTTCGATGTCATCGTCGCCGCGGCCACGCTCAGCGGCTCGAGCCTGCCGCACGATCTCATTGATCCGGCTCTGGGGGAGCCGGCGGAACTCAGCGTCAAAGGTCTCGACGTGCCGCTTGCCGCCATCGATGGCAAGGCTGACCCGAACAGGCCAGGTGTAGCTGGTGGGCTTGGAAAGGACGAAAGCCATCAGGTGAAAACGAAGGTGTGATCGTTGTAACCGTTGGTCGCCGTGGGAATCGGGATAAACGGCAGCTGCAGCATCTCCACGCCTTCGGTGTCCTGATAGGGCAGATCGCCCAGGCTGCAGTTGCTGCTGGTGTGGCTGATGATGTTGCCGGCGGTGGTGCCGTGAGTCCAGCTGATGGTGCCGGCCGTCTGGTTCGCAGCGTCAGAGAAGAAGTCCTTTGCGGCGATGGTCGGGCTCTCGACCAACACCTCGCCCTCGGGCGATCGAACGTCATCGATGCGGACTTGCTTGGTGCACCCCGCACGCTGGTCGAGCTTCGGCGTCCGGCCGGAGTTGAACGAGAACGACTGCAGACAGGCGGCGTAGCCGAACACCGAAACCGTCGGGGTGTTGTCGGAGTTGACGACCACCGGAGCGGCCTGGGCGGAGTAGGTCTGCGACGGGTTCGCAATGTCGGTCGGAGTCGAGTAGAAGCCCATGCCGGTGAACTTGCCGGTCGGGGGACGGTTCGTCTCCAGCTGAACCTCGATATTCCCCCGCACGCCCGTCAGCCGGTGCCGCTTGCCGCCGTGGTGGGCGTCAATGCAGAGCGATTCGAAGCCGGTGCCGATCGGGGCGTAGGTGACCGACGTGCTGGCCACGATGGTTTCGCTGTAGCCGGCAGCCCGGAAGAACAGCCCGACCCGCGGGGCAGTGCCGGCCGTGCCGCTGCCGGTGAGCTCGAAGCTGAAAGAGATGGCCCCCATCCGCTGCGTCACCAGCCGCGGCCGATTGCTCACGTGGGGGTAGAGCAGATCACGGGTGACCAGCTCCATCTGCAGCGGATTCAGCTCCAGGTCATTCATCACCAGGACGGCATCGCTGCCGGCCATCGTCGGCGCCGTGCCGTAGGTGGTCTCAGGTTTCGCCAGGAGCAGGCGGTCGCTATACCTGGGCATCGTCCTGATCCTCGATCAGTGGGTCGGTGGTGGTGTCCTCCGCAGGCTGCCGAACCCAGCCGTCACCGGCGGCGTTCAGCACGTAGCTGCCGCCTTCGGTGGGCGGTGGCGGCAACGGCTTGGGCGGCTGAGCTTTGCTCACGCTGCGAAGGCGTAGAGAACTGGCCCCATGCTACCGGGCCCGCAGTCCTCTGGCCCTAGGCAGTCAGATCGTGCACCAGCGTGCGGTAGCGGACGGTGTAGGTGCAGGTGGTCCATCCTGCGGTGGCATCCGCCTGCTCCCGTTCGTGCCGCACCTCAGCGGGCCAGATGTCGAACGCCAGGCCCCCCAGGGTGCGATCGGCCATCAGCAGGCTGTGCAGGCTGTCGATGATCGGGGCGGCCAGCTGCTCCGGGATGGGTCCGCGGGTGTGAACGGCGATCGAGACCGGCAGCCGCCAATCGATCCGGCAGTTCGAGACCGCTTGCTCCTGGGCCGTGTCGATCTCCGGTTCGATCAGCAGGCACGGCGCTTCATTCCTCGCGAAGGCCTCGGTTCGGCTGCGATAGATCCGGGTGCCCACGCCGGTGGTGCCCTCCAGCGTGTCCTTGATCGCTTCGAGGATCTGCTCGCGCTTGATCGCCGTCATCGATCGCGCTCCATCCGTGTGAGCCGTTCCTCGATCGCGTCGTCGCGCTTCTCATGTCGCTCCAGAATCCCCACGACCCTCTCATTCACCTGGTCCTGCGATTGCCAGCGCATGTCGTACTCCCGCAGCTTGAGCGGCACCGTTTGCGCCATGTAGACCGATGCCCAGGCGATGATCGACAGCAGAGCCGTCCCTACCAGCCGGATCGCCGTGTCGCGCACCACCACCTGCACCGGCTCCGTCTTCGCAGGCTCAGGCGGGCGGCGGTCACGCGGGGGCCACATGGTCGGTTCGTCCGGCGGCACCGGGCCAGCTGTGAGCCCATTGTAAAGGCCGGGGGCAGTAGGGGGAGCCATCAAGGCGGAGTCGATGGTGGTACGGCCGGGGCGATCATGGGATAGCCGCTGAGAAGGCGTTGATCAGGGTGGTCAGCCTGGAGTCAAGCAATGCCAATGTGAGCGCTTCGCCCATGGAGTAGAACGAAATCCTGGCGTTGCTGCGTTCGTTAACAGTGCCCGAGTTGTTCCGTGCAAACACAAAAGCGTTAAGCCCGGTGGGCGTTTCGCTCGTGACGGTGACGGTGGAAGTGCTGCCGTTGTTCCGAGCGGTGTAACTGCCCGACGCTCCGCGGCTGATGCCCAGTAATCCAGTTGCGCCGGTCCATACGTTGGCCGTTGCACTCCGGCAACGGTTCCCCGTTGTGAGAATGTTGCTAACACCGGTTGTATTTATGCCTACGCCGATCAGCCCTAAGCCGGTGCTGGGTAACGTCGTAACCCGTACCGCCATGTGGAAGTTGTTTTGGGCGCCTACGGTGTCGGCTGTGTTGGTGTTGATATGTTTTGTGCTGGCGTTGCCTATCAGTCCCGTTTTCCGGTTGTAGTCACCGCTTGCAAAGTTTACGTTTGTGGGTGCAGCGCCGACCAACGGCACCAAAGCGCCGGTCAGCGTGCGTGCACCCGCGAGGATGCACGCTGCCTTGATGGCGTTCCAGATGCCATCGTCCTTACAGCCGACCACGAACGCATTGATGGCCGTTCTTACATCGGCTTCCAACGCCTGCCCATCGGCAGCTTCTACCGCAGTGATGTAAGCCTGCGCAGCAGCGTCAAAGTTAAGGGGCGGGCGGCGATCGACAAAGATCACGCGGCGGCTCCGGTTTGCGAGTCCCGTCGCTGGCGGGATCCATGGCGGGGCAAGGCGTTGGCGGTCATGGTTCGAGGCCATTCACCCAGCCCTCGCTGGCGATGAAGTCAATCGGGCCGGTTTCGCCGGCTTCCTCGATCTCGGCGTAAAGCTGGTTAAGCCGCGCTTGGTTTGCAAAAGTTGCGGACATCAGCAGTTCGTGGCGGTCGATGACGTCACGGAACTCCTGCCCCTGATTGCCCCCGGCGACTTGCTCTTTGGCGTACTCCAGCA
>CAZJIF010000124.1:1768-4879 GCA_964546045.1 uncultured Klebsiella sp. | reverse complement strand
TCGTTGAAGTTGGTGGTGAGGTGGCTGATCGGATCGATCAGCATCAGCAGCGCGGTCACGTAACTGCTGAAGCCCTGGGCATCGAGGCCGCCGGCCTGGATCCGGGCGGCGCCGATCAGCAGCACCGCCAGGATGCCGGCCGCCTCCAGAAACCCCACCACCGGATACTGCAGCGCCAGCAGCCGCTGGGTGCGGTAGCGGGCCCGGCGGTGCAGGTCGATCTCTTCTTCAAAACGCTGTTGCAGCCAGGGTTCTGCCGCAAAGGCCCGCACCAGCGGCAGGCCGCCGATCGCCTCCCCCAGCAGACCGGCCAGCTCGCTGACCTGTTTCTGGCTGCGCTCGGCGGCCTGCATCACCCGCGCGCCGAACACGCTGACCAGAATCGCCACCACCGGGGCCAGCACCAGGGTGGCCAGCGACAGCGGCCAGTCGAGCCAGACCATGTAACCGAACACGACCACCAGCTGCAGGGCGCTGGGCGTGGTGTCCTGAATCGTCTTGTAAATGACTTCACCGACGCGATCGGCGTCCTCGGTGAGGCGGTAGGTGAGGTCACCGGCCGACAGCTTCTCGAGCGCGCCGAAATCAAGCCGCTGCAACCGCGCGAACAGCTGCCGCCGCAGGTCCTGGCTGACCAGCAGGGCGGGCTCGGCCAGCAGGCTGTCCTGGCCGAACTGGGCCAGTTTCTGCACCATGAACACGCTCAGGGCCAGAACGATCACCCGCAGCACCCGCGCCAGATCGCCAGCACCGATCGCCGGAATCAGCTGACCGGCCAACCAAGCCAGCAGCGGCCAGCAGGCCACAAACACCAACATGCACAGGCCACCACCGACCAGGGCGCGGCGGTGGGGCAACAGCAGCGGCAGCAGTCGCCGAAAACCCGCGGTGGAGGGTGGAAGCATGGGGGCAAGCTAAGACCCCCCTCGTCACGGCTCCATCGTCATGGCTGCCGGCGCTCCGCGATGAAGCTCGATCAATTTCTCAAGTACCAGGGCCTGGTGGCCACCGGTGGCGAGGCCAAGCAACGCATCCAGGCCGGCCACATCAAGGTCAATGGCCTTGTTGAAACCCGCCGCGGCCGCCAACTGGCCACAGGCGATGCCGTCGAGCTTGATGGTCGCGAGGTGTTGGTGCTGCCGCAGCAGCGGGGCGGCGATCCCCGGGCCAGGGAGCACTGAAGGGCGGCGGCTTAGGTTTTCCTACAGATGAGATGAGAGGTGTCCCGGTGCGCAAGGCCGTGATCGCTGGCAACTGGAAGATGCACATGACCTGCGCCGAGACGCGGGTGTTTGCCGCCACCTTTCGCCCGCTGATCGCCGACCTGCCGGCCGACCGGCAGATCGTGCTGGCACCACCGTTCACCGCCATCCCGACCCTCTGCCGCCACCTGGAGGGTGCGGGGGTCGCCATCGCCGCCCAGAACGTGCACTGGGAAGAGAAGGGCGCCTACACCGGCATGGTGTCGGCACCGATGCTGGTGGAGCACGGCGTGACCCACGCGATCGTGGGCCACAGCGAGCCGCGCAAGTACTACAGCGAAACGGATGAGCAGATCAACCTGCGCGCCCGTACAGCACAGAAACACGGCCTGATCCCGATCCTGTGCGTGGGCGAAAGCCTCGACCAGCGCGAGTCCAAGGAAACCGAACGGGTGATCCACCGCCAGATCGAGCAGGGCCTCGAAGATGTGGATCCCACCCGGTTGATCGTGGCCTACGAGCCGATCTGGGCGATCGGCACCGGCAAGACCTGCGCCGCCGAAGAGGCCAACCGGATCTGCGGTCTGATCCGCGGCTGGGTGGGTGATCCCAGCGTCACGGTGCAGTACGGCGGTTCGGTCAACACCGCGACGATCGACGAGCTGATGGCCCAGAGCGACATCGACGGCGTGCTGGTGGGCGGTGCCTCGCTCGACCCTGTCGGCTTTGCCCGCATCGCCAACTACCAGGTGCCAGCGGCGGTGTGACGCCACCGCTGGTGATGGGGGTGCTCAACCTCACCCCCGATTCCTTTAGTGATGGCGGGCGCCTTGCCAGCAGCGAGGCGGTGGTGGCGCAAGCCCGGCGCATGCTGGCCCAGGGTGCCGGCGTGCTCGATCTGGGGGCCCAGAGCACCCGTCCGGGAGCCCAGATGGTGGGTCCCCAGGTCGAGCTGGAGCGGCTGTTGCCCGCCTTGGAGGCGTTGCAGGCCCTGCGGCGCGATCACCCATCCCTGTTGATCTCGATCGACACCTTTGAAGCCGAGGTGGCCGAGGCCGCCCTGGCCGCCGGGGCCGACTGGATCAACGACGTGCGCGGCGCCAACCACAGCCCCGCAGCACCGAACGGCACCCTGCGGGACCCGGCAATGCTGCCGCTGATCGCCCGCGCGGGCTGCCCCTATGTGCTGATGCACAGCCGCGGCACCAGCCAGACCATGGACGGCCTGGCCCGCTACGACGATGTGGTGACCGAGGTGCGCGCCGAGCTGTTGGCCGCCACCGATGCAGCGCTGGCGGCAGGGGTCAGGCCCGAGCAGATCCTCTGGGATCCAGGGCTTGGGTTTGCAAAGACCACAGAGCAGAACCTGGAGCTGCTGCGGCGACTGCCGGAGCTCACCGCAGCGCCCCAAACCGGTGCCCACCGGGCCTACCCGCTGCTGGTGGGGCCATCGCGCAAGCGATTCGTCGGTGATGTGCTGGGCGAACGCCGCCCCCGCGCCCGCCTCTGGGGCACCGCAGCCGTGTGCGCGTTGGCCGTGACCCGGGGCGCCCAGGTGCTGCGGGTGCACGACGTGGGTCCCATCGTCCAGGTTGCCACGATGAGCGCGGCGCTCTAGACAGCTCGAAGCCGACACCTGCGCAGGCCACCTGTGGGGGCTGCGTCATCAGCTTCAGGGCCATGACACCTGTTTCCTTCTCGCGTGACACCCTGGTCCTGTCGGCGGCGGCGCTACTGGCGGTCACTCTGGGCCCGGTATCGAACGCCGCACCCCGCTCCAGCTGGACCCAGGTGAGCTCCGATCGGCGCATGGGCACGCGGCGATGAGCGCTGCTTTGACGATCCGAAGTACACGGTGAGCGAGTCCTTCGCAAACAACACAGCAAGCAAGGGCGAAGCCAGCTTGATC
>CAZJIF010000124.1:0-1668 GCA_964546045.1 uncultured Klebsiella sp. | reverse complement strand
GGCGCTGTCATCGAACGTCAAGTGATTGTTGATCTCGACACCTATCGCGTGGTCGAGACGTCGAGCCGTCGCTGCCAACCCCGTCAAAGCAGAAATCCAGAGCAGAAATCCGCAAGCCTGCGTCGATCCGTTATCGACACAAACCAACCTGTCTAGGCTCCCAGCACGTATCGATTACCCATGCCACTCACGTTGTTCCTGGCACTGATCGCTGCACTGCTGCTGCCGGCAACCGCCTCGGCGGGCACGCGGGCGGTGGTGATGGTCTCTGGCGGCGGAACCGTCACCCCCTTCACCACCCCGAGCCTGGCCTGCAAACGGGGTCTTGCAGCAGGCAACAGCCTCACAGCCCTGCGCACAGCCCTACTGGCCAAAGGCAAACAGGTCTACACCGCGCCAGTGATGATGCCCTGGGGAACCGTGAGCGAACCCGATCCACAATCATTCGGGGCCTTTGGCGATTGCCCGGTCGTGCTGCCAGAGCAAATGACAATCATGAGCCTGGGTGACATCGACGCCTCGGGCGAGAAACTGGCTCGCTTCCTGCACCATCTGCACAACACCTACGGGGTGAGCGACGTTGATCTGGTAGGCCATTCCAACGGCGGTCTCTACAGCCGGGCGGCCACGCGCATCCTCAGGCAGACCCAGGCACCGGTGCGCATTCGCTCGATCACGATGTTGGGCACACCCAACAATGGCTCCGTACCCGGCAGCTTCACCTGGGGAGAATTCAACAAAGCCGACTGCAAGGGCAACAACTTCTGCCTCAAGTTCAACACCGGCTGGAGCGAGATCGCAACCAAATACGACCTGGGCCTCAACCGCGAAAACACATTGAAATACCTGGATGCCGAAGGCGTTCCGGCGCCGCTGTCGGCTGCCTGGGGCTGGAACAACGCCCAGGCGGGCCATCTCGACGGCATTCCGGTGACCCTGCTAGCCGGTACCTACTTCAAGACGCAGGCAGGGAATCCGCGCATATGGCCCTACGACGGGATCACCTCGCGCTATAGCGCCTGGGCTGAAGGGGTCAGCGATGCTGTGATCCCCCACCGCACCTGCTGGGAGGGTCCCTTGACCCACAGCATTTTCGTCTCCGACAAGATCTCGGCCGACTGGCAGACGGCCATCACCTGGAACAAAGCCGCCCTGGAAAGGGTGAACCAAGCCATCGATGAGTCAGACGCGGCGCTCAGCCAGCCCAACCGACGTGGCTGCACGCCCTGATTTCAACAAGACGGGAGGGTCAGCCCTCGCTGACCCCCTCGATCTTGTCTTCGATCTGCTGATACAGCTCTTGCAGCTGGGCAATGTTCTCGTCTGAGGTCTCCCAGTAACCACGGCCGTTGACCTCCAGCAGGGTGCCGACGATGCGCCGGAAGCTGTGGGGGTTGAGATCCATCAGCCGCTGACGCATCTCGGGGTCATTGATGAAGGTGTCGTTGGCTTCTTCGTAGACGAAGTTGTCAACGGCGCCACTGGTAGCACTCCAACCCAGGGTGAAGTTGAGCCGCTTGGCCACTTCACGCACGCCCTCATAGCCGCTGTTGAGCATGCCCTCGTACCACTTGGGATTGAGGAGTTTGGTGCGCGAATCGAGGCGGATCGTCTCGCTCAGGGAGCGCACCTGGGCGTTGGCGGTGGTGGTGTCGGCGATGTAGCTCG
>CAZJIF010000123.1:0-4891 GCA_964546045.1 uncultured Klebsiella sp. | reverse complement strand
GGTTTTGAGCGTTGTGGTCGTTCATCGACGTCCTGGCACTGACCAAAGCATGGCTTAACCAGGCAAAGCCGCGTTGGTAGGTTGAAACCATGGGATTCAGTCCGCCGTAAGCCAAGCGATGCGATGACTGGCCACAAGGCCTGCATCACCTCCTGCACGAACCGCTGCTTCCGACAACGTGTCCATTTCTTTGACGGCCTGGTGGCACCGGCCCCATCGCGACGTCCTGTCGGGTCTTGTCGTGGCCTTCGCGATGATCCCCGAGGCAATCGCCTTCTCGGGTATCGCCGGCATCGACCCCCGCGTGGGGCTGTACGGAGCCTTCCTGCTGGCGGTCACGCTGGCGATCATGGGGGCCCGCATGGCGATGATCACCTCGGCCACCGGCTCCACCGCCCTGCTGATGGGGGACCTGGTGCAGCAGGGCAATGCCGCCGGCGAGGGGCTGGGGTTGCAGTATCTGCTGGCGGCAGGGATCCTTACCGGAATCCTGCAGATTGCCTGGGGGTATCTGCGGCTGGCGCATCAGATGCGCTTTGTGCCACAGCCCGTGATGGCAGGCTTTGTGAACGCCCTCGCGATCCTGATCGCCCTGGCCCAGCTGCCCCAGCTCGGGATCAACTGGTTTGACCCCGAGCACGTGACGATTGACATGGCCCAAGCCCACATCTGGGACCAGAGCGGCGTAAGCGCCCTCGACCAGGTGATCCGCCGCCTCAAGCTCGGGGGCAGCCGCGTGGAGGTGGTGAACCTCAACCCCGAAAGCACCGATCTGTTTGCCCGGATCGGCGTGGCCCAGGAGGCCGGTGGGCGCGGCGGAGGGCCCGCGACGTCGCACTGATCCCATGCGTTGGGCCCGATGGCACAGGTGCGGCAGTGCTGCCGAACTGCGAAACACTGCTGGGCATCAACAGCAGATCAAGTTCCACCTTGAACGCCACTTCATGCTGATCCTCTGTTGGAACGCCGATGGAGCTGCAGCAGTGCGGAGCCCATGCCCTCAGCGCCGAGCAGTTGCAGGAGCGACTGGCGGTCGATCCCGCATGGGGCTTGAGCAGCGGCGCAGCTCAAGAGCGGCTGCGACATCAGGGGGCTAACCGGCTTACACGCCTGCCGCAACGGCCGCTGTGGCTTCAGTTTCTGGCCCAGTTCCATGCCCCCCTCCTTTACGCCCTGCTGATCACCGGCGCGGTCAAAGCCCTCACCGGCTCGCTGCGGGAGGCGGCGGTGATCTGGAGTGTCACGGTGATCAATGCGGTGATCGGGTTTGTGCAGGAAAGCCGCGCTGAACGCTCGATCGGGGCCCTCGCCCAGGTGATCCGCTCCGATATTGCCGTGCTGCGTGACGGGCGAGAGCAACGGCTCGAGGCCCAGCACCTGGTGCCCGGCGATGTGGTGCTCTTGACCGCAGGCGATCGGGTGCCCGCCGACCTGCGGCTGCTCCAAGTGCGCAACCTGCAGCTGGATGAATCCGGCCTCACTGGCGAATCTCTGCCGGTCACCAAGGCCACCACCGCCGATCCGGCTGATGCACCCCTGGCGGAGCACTACGGGATGGCCTACGCCGGTAGCTTCGTGACCACCGGCCAGGGGCGTGGACTGGTGGTTGCCACCGGTGATGCCACCGAACTGGGGGATCTGGCCGCTTCCCTGCAGCGGGGGTCCCCGCTCAGCACACCACTGACGCGCAAATTCGGGCGCTTCAGTGTCACCGTTCTGCGGTTTGTGCTGGGCCTTTCGATCCTCACCGCCCTGGTAGGCCTGGCCAGGGGCCGTAGCGGCGGCGAGATGTTCGATGCCGCTGTGGCCCTGGCCGTGAGCGCCATCCCGGAGGAGTTGCCGGCCATCGTCACAATCACCCTGGCGATCGGCGTGCACCGCATGGCCAGGCGCAACGCAATCATCCGCAAGCTGCCAGCGGTGGAAGCCCTCGGCAGCGCCACGGTGATCTGCTCCGA
This sequence comes from uncultured Klebsiella sp., assembly GCA_964546045.1. Classification (GTDB taxonomy): domain Bacteria; phylum Cyanobacteriota; class Cyanobacteriia; order PCC-6307; family Cyanobiaceae; genus RGUW01. The sequence continues at coordinate 2,933 of CAZJIF010000123.1, read as the reverse complement.
CAAAACCGGCACCCTCACCCAGAACCGCATGGCGGTGCAGGAGCTCTACGCGGCAGGGCAGCGACTGCAGCTGGAGGAGCTCTGGCCGGATGGCTCCCCTGCGGGGCTGCACAGGCCCGACCCATTCGCAACGAATCGCGCCCTGCGCGAGCTCTTGCTGGCCGGTCTGCTGTGCAGCGATGCCAGGCCCAGCCGCCATCAGGGCCTGGTGGGTGATCCCACCGAAACCGCTCTGCTGGCGGCCGCGCAGCGGGCCGGTTTCGATCACGCGGAGGCCCACCGTCGCCACCCCCGGCGCGATGCGATTCCCTTCGAAGCCGAGCTGCAGGTGATGGCCACATTGCATGGCAGCGAGCGGATTCTGGTGAAGGGATCGCTGGAGGCGGTACTGCCCCGCTGCCGCTGGCAGTGCGACAGCAACGGCGAGCCTGAACCCCTGGATGCCGCTGCCATTGCCGGAGCCGTTGACGTCATGGCCGGCCAAGGGGAGCGGGTCCTGGCCTTCGCCATGGGACAAGCCCATCCCGAGCAGGCGTCTCTGCGGCATGACCACATCGAAGCCAATCTCACCTTTCTGGGCTTGCAAGGCATGGCCGATCCACCGCGCCCCGAGGCCACGCGCGCGGTGGCCGCCTGCCGGGCGGCGGGCATCACCGTGAAGATGATCACCGGCGATCACATCCGCACCGCCACCGCGATCGCCCGCCAGATGGGGATTGGCCACCGGCCGGAGCCACTCGCCATCGATGGCCGAGGCATGGCAGCCCTGCCAGTGGATCAGCTCGACGCTGTGGCTCTGCAGACCGACGTGTTCGCGCGCATGGCACCGGCACAGAAGCTGCAGCTGGTGCGCAGCCTGCAAGGCAGCGGGCAGATCGTGGCCATGACCGGCGATGGCGTCAACGATGCACCGGCGCTGCGCCAGGCCGACATCGGCATCGCCATGGGAGCTGGCGGCACCGCCGTGGCCCGGGACGCCGCCGCCATGGTGCTCACCGATGACAATTTCGCTGCCATTGCGGCAGCGGTGGAGGAAGGCCGGGGCGTGGCCCTCAACCTGCACCGCGCCATGGCTTTCTGCCTGCCGGTGAACGGCGGCGAGTCCTTCACCATTCTGCTCAGCGCCTTGATGGGGCTGGAGCTGCCGATCACCGCCCTGCAGGTGCTGTGGCTGAACATGGTCAACTCGCTCACCATGTCGCTGCCGCTGGCCTTCGAGCCGAAGGCGCCCGGGCTCATGAACCTGCCGCCACAGCGGCCGGATCGTCCCCTGCTCAACCGCCCGCTGCTGCAGCGGCTGCTGCTGGTGTCGGCCTTCAGCTGGGTGGTGATCTTCGCGTTGTTTTTCTGGGCCGAGAGCCAGACCGGCGATCGCGCCGTCGCCCGAACCATGGCCGTGCAGGGCCTGGTGCTTTCGCGGGTGGCCTACCTGATCAGCCTCAGCGAAGTGGCCCAGCATCTGCCCTGGCACTGGGGCCGGCTGGCCACCGCCCTGTGGCGCTCACCGCCCCTGCTGCTGGGCCTTGCGGGTGCATTGCTGCTGCAGGTGCTGTTCAGCCAGTGGGGGCCGATGAATGGATTCTTCGGCACAGCACCGCTGAGCCTGCAGCAGTGGTTGCAGTGCTCAATGCCCATCCTTTTGATGATTCCAGTGGCCCATAGGGCCAACCGATTGGACGCCTTGGTTCCTCCCACGCCCGTCAACGGCTCGGCCACAGGCTGCGGCTAGCGGTTGTGTTGACCATGCCCTTGCCCCGCAAGGCTGCACGAGAGCGACAGATTTTGGGGGGCTGCAGTGCCAGCTGCCCTGACGTGGCCCCCTTGATTGCTGCAGGCGCGATGAGATGGTGGGTGGAAACAAAGAACATCGATGGGCAGCTTCTCGGTCAAAGTCGTCGAAAGCGTGCGAATGATGGGGAGTACAGCAGGCTTTGCCCTGGCGTACAGAGCGATGGATACACCACTCTCATCGAACGCGATCCGGATCCTTGCTCTCACCTATGCGATCGCACTGTGCGGAACCTGTGCATTTGAAGGACTGTTCATGGCCCAATCAACAGCTCTGGAGAAAGGGTACGCAAAGTCCGCGCAGGATGATCGAAATCCCTATCAACGACAGAACACCATGTGGTTTTTGGCTGCAACCATTGTCGGAGTGAGCTGGGCCTGTCGATCCACAGAAGCCAGCGGAGCGCTTCTGTTGTATGTGGTGCTGGTTGGGGTTTTCTTTGTGCTGTCGGCGGCCAACCACACCTGGGAAGCGATCGTCCATGGCAATAGAACCTGGCAGAACCTCAACCGACCATTTCTGTCTTTGGCGTTGGTCAGCGCCAGCCTGCCGATCGTTATGGCCTATCGCTGAAGAACCCAAAGTGCAGCTGTCGAGAGCAGATTCTGGAATTCACACTGTTGGTGGTTCTTGATCTGCAGCAGATGGTGAGCACCGAGTTGATGTGGTGGGCGCGGCAATCTTGACCTGATTGATTCAATGCAACGGTCGGATCGTCGGCAGCTGACTGCTGTTGAAGAAACGCTGCGCTTGATCCTCGTCATGGGCCTGCTGCAGATCAGCAGCAGTGATCTGAAAGCCAAGGGCCTGGACCTTCTCGAGCCAGTGCTCCCAACTGCCCTGCAAGCGAAGGGGACGCCGCAACTCGGGCTCTTGCTCGGCGAGCGCCAGCAGGGCCTGCAACTGTTGACGGGACATGGGTCAGGGTGACCGCTCACAGTCCAGCTTGGCCAGAACCGTCTAAGAGTGCCAAAAAAAAGACCCCGACAACGACGGGGCCAGAATTCGAATGATCAGACTGTTTGCAGAGTGCCGGAAGAGGGCAGGGGATCAGGCCCAACCCTTCTGCGACATGTCTTCGACGTAAGAGGCCACATCAGCAATGTCACCCTCGCTGAGCTTGCCCCCGAAGGCGGGCATGGCG
>CAZJIF010000122.1:0-4941 GCA_964546045.1 uncultured Klebsiella sp. | reverse complement strand
TCAAGGTGACCAAGACCGGCAACGCCGATCTGCCCCTGGCCCACGGCCAGAAGGCCCTGCTGACCATGGACGTGTGGGAGCACGCCTACTACCTCGACTACCAGAACCGCCGTCCCGACTACATCACCACCTTCCTGGAGAAACTGGTGAACTGGGACTTCGTGGCCGCGAACCTGGCTGCAGCCTGATCAACCGGCCAAGCCAACATCTCAGCAATGAGAGCAAGCCCCCGCGCAGCGCGGGGGCTTTGTTTTGGCAGCGCCAAGAGCCGAGCTCGTCTGACCAGGTTGGTCTGGTCAGACGTTGAGCATGGCGCAACCGATCAATGTCCAGGACGCCAAAACCCACCTGTCGGCCTTGTTGGCGAGGGTGGCCGCTGGGGAGAGGTTCGTCCTGGCACGCCATGGCAAGCCCGTGGCCCAGCTTGTTCCCCTGGAACCCAAACCCAAACGACAGCTTGGGTTTGTGCAGGGCTGTTGTGGGCGGCGCTTGAACCGCATCAGCTCTCAGAACGGCAACGCACTGCTGGTGAGTGCGGCCAGGTCGTGCACAACGACCCCCAGGTCCTCAATGCTCTGGCGGCAAGGGTGCTGGCCGCCCAGGCCATGGCAAGCGACCTGGTGCTCGTCAGCAGCGACCCAGCGTTCAGGCTCTTTCCAGGCCTGGAGCTGCTGAGCTGAGCACAGCCTCGGGCGCAATCCACATCGCATCGCCATAGGAGAAAAAGCGGTACTCCTGGCTGATCGCTACGGCGTAGAGATCGAGCAGCCGTTGCCGACCGATCAGGGCACTGACCAGCAGCAACAGGGAGCTTTTGGGCAGGTGGAAGTTGGTGAGCAGGCCCTGAACCACCGCAAAGCGGTAGCCAGGCTGAATCACCAGATTCACCGGCCCCGTGTGGGGCGCCAGCACACCGCCATTCAGCTGGGCGACGGCCTCAAGGCTGCGCACACTGGTGGTGCCCACGGCGATCACCCTGCCACCGCGCGCCCGACAAGCCTCAACGGCAGCCACCAGCTGGGGGGTCACCTCGACCCATTCGCTGTGCAGCTGCAATTGGCTGAGATCTTCGGTCTCGACTGGTCTGAAGGTGCCCAGGCCCACATGCAGGGTGGTGGTGGCGATCGCCACACCGCGGGCCTGGATCGCGGCCAGCAGCTCATCACTGAGGTGGAGCCCCGCCGTGGGAGCGGCCACGGCTCCCGGCCGGGCGGCATAGCGGGTCTGATAGCGCTCGTTGTCAGCAGCGTCGTGCTCGTGGATGTACGGCGGCAGCGGAATCGCGCCGTACTGCACCAGCAGCGGCTCCAGCGCCGCAGCGTCGGTGCAGTCGGGCGGAAACTGCACGATGCGACCACCGGTCGCAGGATCACTGCCCAGCACGGTGACAGGGAGAGGGGGCTGAGCTGGGGCGATCAACTCCAGGCTGTCGCCAGGTTTGAGCCGCTTGGCGGGCTTGGCCAAACACAACCAGCGGCCCTCGCCCAGCGGCTCGAGCACGAGCAGCTCCACGGCGCCGCCTGTGGAGCGCCGCGCTTCGAGCCGAGCCCGCAGCACCCGGGTGTCGTTGACCACCAGCAGATCCCCAGATCTGAGCTCCTGTTGCAGATCCCAAACACTGAGATGGCGCGCATGGGGAGAGGGGCCAACCCCAACGGGATCGACCGCGAGCAAACGGGCGCAATGCCGTGGCTCCACTGGCCGCTGGGCAATGCGCTCAGGCGGCAGCTCAAATCCGTAACTGGAAAGAAAGGCGTCAGCCGAAGTCAACACACCATTGCCTTGGTCACCTCTGAGATTGGCGAACGACGGACGCGGTTGGGGCGCCCTGGTTGCCGATCAGAGGGCAAGGCTTTCGGGGTTGGTCTCGATCAGCTGGGCCAGATCCTTGAGGAACGCGGCCGCGTCGGCGCCATAGATCACCCGGTGGTCACAGGTGAGGTTGACCTGCATCTGGCTGGCAACCCGGAAAGAGCCGTCCTTGCCGGCCACAACCGTGGGGCGCGAGGCTGCCACCGCCAGGATGGCGCCGGTACCGGGGGGCAGGATCGCATCGAAGCGATCCACACCGAACATGCCCAGGTTGGAGAGGGTGAAGGTGCCTGTGCTGTATTCGTCGGGTTGCAGCTGCTTGCTGCGGGCCCGGGCCACCAGGTCGGCCCAGCTGCGGGCCAGGGCATAGATGTCGGTCCTGTCGGCGCCGGCCAGCACCGGTGTGATCAGGCCACCGTCTTCCATCGCCACCGCCACCGCCACGTTGATGCCGGCCGGGTAGACCATGGCGCTGCCGTCGGCACTGGTGGCCGCATTCACCTGGGGATGGCGGGCCAGGGTGACCGCCACAGCCTTGGCCAGCAGAGCCGTCATGGTGACGCCCTTGCTCTTCACCTGCTTGTAGAAGGCGTCGAGCTTGGTGGTGGTGATCGTGTAACCGACGCGGAAGGTGGGCACCGCCAGGCTGGCCACCATGTTGCGGTTGACCGCGTTCTGCAGGGTGTTAAAGGCGACGGTGTCGCCGGGGCGGCCAAAGGCAGTGCCGGCTGGCGCGGCAACGGCACCATGGGCGCCTGCGGCTGCACCGTTGCCTGCCGCTGTCACCGTGACCGCAGGGCCGGGGCCCTCGGCGACCCAGGGGACGGTGTTGGGCTGCCCCTTGGCGGCCAGCACGTCGTCCGCCTGAATGCGGCCATGGGGGCCGCTGCCGCGCAGGGCACCCAGGTCAACACCCAGCTGGCCGGCCAACTTTTTGGCGCGGGGGCTGGCCACCACGCGGCCGCTGGAGCCAGAGGCGGGTGCCGACACCGGCACGGATGCAGCGACCACAGGGGGGGCCACAGCCGGAGCTGGTGAGGGCGCGGGCGCAGGTGCCGCTGGAGGTGCCGGAGCAACAGCGGCTGATGGGGCCGGAGCAGCTGCCGGGGCCTGGGGTGCCTTGGCCTGAACCTCGGCGATCTCGGCCTCGGTCTCGACAATCAGGCCGATGGTTTCACCCACCGGTGCGGTGCCGCCGGCACCGACGATCACGGCAGCGAGAAAACCCTCCTGAAAGGACTCCACATCCATGTCGGCCTTGTCGGACTCGACCACCAGCACCGACTCGCCCCGGGCAACCCGATCGCCCGGTTGTTTGAGCCACTCAACGACCTTGCCCTCCGTCATCGTCGACGAGAGGGCGGGCATGAAGATGTCGTGAGTGGCCAACGGAGGACTGCCGCACTAATGGGGCGGATTTTACGCGGGCACTTCTGGCAGGGGGTTCAGAGCGACCCCTCGATCGCCTCGATCACGCCGTCGCGGACCACGATGGCCACCTGCAGTTTCTCGACCAGGTTGTCGCCGACCTGCACCTGGCAGAAGCTCTCCAGCTGACCCTGCTCGACGATCTGCTCCATCTCGAGCTCGCGCACCTGACGCTGCTGTTCGAGCATCTGGCGCTTCTGCTCGTCGAGCTCGGCCCGCTTGGCCGCCACCTGCTGCTGGATCGACGCAACCTGATCCTGCACGCGTGGATCGAGGGGATTGGCGCTCTGACGCCGGATCTCGTCGATCACCTGCTGGCCCTCGAGCTCCAGCTGTGACAGCTGGTTGTCCGTAGTGGCCAGGGCGGTGCTGAGTTCGCGCTCGGCGTCCTCCTTCCAGCGGGGGGTGACCACAGCCCGCACCGTGATCGAACGCTTGACCTGAAGGCCTTGGCCAGAACTCATGACAACGACAAAACAGCGCTCAGCGTGTCAGCGGGCGTAGATGGCGTCAATGGCAGAAGCATCCCGTGCAGCGATTCGGTCGCGCCGCTGCTTGAGGGTCTGGGTGAGCAACCCGTTCTCGATCGAGAACGGCTCCACCAGCGCCACCCCGGCGAGACGCTCGTCGGCGCGGGCACCAGGGCGGCCTTGCAAGCGGCGGTTGAGCCTGCTGGTGAGGGCCTTGCGCAGCGCGGGGTCGTCCACTGCCAGGCCCTGCTCGGCGGCAAACGCGGCCAGGGATTCGTCCTTGGGAACCACCAAAGCCCCCAGGGCTTTGCGGTCCTGACCGACCAGCATCACCTGCTCGACGAGCACGCAGGCCACCAGGCACTCTTCCAGGGGACCGGGCTCGATGTTTTCGCCGCTGCTGAGCACGATCGTGTCCTTGGCGCGGCCGCTCAGCACCAGCGAACCATCGGCCAGCAGACAGCCCAGGTCACCGGTGTCAAACCAGCCCTCCCCGTCAAGCACCTTTGCCGTGGCCTCGGGCTTGCCGTGGTAGCCCCCCATCACCTGGGGCCCCCGAGCCAGCACCAGTCCCCGCTCGCCCACCGCCAGGGTGGTGCGCCGCTCGGGATCGACGATGCGGATCGCCGTGCCCGGCAGCGGCTGGCCGGAGCTGCCGCGGCGGTTGCACCAGCGGCGCCGGCAGCTCAACACCGGGCTGGTCTCGGTCAGGCCGTAGCCCACCAGCAGCTCGATGCCGATGGCCTCGAAGAAGCCGTCGACATGGATCGCCAAGGCCCCGCCACCGCTGATCGCGGTGCGCAGACGACCGCCAACCAATTGGCCCCGCACCTTGGGCCAGATGAGCTTGCTGGCCAGCGCATGGGCAGGCCAGCGCACCAGGGCACGGGCGGCCGCCGCCAGACGCGCCGGGGCAGACTCCGGTTCCAGGCTGAGATCCAGGGCCCGCCGACGGGCCAGGCAGAAGGCGCGGCTGTTGGCCAGAGCACTGCTGATCAACCGGCGCCGGGACGCGGGCATCGCGGCCAGGGCGTCCTCAAAGCCCGAGAGCAACGCCTCCCACAACCGCGGCACACTGATCAAGTAATGGGGCCGCACCGCCTGCAGGTCGCTGCGCAGCTGTTTGAGCGTGGTGTAGGTCTGCCGGGCCCCGCACGACAACAGGAAGTATTCGGCGCTGCGCTCGTAGGCGTGCCAGATCGGCAGCACGCTCAGCACCCGATCACCGGGG
>CAZJIF010000121.1:0-4992 GCA_964546045.1 uncultured Klebsiella sp. | reverse complement strand
CGACTGGCACAGCGGTCGCTGAGGCCACTGCAGGCGCTCAGGCCCCTGCAGCCCCCACGTTCACGGCGCGGGATGGCAAAGGCATTCAGATCACCGAGCCGGCGATGAAGCAGCTGGCCAACCTGATGTCACAGCAGGGAACGGGCAAGGTGCTGCGGGTCGGCGTTCGCTCAGGCGGCTGCAGCGGCATGAGCTACACGATGGATTTCATCGACGCCAGTGGGATCCTCAGCGACGACGAGCGGTACACCTACGAGCCTGCCGAAGCACCCAGTTTCGAGGTGGTCTGCGATCCCAAAAGTCTGCTGTACATCTACGGCATGCAGCTGGACTTCTCGACCGCGCTGATCGGCGGCGGGTTCAACTTCACCAATCCCAACGCCAGCCAGACCTGCGGTTGCGGCAGCTCGTTCGCGGTCTGACGCCACGGCGTGACCGAAAGGTCTGAAACGGCTGGGAGGGGGATCGGAGCCGTGGGAATCTGAGGGTATTCACGCCCCTGCGAGCCCAGCGCTGCGCCGACCATGGCCGAGACCTCGATGCCGACCGAGACCACCCCAGAAACCTCTGCGTTTGAAGCTGCATTGCAGCGCTACCACCAGGGCGCAGCGGCCGCAGAGCTGGTTGACGAATTTGCGGCGATCGCCTCCCAGAATCCCCGCCAGTCAGCCGTGTGGACCTGCCTGGCCTGGCTGCAGCTGCTCGACAACCAACCCCTGGAGGGCTTGCGCTCGGCGCGGCTGGCCGTGCGTCTGAGTCCGCAGGATCCCCAGGCCCGCATCAACCTGGCGCTGGCCATGCTCGAGACCGGCGCCAAGGGTGTCCGCGAACACATCGAGGTGGTCCAGCGGGTGTTGGCCATGGCGCCGGAGATGGGCGCCGAGATTCAGGAATCGATCGCCGACGGACTGCAGCGCAAGCCGGGCTGGCCGGCGATGCAAAAGATCAAGGCCTGGCTGGCCGGTTGAGCGGCTCGACATGGTCCAGCTGCTCAAGTAACGCCTCAGCAATGGCGGCCGACCCGCCAGCGGGGCCCACCCGCTCGAGCCCACATTGGTGGCACAGCTGGGGCAGATCGGGATCCGCCAACAGCTGCAGGATCAGCGCTGCCGCAGCGTGGATCTCGCGGGTGCCGGCGGCGCTGTTGCCGACGGTGAACACCGCCTCCCCCAGCAGGCGCATCTGCGCTTCGGCAAAGGCATAGCTGAACTGGGGGCCGCGGCCCACCAGCTGCACCACCGGTTTGCCCAGCCCAACGGCCTGTTCGACCGCCGTGCCGGCCATGCCCAGCACCAGTCGCGCGCGTTGCAAGATCGCCGCAAACGCATCGCTGCGCAGGCTGACCCGCAGGCTGCCCTTGACCACGGCCTGAGCGTCGGCCGTGATCGTCCAGCCCGATTGGAGCAGCTCCTGCTCCAGCTGTGCCCCGACCGTGCCGGGAACCACAGCCGCTTCGAACAGCCAGGGGCGCTCGGGAGCGATCTGGGCCAGGCGCTCACAGACCTGCAGCAGCAACGCCAGGTTGGCCTGGGCCTCGGGCTGGCGGCTGCCGGGCAGCAGGGCGATCGGAATCGCGTCCGAGTGCTCGCCTGCGCTGGCGTGCGCGGCCGTTTCTCCCAGCGCATCCATGATCGGATAGCCCAGGAAGCGGGCCTTGGCCAGGCCCTGGCTCTGCAGGTCGCGCGCGGTGAAGGCATCGCGGGTCAGCACGAGCCGCACCGCGCTGCGGTGGCAGAGCCAGCGCGTCAGGCGACTCAGGCGCAGCCGGCCCTCGTAGTAGCTGGAGGTGGACACCAGAAACACCACCGTGGGCCGGCCGGTCAACCAGGCAAACAGCAGGGGCACGTGGTCGCCCACGCTCAGCACCAGTCGGTAACGACGCCCCAGGCGACGGGCCGCCCGCAACTGGGCCAGGGTCTGGATCAGCCAACCGGAGACCAGGTCCTTCCACAGGTTCCAGCCCTGGTAGACCATGCCACCCGAGGGCAGATCGCGGCCCTGCAGCAGCAGCGGCAGCCCCCGGCGCCGGTAGGCCCCGCCGCCGCCCACGATCGGCAGTGCCGCCAGGACCAGCTGCGGGTCCTGGGCCTGCAGCGCCGCGCAGATCAGGCTGCCATTGAGGTCTTCGCCGTGGCCATTGCTGATGAACAGCAGGTCGCCTGCAGCGGTCTGCGCCTGATTTGGCTCTGCCTGCACCGGCGATGCCGCGACTCTGCCGAGCTTAGGAAGCCTGCAGAATGGCCCCATGCCCGACTCCGCCACCCCCCCTGCCCCCCTGCTGCAGCGCCTCAAGGGCTGGCTCGACACCCTGCTGGTGATCGATGTGTTCGTGGTGATCGGCGGGGCGCTGTGGTTTGCCTTGGCGGTGCTGCTGCACAGCCGCCAGATCGAGGCGCCGCTGGACCTGTTTCAGGCCCTGTGGGAGCCGCTGTTTACCCCCGCGATCGGGCTGCTGATGGGGGCTGCCGTGCTCAGCGGGATCCTGAGCTGGTGGCAGCGGCGAGGGCGGCGCTGAGCTCGCCGTAGTGGTAGCGAAAGCCCTGCTGCTGCAGGCGCTCGGGTAGGACCTGCTGACCTTCGAGCACCACCTGGGCGCCATCCCCCAGCAGCAGTTGCAGGATCGGCCCCGGCACCGGCAGCAGGCTGGGGCGCCCCAGCGCCCGACCCAGGGCCGCAGCAAAGGCCCCCATGGTGGTGGGCTCGGGCGCCACGGCGTTGTAAACCCCTTGATACGCGGGGTCTTCGAGGGCGGCGGCGATCAGCCGGCAGAGATCATGACGGTGGATCCAGCTCATCCACTGCCGACCCGACCCCACGGGCCCGCCGAAGCCGGCGCGGAACACCGGCAGCATCTTGCCCAGGGCACCCCCATCCGGGCCGAGCACGATGCCGATGCGCAGCTTGACGACCCGGCAGCCCGCCGGCGCCCGGTCGGCGGCGGCCTCCCAGCCGCGACAGATCTCGGCCAGCAGATCGTCACCGCTGGGGCTGCCTTCGCTGAAGCGGGCGCTCAGGCTGGTGCCGTAATAACCCACGGCCGAGCCGCTGATCAGCACCCGCGGCGGGTTCTCGAGGGCCGCCATGGCTGTTGTGAGCAGCTCGGTGGTGCGCAGGCGGCTGGCCAGCAGCAGGTCGCGATGGGCTGGCGTCCAGCGCTTGTCAGCGATCGGCTCGCCGGCCAGGTTGACGACGCCGTCGGCCTGGCCCAGGGCCACCTCCAGCCCGTTGTGGCCCCAGCTGTCGGGATCGGCCGGATCGAGCCGCAGCAGCGACACCCGCTCACCCAGCAACGGAGCAAACGGTTGGTGCTGGCGGCTCACCAGGGTGAGCTCATGGCCCAGCTCCAGCAAAAAGGGCACCAGTTCACGGCCGACGAAGCCTGTACAGCCGAACAGCAGCAAGCGCACGGGCAGGTCCCCCTGAGGGCGTCAAGGGGGCGAGGCTAGGCCCAGGCGATGCGCCATGGGCACCAGGGACAGCCCCTGCAGCAGCAGTCCGAGCAGCACCACCGCCAGGGCCAGCGGCGGCATCGCGTCACCCCAGGGCACCGAGCTGGCAGCGGCCTGGATCGCCACGGCGATCGGCACCGCACCGCGCAGGCCGGCCAGCGTGGTGAACAGGCGCTCGGCCCGGCTGAAGCTGCTGCGCCACAGCACCGACGTGACCATCAGCCAACGCACCAGCACCATCGCCGCAAACAACACCAGGCCCCAGCCAAAGGCGGCCACCACCTGCTCGGGCTGGACCACCAGGCCCATGCACAGAAACAGCAGCAGCTCGGCCATCTTGGCGAAGCCGGCATGGGCTTCTTCAAGCACGGCGCGGTCGCACTCAGAGCTGTTGCCCAACACCAGACCGGACACATAGGCCGCCAGGATGCCGCTGCCGCCCAGCAGCTGGGTGGCGCCCACCAACAACATCAGCACCGCCAGGCTGAGCACCGCCAGCTGCGAGCTGGTGGCCCGGGGCGTGCGGCGGACCAGGGTGCGGCTGGCCAGGGTGCCCCCCAGAAAACCGAGCAGGGACCCCAGCAGAAACTGGCGAACCACCTCGGTCACCAGGCTGGCCGCCGTCGTCTCGGCTGCGCCGGAGGCCATCGCCAGGGCCAGGCCGCACAGCACCACGGCCACCGGGTCATTGAACGCCGATTCGCACTCGATCAGGTTGATCAGCCGGGCGGGCAGCCGATCGGCAAGGGGCCGCAACAGGGCCAGCACGGCCGTGGCATCGGTGCTGCACACCATCGCCCCGACAAACAGGGCCAGGGGCAGGTTGGGCTCGAAGGTGGTGCCGGGAAGCGCCCCCAGCAACTGAACGACGCCCATCAACATCAGGGCGGTCAGGCCCGCACCCAGAGTGGCCAGCCGCCCGGCCGGCACCAGCACCGGTCGCATCTCACGCCAGTTGGTGGTCAGGCCGCCAAAGAACAGCACCAACACCAGCGAGACCTGGGCGATCTGATCGGCCTGGGCCAGGCTCAACAGCGGCGGCGGCTGACCCGGCACCGCTTCGAGCCGGTTGTCGGTCAACAGACCCAACAACAGCACCATGACGATGCCCGGCAGCCGCACCCGCTCGGCGATCTCATCGAGAAAGCCCGCCGCCAGCAACAGGCCGCCGAACACAGCCAAAAAGATCGCCAGGGTTGTGCTCATGGCGTGCTGTGCTGCCCCATCGGCTGGACCCTGGTTTTAGCCTGGCGTGCACATGTCCGACAGACCGGATCCGGAGCCCGCCATGGCCGACGCCCCCACCCCCGCGGCCGCAGCCCTCAAGAAGGGCAGCCTGGTGCGCCTCAACCAGGCTGCCTATGCCGGCAGCCTTGAAGCCCATGCCAGCGACAGCACCATCCCGGCCTACGTGCTCGAAGGCCCCGGCGAGATCCTGGCGGTGCAGGGCGACTTCGCCCAGCTGCGCTGGCGCCGGCCCGTGCCCGATGTGTGGCTGCGCCTGGACCAGCTCGAGGCCTACCCGGCCAGCTGATGCGGGCTA
>CAZJIF010000120.1:0-5032 GCA_964546045.1 uncultured Klebsiella sp. | reverse complement strand
GCCATGAGTGGCTCGGCGCCCACCACAGCCACGCCTGCGCCATGCGCCGCTGCCTCGAGGTGCTGCCCAGCGGCCAGCTGCTGCAGATCGCGATCCGCAGCGGCACCAAAGCCGAGTTCAGCGAGCTACAGCAAACAGGCCGGCTGGTGCCGATCGAGCAGATGGCCGCAGCCCTCAAACCCCTGCGCGGCAAGCCTCTCTATCTGACCGTGGACCTCGACTGGTTCGATCCGGCCGTCCTGCCCGGCACGGGCACCCCCGAACCCGGGGGCTATCTGTGGAGCCACTTTGCGGCGCTCGTGGACGAACTGCGCCACCACCGGTTGGTGGGAGCCGATGTGGTCGAACTGGCGCCGATGCTCGACCCCAGCGGCGTCAGCAGCGTGCTGGCCGCCAAGGTCACCCGCAGCCTGCTGCTGCTGCTGGGAGCTGACTGACCAGCGCTCAGTAGCAGCAGGTGCCGCTGGTGCGCTGCTCGCGCAGGCGTTCGTGCTGCTGGCCGATCAGCAGGATCGCCAGGGTCGGGTGGTTGTGCAGCAGGTTGAGAAAGCGCAGGCGATCAAGGCGCAGGATCTCGACCGGGGTGCGGGCGATCGCATGGCCGCGGTAATTGGAATCCCGCCAGACGATGTCCTCGTAGCTGAACAGCTCGCCCGCCCTGTAGCAGAGCTTCTCGCCTTTGTCGCGGAGGAGTTCAACAATGCCGCGCCGCAGGCCGTGAATCGAATCAGCCCGCTGACCGGCTTTGAACACGTGGGCACCGGTTGGCAGGGTGATCACCTCACAGTCCACCTGGGCCGCCAACAGTTCAATCGGGGTGGTGAGCGTTGGGGTTGCGACCAATCCTGAGACTCCGGTAACGGACTAGGTGATTCGTTCTACAACAACAACAATCCTGGTGGAAGTCTGCAGCAACACAGACCGGGCCAATCGGCCATCTCTTCAGATTTGCTTCGGATTTGCCTCAGTCGCGGGGCAGCACCGCTTCGAGCCGCAACTGACGGTTGGGCCCCGGGGCCGCGCCGCGGGCCGCGGTTACCGATGGGCCCAGAACCGGCAGCCGCGGGGGCCGAGCTGTCCAGTGATGGCACCACAACTCGGCGGCCAGGTCGGGATGGATCGGCAGCTGGCGCAGCTGGCACCAGCCAAACTCCGCGCCATTGGGCGGAGAACAGTGTCGGCAGCTGCGGCAGCAGGGACGCTGACCCATGACTCCAGCGGGTCGGCCTCCCAGCGTATGCAGCGCAAGCGGCATTGGCAGCCCCCAGGGTCCATAGGATCCGATCCGACCCGCCGACCCTGCTGCTGTGGCCGCTGAACCGCCCCGGACCACACCGCTGCAGCAGACCCCGCTGCATGGCGCTGCCCAGGCTGCAGGGGGCCGCATGGTGCCCTTTGCCGGCTGGGAGATGGCCGTGCAGTTTGCCGGCCTGGTGGCCGAACACCAGGCCGTGCGCCAGGGCTGCGGCATGTTCGACATCTCCCACATGGGGGTGCTCGAGCTGCGCGGCCCCGGGGCCAAGGACGCCCTGCAGACCCTGGTGCCCAGCGACCTGTTTCGGATCGGCCCCGGCGAAGCCTGTTACACCGTGCTGCTGAACGAGGCCGGCGGCATCCGCGACGATCTGATCGTCTACGACCGCGGCTGGCAGGACGGAACCAACACGCTGCTGCTGGTGATCAATGCCGCCTGCGCCGAGGCCGACACCGCCTGGCTGCACCAGCAGCTCGAACCCCTGGGTGTGGCGATCAGCGACCGCAAAGGTGATGGCGTGCTGCTGGCCCTGCAGGGGCCCGAGGCCCCCGCACGGCTTGAGGCCCTCTGTGGCGAGAGCCTGGCCGGCCTACCCCGCTTTGGCCACCGCGAGCTGAGCCTGCCTGGCCTAGGGGCGGCCTTTGTGGCCCGCACCGGCTACACCGGTGAAGACGGCTTTGAACTGCTGCTGGAGCGCGACGCCGGCCTGGCCCTGTGGCAGCAGCTGCTGGGCAGCGGCGTGACGCCCTGCGGCCTGGGGGCCCGGGACACCCTGCGCCTGGAGGCGGCGATGCACCTCTATGGCAACGACATGGACGCCACCACCACGCCGCTGGAGGCGGGACTCGGCTGGTTGGTGCATCTGGAGATGCCCAAGCCTTTTGTGGGGCGGGCGGTGCTCGAGGGCCAGACGGCCGCTGGCGTCCAGCGCCGCCTGGTGGGCCTCGAGCTGCAGGGCCGCGCCATCGCCCGCCATGGCTACCCGGTGCTGCACGACGGCACCCCCGTCGGCACCATCACCAGCGGCAGCTGGTCGCCGAGCCTCAACAAGGGCATCGCCCTGGCCTACGTGCCCCCGGCACTGGCCAAGCTCGGCACAGCGCTGAGCGTGGAGATCCGCGGCAAGGCCGAGCCAGCCACCGTGGTCAGGCGCCCCTTCTACCGGCGCTAGCGCCTAGAGCCAGGTGACCTGGCCACTGCCGATGTCGAAGTAGGCGCCGCGAATGGTCAGCCTGCCGCCGTCGACAGCGCCCCGCAGCACTGCACTGTTGTGCACCAGGGTGGCGCTGGCAGCACGCACATTCCCCTTGATGGTGGCTTCCAACCCCGCATCCGGTTGCATGCTGGCGCGGATCGGCTGCACCAGCTCCTCGAGCATGGGGGTCAGGGGATTGGTGGCCATTGCCGCCTTGACGGCGCCGCAGGCGCTATGGCCCATCACCACGACCAGAGGGGTGCCCAGCACCGAAACGGTGTACTCCATTGAAGCGATCGCCTCGTTGAAGGCGGTGTTGCCGGCACTGCGCACCTGAAACAGCTCGCCAGAACCAC
Organism: uncultured Klebsiella sp.; assembly: GCA_964546045.1. Taxonomy (GTDB): domain Bacteria; phylum Cyanobacteriota; class Cyanobacteriia; order PCC-6307; family Cyanobiaceae; genus RGUW01. Next base: position 2,226 of record CAZJIF010000120.1, on the reverse strand, counting down.
TGGCAAAGATCCAGCTGGGGTCGACCCGGGCATCGGCGCACGACAGGATGGCCGCAAAGGGCTTCTGGCCCAGGGCCAGAGCCGCCGGCTCGATCTGGCAGTTGTCGTCCCAGATGGCCTTGAGCGTGTCCATCCGCTGGCGCGGGGTTCCCGAACCCGAGGTCGACACCCAGGCCTTGGCAAAGCGCCGGTTGCCCTCTTGCAGGCGGGTCAGGGCATCGACGGGGGTGCAGGCCTGCAGGCTGTTGAGCAACTCCTGGTCGTCGGCACTGGCGGCCATTGCCCGACGGGCCGTCAGCGAGGAAGCCGAAACGCCTGCCAACAACAGGCCGCAACTGGCGAGCAACTCGCGTCGGTTCATGGCAGACCGGGACACCTCAGGGTGACTGGGGCGCACATCCCGACCCTAGGGGCCACCCCCTGAGGCGTCCACCAGGGGCAGGGGCGCCGTGGGAAAATCGCCGATTCGACACCGGACCACGAGCATGCGCAGCCACGGATGCGGCGACCTGCGCCAGGACGCCAGCGGCTCCAGCGTGCAGCTGTGCGGCTGGGTCGACCGGCGCCGCGACCACGGCGGCGTGATCTTCATCGACCTGCGCGACCGCAGCGGCGTGGTGCAGATCACCGTCGATCCCGACAACGGGGCCGACGTGTTTGCCGCTGCCGAGCACCTGCGCAACGAGACCGTGCTGCAGGTGAGCGGCGTGGTGCGGGCGCGGCCGGCCGAATCCCTCAACGACAGGCTGGCCACCGGCGCCATCGAGGTGCTGGCCAGCGCCATCACCGTGCTCAACCCGGTGCGCGGCAACCTGCCCTTTGCGGTGTCGGTCCACGACGAAGAGAACACCCGCGAAGAGCTGCGCCTGCGCTACCGCTACCTGGACCTGCGCCGCGAGCGCATGGCCGCCAACCTGCGCCTGCGCCACCGCACCGTGCAGGCGATCCGCGGTTATCTGGAGGGCGAGGGCTTCATCGAGGTCGAGACCCCGGTGCTGACCCGCTCGACCCCTGAAGGCGCCCGCGACTATCTGGTGCCCTCGCGGGTGTGCGGCGGCGAGTGGTTTGCCCTGCCCCAGTCGCCCCAGCTGTTCAAGCAGCTGCTGATGGTGGGGGGCCTGGAGCGCTACTACCAGATCGCTCGCTGCTTCAGGGATGAAGACCTGCGGGCCGACCGCCAGCCCGAGTTCACCCAGCTCGACATGGAAATGAGCTTCCTGGATCAAGAGCAGATCCTGGCGCTCAACGAAGGCCTGATCGCCCAGATCTGGAAGCAGGTCAAAGGCGTCGAGCTGCCGCGGCCGTTCCCGCGCCTCAGCTGGCACGACGCGATGGAGCGCTACGGCACCGACCGCCCCGACACCCGCTACGGCATGGAGCTGGTGAATGTGAGCGACCTCGTAGCCGATATGGGCTTCAAGGTGTTTTCGGGCGCAGTGGCCAGCGGCGGCAGCGTCAAGGTGCTGCCGGTGCCCGGCGGCAACGACGCGCTCTCCAATGTGCGCATCAAGCCGGGCGGCGATGTGTTCGGCGAAGCCCAGGCAGCCGGTGCCGGTGGTCTGGCCTTCATCCGCGTGCGCGAGGGCGGTGAGATCGACACGATCGGTGCCATCAAGGACAACCTGTCTGAGGAGAAAAAAGCCGAACTGTTGGCCCGTACCGGTGCGGTGCCCGGCACCCTGCTGCTGTTCGGCGCCGGCGACACCGCCACCGTCAACAAGGCACTGGACCGGGTGCGCCAGTTCCTAGCCCGCGAACTGGGCCTGGTGAAGGCCGATCGCGACAACGACCAGTGGAACTTCCTCTGGGTGGTCGATTTCCCGATGTTCGAGTTCAACACCGACGAAAACCGGCTTGAGGCACTGCACCACCCCTTCTGCGCCCCCAACACCGACGACCTGGGAACCGAACCCGGCGCCTGGTCCGACACCCTGCCGACGGCGCGGGCCCAGGCCTACGACCTGGTGCTCAATGGCCTGGAATTGGGCGGCGGCTCGCTGCGCATCCACAACAGCGACCTGCAGCGCCAGGTGCTGCAGACCATCGGCCTGCCCCTGGAAGAAGCCAACCAGCAGTTCGGCTTCCTGATGGACGCCCTCGACATGGGCGCCCCGCCCCACGGCGGCATCGCCTTCGGGCTCGACCGCATGGTGATGCTGCTGGCCGGCGAAGAGTCGATCCGCGACACGATCGCCTTCCCCAAAACCCAGCAGGCCCGCTGCCTGA
>CAZJIF010000119.1:0-5121 GCA_964546045.1 uncultured Klebsiella sp. | reverse complement strand
GGCCCGACACAGAGCCGAGGCCTTCGATCAGAAATAAAGCAGCCAGGTCCCATCACAACAGAGACCATGGCCCTGAAGCGTGATCCGCTGATCCCCGGCCTGCAGGAGCGCAGCAGGGGCGATCTGGTGCAGCAACGGCTGTGTGAAAGACACCAACTCCCCCAGGCGGTAGGACACCAACTCGGCCTGCTCGGCCTCGGCTGCGGAGACATCTGTGGTGCGGGGCCAGATGCGCAAGCCACCACCACAGGCCGGCAAGGCGAGGGCGAGCGTGAACGAGAGGGGTCTTGCCCAGTCGATCCGTTCGAAACCCTGCCAAACCGAGCCATGGGCCCTGTATTGAAGATCAACGTGCACTGACCCTCCGGCACGGGCAAAGGCCTGGGTACCTGGCAGCAGGTCATGGCCAGGCCTGGGAGCAAAGAGATGAAATCCAGGCAGCGCCAGTTGCGGATGGAACCGCACAGGGCCAAGCGCAGCCGTCAGCACCGCGCAGAGGTCGCTGTAGAGCTCTGCAAAGGACGCTCTCAGCAGGGCGTTATCACGGTCACAACGCGTCCTATAGGGCTCACGATCACAGGCACCATCGAGATAGCTTGCCGCTCCCAGGGTATAGAAATCAATCCCCTCAGCACGCTGCAACCAGTGGCTGCCAAGCGCACAGATTGTTTGCACAACATTGGTGCATTGCTCAGGGGTAAGCAATGCGTGACGCCTGATCGGATGGGGCAGGGTCATGGTTCAGGCAAACACAGCCGTGCGCCCGCGATACACCACCACTTCGCGGCGCAGGTGCAACCGCAGAGCCCGCGCCAGGGCCAGGCGTTCGCAGTCACGCCCCTTGCGGATCAGATCCTCGATCTCATCACGGTGGCTGACCTGCAGGGTGCTCTGTTCGATGATCGGGCCGTCATCGAGATCTTCGGTGACGTAATGAGCCGTCGCCCCGATCAGCTTGACGCCCCGCTCCCAGGCGCGGTGATAAGGCTGGGCGCCCTTAAACGCTGGCAAAAAGGAGTGGTGAATGTTGATGACGCGGTGATCCTGGGGACCGGCGCTCTGGAAACTGCGCAGAAAATTGCCACTCAACACCTGCATGTACTTGGCCAACACCACCAGCTCGATGCGATGGTCGGCCAGCAGCGCCAACTGCTGCTGCTCAACGGCTGACCTGCTGGCAGCGTCGATCGGCAGATGCACAAAATGGGCGCCGAAGCTCTCGGCGTCGGCCTGGAGATCAGGGTGGTTGGAGATCACCAAGGGCACCTGCATCGGCAGTTCGCCGGCGCGGGTGCGCCAGAGCAGATCCAGCAGGCAATGGGACTGCTTGCTCACGAAAAGAGCCACCCGGGGCAGGTCATCACTGAAATGCACCTGACCATCGCCCCCCAGGCGCTCGGCCAAAGCCGTCACCGCCGGGCCGATGGCGCTGCGGGGCAGGCCAAAGCCCTCCAGATCCCACTCAATCCGGCTCAGGAACAGACCGGCTCCGGCATCGGTGTGGTGATCGGCATGGCGGATGTTGCCGCCATTGGCCGCAACCCACCCCGACAGCTCGCTGACCAGGCCGGGACGATCAGGGCAGATCAACTGCAGGATCGCGGTGGCGGCAGGCATGGGGCAGACCTAGATCAAATGCATGCGTAGCACCTGTGGGGTTGCCCGGCGAATGCGGGCGCGAATGGTGCGGCGACCAAGGCGTTCATGGGCCGCCCAACGGTGGCAACCGTTGAAGCCCCAGAACTGGCCATCCACCTCGAGCACGTCGATGGGCTGCTTCTGACCTTCGGCGGCGATGGACAGCATCAGGTCAGCCACTTTGGCCTCGTCGAGGCTGCGCTGCAGTGGGCGACGAATCTGATCGAGCGCAAGGACGGCCTCTCGCATGGCACTAACTCATACTCATTCCGTTTTAGCAGCCTGATCCCGGCCTGCCACCTGGCGCGGGCGATGGCGCCCTGATTGCAAGCAACGACAGAGGGCGGCCAGCCCCGTGGGCCACCGATAAAGTCACGGCCACGAGCGCTCCCTGGTGCAGACGATGCCCCCCCTTTTCCAGACCCTGCTGCAGTCCGTACGCCGCCTGGCCCTGCTGCTGGTGGGGGCAGCCCTGTGCTTTGGCCTGACCGCCTGTGGCGATGCCAAGGCCAAGGTCCCCACCCTCAGCGCCGAAGACATCGCCGTGATCGAGCGCCAGGCCGAGGGTTTCCTGGCAGCCCGCAACCGTCTGCCCGAGCTCGCCAGCCTGGTGAACGCGAAGGACTGGACCTTCACCCGCAACCTGATCCATGGGCCAATGCAGGAGGTCAGCCGCGAAATGCTGTACATCAATCAGCACCTCCTGCCCGCTGACCGGCCCGAGGCCACCGAACGGGCCAACGCCCTCAAGACCGCCCTGGCCCAGCTTGACGAAGCCGCGGTGCAACAGGATGGCGACAAGCTCCGCAAGGCCTACATCAAGGTGGCCAGTGGCTTTGGCCTCTACGCCCAGATGCTGCCCCCTCAGGTCCAAGAAGACCTCAAGCAGATCTGAGCCCGACGCTGAGCCGAGCCAGGCGTGACCTTGCGGTCATTGGTGGCGGCATCATCGGCCGCACGGCGGCCTGGCACCTGCAGCGCGGTGGACACCAGGTCACCCTGATCGACGCAGCAGACCCGATGGGCGGCAGCAACGCCGCCCTGGGGTTGCTGATGGCCCAGGTGTTTCACAGGGCCAGCGGCAGGGCCTGGCGCCTGCGCCAGAGCAGCCTGACCCTGTGGGAGCGCTGGCTGAGCGAGCTACGCAACCAGGGGCATCCCCTGCAGCTCAACCGTGGCCTGCTGCTGCTGGCCGCGAACCCCGAAGAGTTGGCCCGCCAGCAGACCCTCTGCCAGCAGCGGCTGGCGATGGGCCTGCCGTTTGCCATGTGCGGGCCTGAACAGCTGGCTGCCCTGTCGCCGCAGCTGCCGCAAGCGGCCCTAGGGGGACTGTGGTCTGCTGCCGACGCCCAGATCGACCCGGCGCCCTTGCTGGCCGCCCTGCTGCACGAGGCCCGGCGCCTGGGGGCTCAGACCCTGACCACCAAGGTGCTGGCCCTGCAGCCCATTGCCGGCGGTCGCTGGATGCTGCAGTTGCAGGGGGCTGAACCACTGCAATGCGACGCGGTGGTGGTCTGCGCCGGTCGCGGCGCCGCTGAACTGTTGCAGCCCCTGGGCCACCAGATCCCGCTGGCACCGGTGCTGGGCCAGGCCCTCGAACTGGCGCTTGCACCCGGCGACTGTGCCGCCGGCTGGCAGGGGCCCTGGCCCGCGGCCGCCGTCTGGCAGGGCATCAACCTGGTGCCCCGACCCGACGGCAGGGTGTGGCTGGGCGCCACCCTCGAACCGGGCCTGACGGCCAATCCCCAGGCGCTGCAAGCCATGGCGGAGCTGAACGGCCATGCCCCCACCTGGCTGCAGCGGGCCACTGTGGTGCGCCACTGGCAGGGCCTGCGGGTGCAGCCAGTGGGGCGTGGCGCTCCCTGGCTCGAGGTGCTGGCTCCAGGACTGCTGCTGGCGGGTTGTCACTACCGCAACGGCCTGCTGCTGGCCCCGGCCACCGCCACCTGGATCGCCGACGTGCTCGAAGCGGGCTGAGGCGTTAACCGACCCCTAACCTTCAGACACCAGCACCCGCCCGATGGCGCCTTTGCCTGCAAACGCACGCCGTGCACGTCTGAGCCTGATGGGCCTCAGCGCCCTCAGCGTCGCCACCCTGAGCGCCTGCAGTGGCTCCAGCAGCACGCTTCAAGGCGCTGGAGCCAGTTTTCCGACAGGCATCTACCAACGGTGGTTCAGCGATCTGAGCAGCCAAGGGGTGCGCGTCAACTACCAATCGGTGGGTTCTGGTGCCGGCGTGCGCCAGTTCCAGGCGGGCACGGTCGACTTCGGCGCCAGCGATGCCCCTCTCGATGCCGCCGCCGCCAAGGCGATCCAGAGGGGTGTGGTGCAGCTGCCGCTGACCGCCGGCGCCATTGCCGTCGCCTACAACCTGCCGGGTTGCAGCCTGAACCTGAGCCAGGCCCAGCTCGTCGACGTCTTTCTGGGCAAAATCCGCAACTTCAAGCAACTTGGCTGCGCCGACCGCAGGATCCAACTGGTGTTCCGTTCGGATGGTTCCGGCACCACCTACAACTTCACCAAGTCACTGGCAGCCTTCAGCCCCATCTGGAAAGCCGGCCCGGGTGTGGGCAAATCGGTGAACTGGCCCGCCGGTGTCGGCGCCAAGGGCAACGAAGGCGTCGCAGCCAATCTGCAGCAGACCACCGGGGCGATCGGCTATGTCGAATCGTCCTATGTGCGTGACGGCCTGCAGGCGGCTGCCATCGCCAACCGCAGCGGCATCCTGACCAAACCCGATGCCGCCAACGCCAGCAAAGCCCTGGCGAGCATCGACCTGGGCCCCGATCTCACCGGCAGTGACCCCAACCCCAAGGCCGGCTACCCGATCGTGACCTTCACCTGGGTGCTCCTCAACAGGAGCGGCAACGGCACCAAGCTGCCGGCCCTGCAGAAGGCATTCCGTTACGCCCTCAGCGACACGGCCCAGGCGCAAGCCCCCGGCCTCGGTTACATCAGCCTGCCGGCACCGGTGCTGCAGAAGGCACGGGCCGCACTCGCCACCGTCGGCCCCTGATCGAACACGGTCGATCGTCGGGCCGTGGTCCGACAGAACAAAACCCACACAACAAAGCCCCCCTGGTGAAAGGGGGGCGGACATTGGGGCTGCGAAGCGCCCTTACTTGGTCTCGGTGAATTCGGCGTCGATCACGTCGTCGGCACCACTGCTGCTGCCAGCGGCTGATGCACCGTCGCCATTGCCACCCGGCGCACCACCGGCGGCACCGGCCTGCTGGTACACAGCGGCCCCAGCGGCGTAGAGGGCCTGCTGCAGGGTTTCGAGCTCGGACTTCATCGTGTCGAAGTCCTCTTTCTCGATCGCCTCCTTGAGCTTGGCGGACGAGGCCTCCACCTTGGCCTTGTCTTCGGCACCGACCTTGTCGCCCAACTCGCCAAGCTGCTTCTCGGCTTGGTAGACGAGGGTTTCAGCCTGGTTCTTCAGGTCGATGCGCTCGCGCTTCTCCTTGTCGGCCGACGCGTTGG
>CAZJIF010000118.1:0-5134 GCA_964546045.1 uncultured Klebsiella sp. | reverse complement strand
CATCACCAAACCGGGCCTGGTGAACGTCGACTTCGCCGATGTGCGCTCGGTGATGGCCGATGCCGGCACCGCCCTGTTGGGCATCGGCGTGGGCTCCGGCCGCTCGCGGGCCAGCGAGGCGGCCCAGGCGGCGATGACCAGCCCCCTGCTTGAGTCGGCCCGGATCGATGGCGCCAAGGGTTGCGTGATCAACATCAGCGGCGGCAAGGACATGACCCTGGAGGACATGACCACCGCCTCTGAGGTCATCTATGACGTCGTTGACCCGGAGGCCAACATCATTGTTGGTGCGGTCGTCGACGAGCGCCTCGAGGGCGAGATTCACGTGACCGTGATCGCCACCGGATTTGACAGCGGAACGCCCTACCGTCCCGAGCGGCCATCCTTCACCGCTGCAGCCAGCTTTGGCGAGGTGGCCGAAGAACGGGGCGCCAAAATCCCTCCGTTCCTGCTCAACCGTCAGGGCAAGCCGACTGAGTGAGTCAGTGATGGTGTGGGTCTGCTTCAAGGCTGGAACCGCTTCCAGCCTTGAGCGAAGAAGGTGACCCGGAATCCACGCCTGCCCTGAGCATCCCGTGTGGCTGCTCCCTTCCGGTTCTGACCAGATTTGGGCGTCGGGGCCGCGTGGGTCCGAGTCCCCTTGATGCTAGCAAGGGTGCCTGGCCCACCCGTGAGCTTCGATGTTGCGCCCTGGCGACTGGTTGAGCCGCAAACAGGAGGGAGCTCCCCTGGCGCTTCTGACCGCCTGGGATGCCCTCAGTGGCGCCTGGGTGGCGGCGGCGGGGGTGGATGCCGTGCTGGTGGGCGATTCGCTGGCGATGGTGGCCCTGGGCCACGCCACCACCCTGCCTGTGACCCTCGACGAGATGCTGCACCACTGCCGGGCGGTCGGCCGGGGCGTGGCCGCGGTGATTGCCGATCCGGCAGCCCAGCCACTGTTGATCTGTGATCTGCCGTTTCTGAGCTATCAGTGCAGCGCCGATGAGGCGGTGGCGGCGGCAGGGCGGGTGCTCAAGCAGTCACCGGCCGCGGCGGTCAAGCTCGAGGGTGCCGAACCCGAGACCCTGGTGGTGATCGACCGGTTGGTGCGCAGCGGCATCCCCGTGATGGGCCATCTGGGGCTTACCCCTCAGTCGGTGCACCAGCTGGGCTATCGGCGCCAGGCCACGGATCCGGTGGCGCAGCAGCGGCTGGAGGCCCAGGCCGAGGCCCTGCAGGCGGCCGGCTGCTTTGCCCTGGTGCTCGAACACGTGCCGGCCACCCTGGCCCAACGCCTGCAACAACAGCTGACCCTGCCGGTGATCGGCATCGGTGCCGGACCCCATTGCGACGGCCAGGTGCTGGTCACCGCTGACCTGTTGGGGATGACCCCGCGCCAGCCGCCCTTTGCCCAGCCGTTGGTCAATCTGCGGCCCCAGGCCCTGGAGGCCCTGCGTCAGTGGGTGGCGGCGCAGCGCGCTCCCACCACTCCAGCAGCTTCCGCAGCACCGCATTGCTGAGCCCCATCCCCGCTGGTTCACTGAGTCGCCAGCGGGGCCCCTCGATCAGCAGCAGGCCCCGTTCAAGCTCGGGCGCCAGCAGCTGCTGCAACCCCTCGAGCTGGCGCTTCCCGAGGCCGGCGGCCGCCAGCAGCGCCCCCATGGCCACCCCCTCGCGCCGGCGCAGCCCCACCAGTAGCCGTTCGTCTAGCGCCACCCCACCCCCCACCGCCGCGGCCTCGCGATCGGGCAAGGCATTCGGCAAGGCGTCCAGCCAGGCGCCATAGGCGTCGCGGGTGCGGGGCCTGGCCAGGCGCCGCCCGCCCTGGCAGCTGGTTGCCCCCAGGCCGAATCCCCACCAGTCGCCGCCGCCCCAGTACACGCGGTTGTGGCGCGAGGCATGTCCCGGCAGGGCGTAGTTGGAGATCTCGTAGCGGCCATACCCCGCGGCGCTCAGCGTGGTGCTGGTGAGATCGAACAGGTCGGCCGCCAGGTCGTCATCGGCCAGCTGGAGCTGGTCCCGCTCGGCCTGCTTGGCGAACACGGTGCCCGGTTCCAGGGTCAGTTCATAGACCGACAGGTGGGGCGCATGGCTGGCGATCGCCTGCTGCAGTTGCTGCTGCCAGTGGGCGCGGCCGGGGGCGGCGGCTTGCCCCGGTGGCGCCGGCACCGCCTGAATCAGATCCAGGCTCCAGCTGCTCAGGTCACCCTGCCGTTGCGCCTGCTGCAGCCAGGCGATCGCCTGCTGCAGGTCGCCGTGGCGGTGCCGCCGTCCCAGGCTGGCCAGCACCTGGTCATCAAAACTCTGCCCGCCCAGGCTGACCCGGTTGATCCCGGCGTGCAGATAACCGCCCAGGCGTTGCTGGTCAAAGCTGGCCGGATCGAGTTCGAGGCTGATTTCGGCTCCCGCTGCCAGCCCAAACCGGTGGTCCAGGGCCTGCAGCAGGGCGTCGACCTGGTCGGGGCTCAACAGCGACGGGGTCCCGCCCCCCAGGTAGACCGTGTGCAGCGGCGGCCCCCAGGGGCTGCTGGCGATCTCCCGTTGCAGCAGCTCCAGGTAGGCGGCGATCGAGGCGGCGCCCGGCTTGCCCGGCTCGGCCCCTGCCCGATCCCCCAGGGGCACCACCGCAAAGTCGCAGTAAAAGCAGCGCCGGTGGCAGAAGGGTATGTGCAGATAGGCGCTGCGGGCTGAAGGCATGGCAGTGTTCGGTGACCCAGGCAGGCCAACGGGCCTGAAATCAGGCAAGCTGCCTGTTGGAGGGACAGCGCTGTCCCCCATCGCGGGCATGGTCGACATCTTCATCCTGATCCTGTTTGTCCTCTCCGGAGCAGCGGCCGGCTGGCTCGGGGTTGACCTGCTGCCGGAATCCCTGCTGGTTCAGGTGAACAATCCCGAGGGTCTGCGGACCGTGCTCGGCGGCTTTGGGGCCTTCTTCGGCCTGATCGCCGGGGTGCTGTTCCAGCAGCTCAGGCGCCGCCTGATGGCCCAGGTGCGCAGCATGCCCACGGACCTGCTGGTCAGCCGCGCGGTGGGGCTGATCCTGGGTCTGTTGGTGGCCAACCTGTTGCTGGCGCCGATCCTGCTGCTGCCCCTGCCCTGGGAGGTGATCTTCGTCAAACCGCTGGCGGCGGTGCTCAGCAACGTGTTCTTCGGCGTGCTGGGCTACAACCTGGCCGAGGTGCATGGCCGCACCCTGCTGCGTCTGTTCAACCCCACCGGCGCCGAAGCCCTGTTGGTGGCCGAGGGGGTGTTGCTGCCGGCGAGCGCCAAGATCCTCGACACCAGCGTGATCATCGACGGCCGCATCCGTGGATTGCTCGATTCGGGATTGCTCGAGGGCCAGGTGATCGTCGCCCAGTGCGTGATCGACGAACTGCAGACCCTGGCCGATTCGGCCAATGCCGACAAGCGGGGCAAGGGCCGGCGTGGTCTCAAGCTGCTGGCCGAACTGCGCGAGCAGTACGGCCGTCGGCTGGTGGTCAACAGCACCCGTTACGAGGGCAAGGGGGTTGACGACAAGCTGCTGAAACTGTCGGCCGACACCGGCGGCACCCTGCTCACCGCCGATTACAACCTGGCCAAGGTGGCCGAGGTCCAGGCCCTGAAGGTGATGAACCTGAGCGAGTTGGTGATCGCCCTGCGCCCCGAGGTGCAGCCCGGCGATGAGCTGCAGCTCAAGATCGCCCGCGACGGCAAGGAAGCCGAACAGGGGGTGGGCTACCTCGACGACGGCACGATGGTGGTGGTCGAGGGCGCCCGTGGCCGCATCGGTGAGCGGCTGCCGGTGATCATCACCGGCGCCCTGCAAAATCCCACGGGCCGCATCGTGTTCGGACGCCTGGATGGAACACCGGGCCGCCGCAGCGGCAAGCCAGCCCCCAGCCCCAATCCGGACACGGCGAACCCCCGCTAGGCTCCCTGTTCCTGCCTGAGCTGCTTCGCCGATGACGGTGTCAGCCCCTTACTACGGCGATTCGGCGGTGATGCGCACCCCGCCTCCCGACCTGCCCAGCCTGCTGCTCAAGGAGCGGATCGTTTATCTCGGGCTGCCCCTGTTCAGCGACGACGATGCCAAGCGTCAGATGGGCATCGATGTCACCGAGCTGATCATTGCCCAGCTGCTCTATCTGGAGTTTGACAACCCGGACAAGCCGATCTTCTTCTACATCAACTCCACCGGCACCAGCTGGTATTCGGGCGATGCGATCGGCTTTGAGACCGAGGCCTTCGCCATCGCCGACACGATCAGCTACATCAAGCCACCAGTGCACACCATCTGCATCGGCCAGGCCATGGGCACCGCGGCGATGATTCTGAGCGCCGGGACCAAAGGGCACCGCGCTGCCCTGCCCCATGCGTCGATCGTGCTGCACCAGCCCCGCAGCGGTGCGCGCGGCCAGGCCACCGACATCCAGATCAGGGCCAAAGAGGTGTTGCACAACAAACACACCATGCTCGAGATGTTGGCGGTCAACACCGGGAAGAGCGTCGAACAGCTGGCGCGCGATTCGGACCGCATGACCTACTTCACGGCCGAGGAGGCCAAGGAGTACGGCCTGATCGATCGGGTGCTCACCAGCCAGAAGGACCTGCCCGGCGGCGGTGCCGCTGCGGTGGTTGCCGGCGATCGCAGCCCGGCCGGCATCGGCTGAACGTTCGGCAGTCCCGACCCCTGCTAACCCCCCGTCTTTTCAACGCCCCCGTCTTCACCCACGCGCCTGAACCATGCCCATCGGCACCCCCAGCGTTCCCTACCGCCTGCCCGGCAGCCAGTACGAGCGCTGGGTTGACATCTACACACGCCTGGGCGTGGAGCGGATCCTGTTCCTGGGCTCTGAGGTGAATGACGCCATCGCCAACAGCCTGGTGGCGCAGATGCTCTACCTCGACTCGGAGGACAACTCCAAGCCGATCTACCTGTACATCAACTCACCGGGCGGGTCGGTGACCGCAGGCCTGGCGATCTACGACACGATGCAGTACGTCAAGAGTGACGTGGTCACCATCTGCGTGGGCCTGGCCGCCTCAATGGGTGCCTTTTTGCTGGGTGCCGGGACCAAGGGCAAGCGCCTGGCCCTGCCCCACAGCCGGATCATGATCCACCAGCCCCTGGGCGGCACCAGCCAGCGTCAGGCCAGCGACATCGAGATCGAAG
>CAZJIF010000117.1:0-5222 GCA_964546045.1 uncultured Klebsiella sp. | reverse complement strand
CGGAATCCCGAAAGGACGGTGAACCGTCGTAAAGCACTGTAAAGGAAGTTTGCGCGTTTTGTGAAGCCCCTTGGCCCGAGCCGCCCACCCGCGCGTCATTCGCTGGAGTCCCAGCGTCACCCTGGTGCCCACACGCCAGTGCTTCAACGCCTGCGGTTACTGCAGTTTTCGGTTGCCACCCAGGGTTGGTGGTCCGCTCGTCGCCACCGATTGGCTCAGCGACGAAGGGGCAGAAATGCTGCTCGATCGGCGGCGCCAAGCCACCGAGGTGTTGCTGTTGAGTGGCGAGGTGCACCCCGACTCGCCCCAACGGTCGCTGTGGTTCGACCGTCTGGTGGGCCTATCTCGGCTGGCGTTGGCGCATGGTCGGCTACCCCACACCAACGCCGGACCCCTGAGCCGCGGCGAAATGGCCGCCCTGGCGCGGTTGAATCCGTCGATGGGTCTGATGCTTGAGGGTCTTGGCCCCGCCTATGACCGTGCCCATCGCCAGGCGCCGAGTAAACGTCTGACGCTGCGCCTGGCCCAGTTGGAACAGGCCGGCCGCCTGGGGCTTCCGTTCACGACAGGCCTGCTGCTCGGCCTGGGCGAGAGTCGTCAGCAGCGCCTGGAGGCGTTGGAGCTGCTGGCCCTGATCCAGCGCCAGTGGGGACATCTGCAGGAGGTGATCCTGCAGCCCTGGCGCCCCGATGCCGAGCAGGCGGGTCCCCTGTCAGCAGGCGAACGGGCGGCCTTGCTCGACACCATTGCCATGGCTAGGGCGATCCTGCCGGCCGAGGTGCATTTGCAGCTGCCTCCCAACCTGTGGCCCCTGGCCCATCTGGCTGAAGCGCTGGAGGCGGGCATCGATGACCTGGGTGGGATCGACACGGGTGATGTGATCAACCCGGCTTACCCCCAGGCCAGCGCTGCCGAGCTTGCAGACGTGGTGGCGGCGGCCGGGTACCGCCTGCTTCCCCGGCTCTGTGTTCATGACGACTGGATCCCCTGGCTGCCGGCCCACCTGCGCGCGGCCGCCGAACGCGCTCAGGCGCTTCTGCAGCAGGCAGCGGCGTTGGATTGTTAGCGTCCAAACCGTTGCAGCCGCCGGGCTGGCCAGGCAGATGGCAGGCGTCGATTCAAGGCCACCCACGGCCCAGCGCGTGCTGCTGGTGCGTTTGCCGTGCAATCCGATCTTTCCGGTGGGGCCGATTTACCTGGCTGATCACCTGAACAAGCAGTTTGCGGGTTTGCAACAGCGGATCCTTGACCTGGCGGCCCTGCCATTGCTCGATGTCGAGCGGGTGCTGTTGGCCACGGTCGAGCAGTTCAGACCCACCCTGCTGGTCTTTTCGTGGCGCGACATCCAGATCTATGCGCCGGTCGACGGGCGCGGCGGCAACCCGCTGCAGAATTCCTTTGAGGTGTTTTATGCCCGCAATCCGTTGAAGCGGCTGCGGGGTGCCCTGGGCGGTCTGCAGCTGATGGCCACCCACTACGGCGAGCTGTGGCGCAACCTGCGCCTGCTGCGCCGAGGGCTCAGGCGGGCGCGGCGCTTTGAACCTCAGGCCCGGGCCGTGCTCGGCGGTGGTGCGGTCAGCGTCTTCTACGAGCAGTTGGGCCGCAGCCTGCCGGCTGGGACCGTGGTCTCGGTGGGCGAAGGCGAGAGCCTGCTCGAGAAGCTGATCCGAGGCGAGTCGATCGCTGCCGAACGCTGCTATGTGGCGGGTGATCCCCCGCGGCCAGGATTGATTCACGAGCAGCCCACCCCACTCGAAAAGAGCGCGGTCGACTACCGCTACATCGAGCAGATCTGGCCCCAGCTGGGTTGGTACCTCGACGGCGGCGATTTCTATGTCGGCGTGCAGACCAAGCGCGGCTGCCCCCACAACTGCTGTTATTGCGTTTACACCGTCATCGAAGGCAAGGCGGTGCGGGTCAACCCGGTCGACGAGGTCGTCGCCGAGATGCGCCAGCTTTACGAGCGGGGTGTGCGGGGCTTCTGGTTCACCGATGCCCAGTTCATTCCGGCGCGTCGTTACATCGACGATGCCAAGGAACTGTTGCGGGCGATCCTGGCGGCGGGCATGACCGACATTCGCTGGGCCGCTTACATCCGGGCCGACAATCTCGATGCCGAGCTCGCCCAACTCATGGTCGATAGCGGCATGAGCTACTTCGAGATCGGCATCACCTCCGGCTCCCAGGAGCTCGTGCGCAAGATGCGCATGGGCTACAACCTGCGCACTGTTTTAGAGAGCTGCCGGATGCTGGCGGCAGCGGGCTTTCGCGAACACGTCTCAGTCAACTACTCGTTCAATGTGATCGATGAGCGACCTGAGACCATCGCCCAAACCGTCGCCTACCACCGCGAGCTCGAACGCATCTTCGGCGCCGACAAGGTGGAGCCGGCGATCTTCTTTATCGGTCTGCAGCCTCACACCCATCTGGAGCAATATGGCTTCGAGCAGGGCCTGATCCAGCCCGGCTACAACCCGATGAGCATGCTGCCTTGGACGGCGCGCAAGCTGCTCTGGAACCCCGAGCCGATGGGAAGCACCTTTGGCCGCATCTGCCTGGAGGCATTTGACACCAACCCTGGCGACTTTGGTCGCACGGTGATGGCGCTGTTGGAGCGGGATTACGGCTGTGCACAGTTGCAGGAGGCTTTGCATGCCCCGGTGGAGGGGCGCAAGGCCCTGGCGACGGCGGTTCGCTGATCGGTCTGTCCCTGCTCGGAAGATTGTCCAGGGCCGGTATGTCCGATCACCCCGACGAAGCAGCCGACCACCAGCGCCGGCGCACCCACAACAGCAGGCCGAGGCCTGCCAGCCCGACCAAGCTGCCGATCGGGTTGGGCGTGGCGCCGCCAGGGCCCACGATCCAGGCCGGAGCTCCTGGTGACAGTTCGATGAGCCCGTTCTGCAGGGCAAACCAGCCGCCGACCAGGCCGCCATGCAGTCCCACAGCCCCCCAGAGCAGGCCGCCGTCGGCCCGTCGCTGCAGCGCCAGCACCAAGCCCAGCACTACCAGACCCGTCAGCAGAGCTAGGGCCGCCAGCCCATGGGGAATGTCCAGCGGAGTGAGCAACCGATACCAGGGGTGCACCAGCGCAAATAGGGTCGCCTGCGCGATCAGGGCGCGCCGCGGCCCGATCAGCAGCTCCAGCTCACCCCAGAGCCAGCCACGAAACAGCAGTTCTTCGGCAAACCCAACGCCAAGCACCAGGGCAATGGCATTGAGCAGCGCCGGAGAGCCCAGATCCCCCAGCCAGCGGGCCTGCCCACTCAGCAGCATCACCACTGTCAACGGGACCAGCAGCAGGAGGGCCTTGAGCAGCCCCCGCAGCAGGGCTTGGATCAGGGCACGCAGGCCGCCCGGCTCTGCGCCAGCGGGATCCACCAGCCCAAGCTCCTGCCAGGGATGGGCAACCCCCCAGGCCCGCCGCAGCCGCAGCGGCAGCGTCAGCAGCAGCAGCAACAGCGAAACGACCAGCCCGGCCAGGTCCACCTGATCGGTTCGCCAGCCCGGGGCCAGCAGCAGCAGGGGGCGACTGGCCAGCCAGCCCAGTCCGAACAGCACCGGCACGTAGAGCACCGTGCCCCACCAATGCAGCCGTCGGACCGGCTTGGTTGGGGTCGGGGTCATTCCTCCGGTTCGATCGTGCTGGTTAAGCCCTTGGCTTTGAGCGTTTCGCAGTAGAACTCCGCCGGCTCCAGATCGCAGACAATGACCAGGCCCACGCCGGTGTTGTGGGCCTCGAGCATCACGGCGATCGCATCCTGTTCGCTGAGTGATGGCACCACCTGACGCAGGGTCGTCACCACGTATTCCATGGAGTTGACCGGGTCGTTGTGCAGCAGCACCTTGTAGCGGGGCGAGGGCTTGCGCACCCGCTCCGGCGCCCGTTCCATGATTGCGGCGCCACCTGTCTCCCTTGAAGGGGTCTGGCTGGCAACAACCGAGTTGGGCATTGACACACAACCTGCATCTGGGCCCACACTTTAAGAAGGCCGCAACGCCGCTCCGCGCTGCCGAGTCCGGCTGGCCGTGTCGCTACCCCTCTCCCCAGCTCCGGCATGGGCCTGACAGCGGGTGGTCGTGGATGGCGATCAGGGCGACGACACCCTGCCGTTTGGATCTGCCAACCGCCCTGTTTTCGGTTGGTGCAAGTTGTTTCGAGGCCCATGTTGCCGATGCCTCTTCTGCTGTTGTGGCGCAACATTCGATGCCAAGATTGCCGCGTGACTTCCCTGGTGAAGCAGGCAAGATGTTGCCTACGTCCTGGGCAACTGCATTGATCAAGAATCAGTTTTCTGCTATTGGTTCGGCATGAGGCCGACAGTTCAACGATGGCAGAGCCGCCGCGCGTGAACGTCAGCCATGAGGCCATGGGTAGAGGCAGCGCAACGGCGTTCCACCGTCTGTGGCAGGTCAAGATGTTGCGGCATTTCTGGTTGGCCAGCACGGTCTCTAATCTCGGCAGGAGCGCCTTTTTGATGGCAATCAGCTGGTTGACCGTGCGGCTCTATGGGGCCCATGGCATTGCGTTGCTGTCCTTGGCGTATGGAGTCCCCCAGCTGTTGCTTCAGTTGTTTGCTGGTGCGGCCACCGATCGTCTGGCAAGGCGACAGCTCTATGGCTTGACCGAATCACTCTTGCTTCTGATTGCGATTCTGCTTTGGCTCTCCTCGATTGGCGGGAATCCTTCGCTCTGGTTGTTGGTTGCTGTCTGTTTGGGCAATGGTGTCATCTCAGCTTTTGATGCTCCGGCCCGCTCTGCCTTGATCAGTGAAATGGTGCTACAGGAGGATCTGGTGTCTGCTCAGCAGATCTTCAGCGTTGCAGCTCAGGTTGCCGGCATTTTTGGTCCTGCTCTGGGTGGGATTTTGTTGAGCATTGGCACGCGCGATCATGCCAATGAAAGCCTGGCATTCTTGTTTTATTGCTGCAGCTACATCCCGGTCCTCATCTGCTTGCCTTTGTTGCCCATGGTGGCTCCTGCCGAGCCATTGCCCCGCCAGCGTTTGCAGATTCAAGATGTGGTTCGTGGCGTCCGCCGGGGGCTCGTCTACGTCGGCTCGAAACGATCCCTCACCGTACTGATGCGGTTGTTAGCCGTTGTGATGTTGCTGGGAGCTCCGTTTCAGTCGTTGTTGCCGATCGATGTGCACGACAGCACGACCTTGGCTGCCGATCACAGGGCCTACGCCCTCCTGCTCTCGGCGGTGGCCTTCGGAGGG
>CAZJIF010000116.1:0-5309 GCA_964546045.1 uncultured Klebsiella sp. | reverse complement strand
TGGCGCGCTTGATGCTGTCGACCAGGGACTCGCGGCAGCCGTAGAGGTTGTCGAACTTGCTCTTGGTGACCGAATCGTTGACGTTGATGGCCGGGAAGGGCAGCTCACCGCTCTTCTGCATCTGGTAAAGACGGGCCACACCAGTGGTGGTCTCCTCGGTAACGCCCTGGATCTGGGCGTAGATGCGCGAATAGAAGCCAGGCTGGGCCGCCAGCTTCTGACGGATGCTGTTGAAGAGGGCCGTTTCCTCTTCGTTGGAGGGGTTGTCGAGAACGGAAGGATCCTTCTCGGCTTTGGTGCCGAGCACCACCAGGCCGGTGGCATCGCCGCCATCGTCCAGGATCATGTTGGGCGTGCCGCCATCGCCCCACTCCAGGATGCGATGGGTGAAGGCCCAGTACTCATCCAGGGTCTCGCCCTTGTAGGCGAACACGGGAATGCCGGCGGCGGCGATGGCGGCGGCGGCGTGATCCTGGGTTGAAAAGATGTTGCAGCTGGCCCAGCGCACTTCGGCGCCAAGGGCGACCAGGGTTTCGATCAGGACCGCGGTCTGGATCGTCATGTGCAGCGAACCCGCGATGCGGGCGCCCTTCAGGGGCTGGCTGGCGCCGAACTTCTGACGCAGGGCCATCAGGCCGGGCATCTCGGTCTCGGCGATGGCGATCTCCTTGCGACCGAACTCGGCCAGACCAAGATCGGCGATCACATACGTGCTGGTGCTCTGCAGCTGTGCTGCGAAGGGTGTTGCCACCATGGGTTGTCTCCTGGGTACAGCTCGCTTCCGGCTGGAAGGGCGTTGAAAGATCTGCAGAGACGCCGAGGCTTCGGGCTCGCTTGGCGCGAATCTACAGGGATGGAACCCACAGTGATGCTTGCCGACGCCCAGGCCACCAGGGCCCTGGGCAGCCGCCTGGCCCAGCAATGGCTGGCACTGCCGCCGCCCGACCGGCCGCTGCTGCTGCTGCAGGGCGACCTGGGGGCGGGCAAGACCTGCCTGGTGCAGGGTCTGGCAGCGGCCCTGGGGATCGATGAACCGATCACCAGCCCGACCTTTGCCCTGGCCCAGCACTACCAGGGTGAGAACGGTGCCCTGGTGCACCTGGACCTGTATCGACTCGAGCAAAGCGCCGCCGCCGATGACCTGCTGGCCCAGGAAGAGGAATCCGCCTTGGAGCTGGGGGCGCTGCTGGCTATCGAATGGCCCGAACGGCTCAGCCTGCTGCCCCACCCCCGCTGGCTGCTGCAACTGACGCTGCTGGACCCCGGGAACCCCGAAGCGGGCCGCCGCGCCGCTCTGTCCCTTCAGCCCTGAGCAGCCAGAAACGCCTCCACCTGGGCGGCATGCGGCTGGGGATCGATCGCGCCGACCCCTTGGCAGACCAGGGCCCCACAGGCGCTGGCAAAACCCATGGCGCCGCCAAGGGCAACCGGGTCGGGGTGGTTCAGCAACCCCGGCATGCCGCAGAAGCAATGCAGCAATCCGGCGCTGAACGCATCACCGGCACCGGTGCTGTCCACCGCGGCGACGGCAAATGGTTGCAACTGGCCAGGCTCACCCTGAGCCCTGCCCCAGCGCAGCGGGCCCGCACCGTCAGTGACCACCACCAGGGGCGCCAGCGGCAGGCTGGCACTGATGGCGCAAGGGTCGGCGCTGTCGAACAACCACTGCGCCTCTTCAACGGCGCACTTGAGCAGCCGGGCCTGGGCCAGCAATGTCAGGATCCGTTGGCGCTGGGCTGGGGAGGGACCAGCCCCCGGATCGGCCGCCGGATCCCAAAAGGTGGGTCGCCAGTTGACATCCACGGCCAGGGGCACACCGGCCGCAGCGGCCTCGCGCACGGCGACCCAGGCCGCCTGCGCCGCAGCAGGCGCAGCAAGGGGAATGGTGCCCAGCAGCAACCAACGGGCCTGGGCCAGCAAGGGGCCGAGTGCGGCAGACAACAGGTCGGCGTCGAGCGCCTGATCCGCAAACCCCGCACCCTGATCCCCGACAAAGCCCCCGAAAACCCGCTCGCCCTGGCGATCGCGGCGCACCAGCACGATCCGGCTGGGGCGTGTGTGATCCCATTGGACGGCCCGCTGATCCACCCCGCGCGCAGCAAACAGCTGGGCCAACGACGCCCCGTTGGCGTCGCATCCCAGGCGACCAAGAAAGGCACTGGCGGTACCCAGTCGGGCCAGGGCGCAGGCGACGTTGGCAGGGGCTCCGCCCGGACGGTCGTCACAGCTGGCGGGATCGGCCCCGGGGTCTCCCCCAGGCGGTCCAACCCGATCGATCAGCGCCTCACCCAGGCAGAGCACAGCAGCCATGGGTCAGGTTGGCGCGCCTGACAGCAGCTGGGCATGCAGCGCCGCAATGATGCGGGCATTGGCCGCCGGAAACGGGTAGTCGGCCAGCGCTGCCGGCGCCACCCAGCGAACCTGCTGGCTGGCCAGGGGCTGGGGATCCCCGCTGCACCAGTCGCACAGGTGCACCACAAAGCGCAACCGTTTGTGGCTGTAGGCGTGGTCGACCACGATCAGCTCCCTGCCGACGGCCACCTCGATCGCCAGTTCCTCACGCAACTCGCGACGAATCGTGGTTTCAATCGTCTCGCCGGGCTCCTGCTTGCCGCCAGGAAACTCCCACAGGCCGCCCAGCAGGCCCTCCTGAAGCCGCTGGTCGATCAGCACCTGGCCGGCGCCGTTGAACACCACACCCACGCCGATCACCTGAAACGGCAGCTCGCGGGGCGCTTCTTTCACGGGGTAACGGGCAGGGTCGCCGGCAGCGTAGGCAGCGCAATGCTGCTGCCAGGGACAGACACCGCAGCTGGGGTTGCGGGGCGTGCAGACAGCTGAGCCCAGGTCCATCAGGGCCTGATTGAAGGCCCGGGGCCGCTGCGGATCCAGCAGCAACGCGCTCAGCTGCCACAGAGCCGACCCATCCCGCGCCGGCGGCCGGGGGCTGGCGGTCAGGCGCGTCAGCACCCGTTTGACGTTGCCATCGAGAATCGGATGGGGCAGGTCAAACGCCGAGCTGAGGATGCTGCCGGCGGTGCTGCGGCCCACCCCGGGGATGGCCAACCACCCCTCGAGCGTGCGGGGCCAGAGGGGTGTGGCCAGCCCAGAGTTGGCCCGCCCGGCGTCGAGCACCTGCCGCGCACCCTGCTGCAGCCGCCGGGCGCGGGAGTAGTACCCCAGCCCCTGCCACAACAGCAACACCTCATGCTCGGTGGCCGCAGCCAGGGCCTTCACCTCTGGAAACGCCACCATCCAGCGCTGCCAGTAGGGCAACACCACCTGCAGCTGGGTCTGCTGGAGCATGATCTCAGCGCTCCAGATCGGCCAGGGGTCCAGAGGCTCGCCGGACTCAGGCGGACGGCCATCAGGCCCCAGCTTCCAGGGAATCCAGTGCCGGCCATTGGCGTTCCACCAGTCCAGCAACGCGGCTCGCACAGCGGCGACAGCGATCACCGGCGGTGGCATTGTTGGAAGACTGGTTTCTGGCACTGTGTCGGTGAGCGGTTCGTCCACCCTGGCCGCTTTCGGCTCAAGCCTGACGGCAATCACCCTCGCCGAGCTGGGTGACAAGACCTTTTTCATGGCCCTGATCCTGGCGGTGCGGCACCGGCCCCGCTGGGTGTTCGTCGGCGCGTTTGCAGCCCTGGCCGCCGTGACCCTGCTGTCGCTGGCCCTGGGCTACGGGCTGCGGGAGATGCTGCCGCTGGCCTTGCTGCCCTGGGTGGCAGCAGTGCTGTTCATCGGCTTTGGGATCAAGCTGCTGATCGATGCCCAGGCCATGGCAGCCGATGGCGCCGACGCCGAAGCGGATGAAGCCGCCGCGGCCGTCGAGCAGGCCGAACAACGCCAACACAGCCAGGGGGCCTGGGCAGTGATCTGGGAGGCCTTCGCCCTGGTGTTCGTAGCCGAACTGGGAGACCGCACCCAGCTGACCACCATCGTGTTGGCGGCAGCTCCGGCCTTCACCCTGGCCGGCCTGCTGGCCGGCACCCTGTTGGGCCACGCTCTGGTGACCTGGCTGGCGGTCTGGGCCGGCACCTGGATCGGCGACCGCCTGAGCGAACGCGTTCTTTACCGTCTGAGCGGAGGACTGTTCCTAGCCTTCGGCCTGCTTGCCCTGACCCAGGCCATCAATTGATGCGCGGACACCACAGTCACCAGAGCGCCCAAGCCGACGAATCGCCGGCGGCCACGGAAGCCCTCGACATCCAGCGGCAGCCCCATCCCCGTCAGCACCAGCACCGGCCCGGCTCACCGGCGGCCTTTCGCTGGAGCGTGATTCTCAACAGCGGTCTGTCGGGACTGCAGCTGGTCGTCGGCTTTGGCTTCGGCTCCCTGGCACTGATCAGCGACGCAATCCACAATCTCGGGGATGTGGCTGGTCTGCTGCTGGGCTGGGGGGCCGAGCGGCTCAGCACCCGCCCCGCCAGCGGTCGCTTTACCTATGGCTTCGGGCGCAGCACCCAGCTGGCCTCGCTGGTGAACGCGGTGCTGATCCTGATGGCGTCGGCGGTGCTGGTGGTCGAGGGGCTGCAGCGCCTGGGGCACGGCGGCCACAGCATCGACAGCCTGCCGGTGGCCTGGGCCGCGGCAGCCGGCATTGCCGTCAACCTGTTTTCAGCCTGGCTGTTCGGCCACGACCACCACCACGACCTGAACCGCCGCGCTGCGCGCCTGCACCTGCTGGGCGATGCGGCCGTGTCGGTGGCGGTGCTGGGCAGCGCCATCGTGGTGGGCATCACCGGCCTGACCTGGATCGACAGCCTGACCGCCGTCGCCGTCGGCCTGGCGGTTGGATCCAGTGGCTGGAAGCTGCTGGGCGATGCCATGGTCGTGGCGATGGACGCCGTCCCTGCGGGCATCGACCTGGCCGATGTCGAGACCTGTCTGCGCAGCCTGCCGGGGGTGATCGATGTGCACCACATCCATGTGTGGGGCATGAGCACGTCGCAGACGGCCCTCACCGCCCATGTCAAACGGGTGAGCGGCTCGGTTGATGACATGGACTTGCTACACCAGGCCAAACGGGACCTGGCGGCCCTTGGTATCGCCCACAGCACGCTTCAGCTCGAGCCGGCCTGAGGTCAGCGATCAGCCGGCGACATAGTCCTGCACCGCTTCGCTGAGCCGGCGCAGACCTGCCAGACCATCCCGCTCAAGGTTGCGCACCCGGTCCCGGCTGATGCCCAGCACCCGGCCGATGCCGGTCAGACTCATCGGCTCGGGCAGCTCCTCACCATCGGGGCCTTCAATGCCGTAGCGCATCTTGAGCACGCGGCCCTGGAGCTCGGGCAACTGGTCGAGCA
>CAZJIF010000115.1:0-5312 GCA_964546045.1 uncultured Klebsiella sp. | reverse complement strand
CCACGCCGTTGATGATCACCGCCGCCGGCAGCTCGCCGCCGGTGAGCACGAAGTCGCCGAGCGACACCTGTTCATCCGCCAGTGTGCGGATGCGCTCGTCAAAGCCCTCGTAGTGGCCGCAGAGCAGCACCAGCTGGTCGTAGCCAGCCGCCCAGCGCCGCAGATCGCCCTGCTGCAGGGGCGTTCCCTGGGGGCTCATCATCAGCACCCGCCGCCGCGGCAGCACCGGGATCGACTCGAAGGCTGCAAACACCGGCTCGGGTTTGAGCACCATCCCTGCCCCGCCGCCGTAGGGCACGTCGTCCACCTTGCGGTATTTGTCGGTGGCAAAGTCGCGTGGGTTGTGGGTGTGCAACGCGGCGATGCCGGCGGCAAAGGCCCGGCCGATCACCCCCAGGCTCAGCAGCGGCGCCAGGGCCTCGGGCGCCAGGCTCACCACGTCTAGGCGCATCGCGTCAGGCCGCGGGCCGGCTCACCCGGCGGATCTCTGAGCTGAAGCTTGCCCGGCCCAGAGTGCCGTCGGTGCGGTTCTCCACGGTCGAGCGCAACCGCAGGTTGGGCTTGGTGAACCAGATCTTTTCGCGCAGCTCGGCGTTGCCGCTGGCCACCACCAGCTCCAGGCTGCCATCGGGCCACAGGCTCCAGCGGCCCTGGGCCGCTGGAGCCTGGCTGCCATCGGCCTGGAAGCTGCCGTCGGCCGCAAAGCGCAGGTCGCGCGGTTGTTGGAGCGCGCCATCGGCTTTTGGGGCCACCCGCATGCCGCCGGGCTCACCAGGTTGCTGTGGCTCGAGGTAGACCACCACCAGCTCACCGCGCTCGCTGCTGTGCCAGCTGTCGTCGTCGCTGCTGACGCCCAGGCTCATCTGGCTGCGCAGGCTCATCCACTCGCCGGCGCAGCAGCGCAGAAAGGCCTCGATGGTCTCCGGTGGAAAGGCCGCGGCGGCGGCGGGTTGCAGATCGCTCATGGGGTGATTCTCTCAGTTGTCGACCCAACGCACCGCGGGCCTGTTCGAGGTGGCGCCACAGGTGGGTCTTGGCGGCGAAGTCAGCTGTCGCCCCGGTAGCCCAGTTCGGCCAGCCGTGCAGCGCTGCGGCGCCAGCCCGGCACCACCTTCACAAACAGCTCCAGGTACACCGGCCCGTTGATCAGCATCTGCATCTGGGCGCGGGCGCCGCTGCCGATCTGGCGCAGCATCTGGCCGCCCTTGCCGATCAGAATCCCCTTTTGGCTGCTGCGCTCGACCAGCACCGTGGCCAGCACGGCCGTACGCGGACCGTCGTCGACGATGCGCTCGATCTGCACTGCCACCGAGTGGGGCACCTCCTCGCGGGTGTGGGTGAGCACCTGCTCGCGGATCAGCTCGGCCAGCAGCAGCTGCTCGGGCTGATCGCTGACCGCATCGGGCGGGTATAGGTGCGGCCCCTCGGGCAGCTGGGCTGCCAGGGCCGCCACCAGGGCGCTGGTGCCGTCGCCGCTGAGGGCACTGACTGGGTGCAGAGGCCAGTCGAGGGGTGCACGCTCGCCCTCGCCCACCAGTAGGGCGCGGTAGCTGGCTTCCAGCTCGGCGGCCTCGGCTGGATTGACCAGATCCTGTTTGTTGAGGGCCACCTGCACCGGCACCTTGGTGCGGGCCAGCAGCTCGACGATGAAGCCATCGCCGCGGCCCGCCGGCTGGCTGCCGTCGACCAGCAGCAGCACCTGGTCGACCTCGCCGATGGCGCCGCGGGCGCTTTGCACCAGCCGCTCGCCCAGCAGGTGGTGCGGCTTGTGGATGCCCGGCGTGTCCACCAGCACCAGTTGGGCATCGGGGGTGGTGAGGATCGCCCGCAACCGGTTGCGGGTGGTCTGGGCGATCGGTGAGGTGATCGCCACCTTTTCGCCTACCAGCTGGTTGAGCAGGGTCGATTTGCCCACGTTGGGCCGGCCCACCAACGCCACAAAGCCCGAGCGAAACCCTGCTGGGCTGTGACCGAGCTGAAAGCCTGACGCGTCGGGGGGGGAAGACTCCATAACCTCACCATGGCAGTTCGCGGTTCCTTGGCATGACCGACGTGTCTTCATCCCAGGCCAATTCCCTTGAGCCCAGCTTCCAGCAGGCCATGGAGATCACGGCCCAATGGCTGCAGCTCTGGGAGAGCGGCGAGCTGAGCGATGAGGTGCTGGCCGATCGGGTGGCCGAACTGGTTGCCAGCCGTGATGGAGCCCGCGGTTTCTTTGTGGTGAGCCTGGCGGGTGATTGCCCGCTGATGGACCGTCTGCCCGAACCGCTGGTGTTGCAGCTGGCGGCTGCCGGCGAGGGGGTGGTCGATCTCAGTGCTCGCAATCTGGCGATGAGCACGGCGATGGCTGTGCACCATCAGCGCGCCGGCGACAGCGCCCAGCAGGGGGCCTCTGAGCGGGTGGCACTGCGGTGCACCGAACTGCTGCGGCTGCTGCCCGGCGAGGTGGTCAAAGCACGGCTTGAGACCCTGCTGGCTGCGGCTGCCGATGGCGACGGCGAGGATGTCGCCTTCCTTGAGCGCTGGGGCTACGACGCCCAGCAAAAAGCCGCCATTGCGGCGGCTGTGGAGGCTGTGGCTGATTGAAGCCACCGCTGCTGTGTTGTGACTTCAGTCGCGGCGGCCGCCGCCGTTAAGGGCGATGACCAGGCGCAGGATGAAGATGAACAGGTTGATGTAGGTCAGGTACATGCCCAGGGCGCCGGCCAGGTACTGGTCGTCGCGGTACATGCGGGGCATGGTGTAGAAGTCGACGAACGCCGCTCCCACGAACAGCACCGTGCCGAAGCCGGCGATCATCAACTCGAAGGTGCCGCCCATGAACATCTGGGGGGCAAAAATCCCGCCAATGAACTGAACAACCATGGCGATGAGCAGGCCCACGATGCCAAGACCGACAACGCCGGTCAGTGCCTGACCGACGTTGTCACTCATGCGGCGGCCGGTCACCGAAGCGATGACAAAGGTGATGCCGGTGGCCAGGGCTGCGGTGCCGACGGCACCGATGCCAGCGACATCCGTCGCATAGCTAACAAGACCGCTGAGGGTGAAGCCGGTGATCAGGCTGTAGGCCGCCATCAATGGCAGGGCCGTGGCGTTATTGCCCTTGTTGGCCACGTTCTGGGCCACGAAGAACAGGATGAAGTTGCCGATCAGGGCCACCCAGAACAGCGGCATGAACAGGGGCGACTTGCTGGCGATCAGCGAGAGGCCGCCCAGCACGCCGCCGGCGGTGAGGACCATGCCGCCGCCGACATAGGGCAGGGCCTTGTTGACGACGTTGGGCCCCACGAGGGCGCTGGACTGCGCCTCGCGGATGGCCTGTTGAAAATTGCTGCTGGCCGGCATGACGGTCCCCGGTATGAACTCCGTCCATCCTGCCAGCGCTTTTTGGCTTGCGGGAGGTCTGCACCAGTTGCGTTGGTGCGGATCCCCCTATCGATGCCAGAGAAACAGGCCGATCAGGGCGACCGCTGTGCCGATGCACGACTCCACAAACCGGAGCAGGGCGTTCAGCAGTGGGTTGAGGGTTGGATCCA
Source organism: uncultured Klebsiella sp. (assembly GCA_964546045.1). Lineage (GTDB taxonomy): Bacteria > Cyanobacteriota > Cyanobacteriia > PCC-6307 > Cyanobiaceae > RGUW01. The sequence continues at coordinate 1,773 of CAZJIF010000115.1, read as the reverse complement.
GGCTGGCGGTCACCATCACCACGATCACGGTGATCGCGGCCAGGCGTCCGTGGCTGGGCACCCTCAGGGCCGTGCAGATCACGCCTGTGGCGAAAATCGTCACGGCCATGCCGAGTGGATCAAAGGGCAACAGCGACAGGTACACCGCACTGGTGAGTGCGCCGATGGCCGAGCCCAACACCCGCAGTGAGGCAGAGCTGCGGGTGTCCTGCCTGGTCACCTGGGTGACCACGATCGCTGAAATGGCTGACCACAGGCCACCGATCTTGGGCAGATAGCCCGGAAACAGGCTGGTGAACGAGGAACCCAGCACATAGGCCACCAGGCTGGCGACGGCGATCGCAGCGGGGATGCGCAGTTGTTCGGCTCGGGTCATCGGCTGGATCGGCTCGGTTTGTCGCGCTCGGCGTAAGCAAGCACGAGCCGTTGCACCAGCGGATGGCGCACCACGTCGGCGGCGCTCAGCCGGCAGATCGCCACCCCCTCAATGCCCTCGAGCACCTCGGCCGCTTCGTGCAGGCCACTGGTGACTCCGCCGGGCAGATCGATCTGGGTGGGATCGCCGGTCACCACCATGCGTGAGCGCTCCCCCAGGCGGGTCAGCACCATGCGCATCTGGGCGGTGGTGGTGTTTTGGGCCTCGTCGAGGATCACAAAGGCATCGGCCAGGGTGCGGCCGCGCATGTAAGCCAGTGGCGCGATCTCGATCACGCCTTTCTCCAGCAGGGCCGTCACCTTTTCGGCCCCCAGCAGGGTGTGCAGGGCGTCGTACAGGGGCCGCAGGTAGGGATCCACCTTCTGTTGAAGGTCGCCGGGCAGGAATCCGAGGCGCTCGCCGGCTTCCACGGCCGGTCGGGTGAGGATCAGTTTGTCGACCTTGCGCTCCTGCAGCATCCGCACGGCCAGCACGGTGGCCAGGAACGTCTTGCCGGTGCCGGCAGGGCCCAGGGCCAGGGTCAGGTCGTGGCGCTCCATCGCCTCGACATAGGCCTTTTGGCGCAGGGTTCGCGGCCGCAGCAACTTGCCGCTCTGGCTGCGGGCCAGCACCTGACGTCCCAGCTGCTGGTGTTCCTCACCACGGCCGGTGTCCAGGGCCGTCAGGGCGGTCTGCAGGTCGACGGGACCGACAGACTGGCCTTCCTGCCACAGGGGTCTGAGCAGCTCCACCAGGGCCGAACTGCGCTCGAGCTGGTTGGGCGTGCCGCGAAACTCCAGATCGATGCCGCGCAGCACAAGCGAAGCACCGGTCAGAGCCTCGATTCTGCGCAGCGTTGACTCGGCTTCACCAGCCAGAGCCAGCGCTGCGTCAGGGTCGGGCAGCTTGACGACGAACAAAGCCCCGCTCATGGGGCGCGCCGTCAGGCTTCGGCAGTTGCGGCGTCGTCGCTTGCGGCGGCTGCGGCCTCGGCAGCTGCTGCAGCTTCGCGGGCTGCGGCCTCTTCAGCAGCCTTGGCTTCTGCTGCTTCTTTGGCAGCTTGCTTGGCGGCCGCCTCACGAGCTTCAGCCTGCTTCTTCTGGCCAACCACCACCGAGGGGCGCACGGTCTTCTCGAGCAGACCGCCCTTCTCGAGCAGGGAGCGCACGCTGTCGGTGGGCTGGGCGCCCTGGCCCAGGCGGTGGCGGATGGCCTCGGCGTCGAGCCGGGTCTCCTTGGTGCGGGGGTTGTAGAAGCCCAGCTCCTGCAGGGGGCGGCCGTCGCGGCGCGAGGTGCTGTTGGTGGCCACGAGGCGGAAGCTCGCTTCCCGCTTCTTACCGAACCGCTTCAGGCGGAGC
>CAZJIF010000114.1:0-5507 GCA_964546045.1 uncultured Klebsiella sp. | reverse complement strand
TGCCAAAGGTGTGGCCGCCGGCGGTGAGTGCCACGGTCTCTTCGTCGTTCATCGCCATGCGCGCAAAGGTCTCGCGCACATCACGGCCTGAAGCAACCGGATCGGGCACGCCATTGGGCCCTTCGGGGTTCACATAAATCAGCCCCATCTGCACGGCAGCCAACGGCTGTTCGAGCTGGCGATCGCCGCTGTAGCGCTCGTCGCCGAGCCAGGTGGATTCGTTGCCCCAATAAATGTCTTCCTCGGGCTGCCAGATGTCGGCACGGCCGCCGCCAAAGCCGAAGGTGCGCAGCCCCATCGACTCGAGCGCGCAGGTGCCGGCCAGAATCATCAGGTCGGCCCAGGAAATGCGGTTGCCGTACTTCTGCTTGATCGGCCACAACAGGCGGCGGGCCTTGTCGAGGTTGTCGTTGTCAGGCCAACTGTTGAGCGGTGCAAAGCGCTGGTTGCCGGTGCCGCCGCCGCCGCGGCCGTCGGCGGTGCGGTAAGTGCCGGCACTGTGCCAGGCCATGCGAATGAACAGGCCGCCGTAGTGGCCCCAGTCGGCGGGCCACCAGTCCTGCGAATCGGTCATCAGCGCAATCAGGTCGCGCTTGAGCCCCTGGTAGTCGAGCTGGCTGAACGCCTCGCTGTAGTTGAACGAGGCGCCCAGCGGGTTGGAGGCCGGGCTGTGCTGGTGCAGGATCCCCAGATTGACCTGCTGGGGCCACCAGTCGCGCGGCGCGGGACCGCGGCCCGCCACGGGCATGGCGCCATGGCTGAAAGGGCACTTGCCAAGTTCCGTCATGCCAGCGGTGAAGCACTCTCCGGACCCTAGGCAGCGCGCCTGGCCCTGCAGAAAGGCGTCACAGCTGTTGGCAATGACTTTACAGGCATACAATGGTAAGAAGAGTCATCCCCTGGTCCAGGACCGGGCTGTCCCTCCATGACTGACCCTTCAAGCCCTGCAGCCCTCTGGGACCAGCGCTATCGCGACGGCGCCGATGCCTGGGAACTGGGCCAACCGGCGCCGCCCCTGGAGCGGTTCTTGCGCCATCACGCCCTGGCTCCCAAACCGCCGGCAACGGTGCTGGTTCCTGGCTGCGGCCGCGGCCACGAGGCGGCACTACTGGCCGATCTCGGCTTTGCGGTGACCGGGCTCGACTTCAGCGCCGAGGCGATCACGGCTGCAGGCCAACGGCACGGTGCCGCGCGGCCCGAGCTGCGCTGGCTGCAGGCCGACCTGTTTGATGCTGAAGCCCTGGCCGCTGCAGGGCTCAAACCGGGCAGCCTCGATGGCGTGGTCGAGCACACCTGTTTCTGCGCCATCGACCCCAGCCAGCGCGAGGCTTACCGCGACACGGTGATACGGCTGCTCAAGCCGGGCGGTTGGCTGTTGGGTCTGTTCTTCTGCCACAACCGCGAGGGCGGACCGCCCTACGGCAGCAACCCCGATGAGCTGGCCCAACAGTGGGCCGAGAGCGGCCTCATCCAGCTGCTCTGGGAACCGGCCCAGGGCTCGGTGGAACAGCGCTCCGACGAATGGCTCGGTCTGTTCCGCAAACCCGACGCTGCCAACACAACCCCTGCAACGCACTGATGGGCTTTCTCAACCAACGCCTGCAGCACTGGGGCTTTTCCTGGGCAGGCCTGCGGGACAACCGCCACGGGGAATGGTGGGTGCTGGCCCAGATGAGCCTGATCGCGGCGCATGCGCTGCCACCTGAACCATCCCCTGCTGCCTGGGGGGTGCATTGGCCGTTGGCCATGCGGGGGCTCGGCGGATTTGTGCTGCTGTTGGGCCTGGCCCTTGCCGCCCAGGGCGCCCTCAACCTGGGCGACAGCCTCAGCCCTTTGCCCGAACCCATCCCCGGGGCAGCCCTGGTCACCGAGGGGGCTTACAGGCGCTGCCGTCACCCGCTGTACCAGGCCGTGATCCTTTGCTCCCTGGGGGTGGTGCTGCTGCTGGGCAGCCTGCTGCACCTGGGGCTGCTGATCGCCCTGTCCGTGGTGCTGGCGCTCAAGGCCCGCCGGGAGGAACGGCGGCTCTGCCTACTCCATCCCGGCTATGCGGCCTACCGGCAGCACACCCCGGCCATCATTCCCCACCTGCCAGGGCTTGACTGGCGCGCCGGCTGATCCTGGGGCTGCGCCCTCGTTAAGGTTGCTGCTCTGACGCAGCCGCGCCGTGACCGCAAGCCCCCAGGCCCCCACCCTGATCGCCCCTGGCAGCGATTGCACCGCAGCGTTCCAGGCCGCCTACCAGAACCGGTACACCTGGGAGCCCGGCTTCGGCGGCTACCGCGGCAGCTGCATCTGGGAGCAGGAGGGCCAGCGGGTCGAGGGCACCTTCGTGGTCGGCGCCGACCTCAAGGCCACCGTCGAGGGCATCGAAGACGAGACCGTCCACAAGGCCATGGCCTCGCAGCTGTGGGAAGTGGCGATCCACCGGGTGCGCCGCAGCTTCGCGCAGACCCATGGCGACAACACCTTCACCGCCGGCGACACCGATGCGGTCGGCACCGAGGTGATCGTCGGCGGCAAGAACGCTGGCGATCGCTACCGCATCAAAGACGATGTGGTCACCATGGTGCACCGCCACATCCACGGCACGGTGGTGACGATCTTCACCGAAAGCGTCACCGACACCGGTGCGGGCTACCTGAGCAAGCGCTACACCAGCCAGTACGCCGACCCAGCCACCGGCGAGGCCAAAGGCGGCAAGAGCACCTTCACCGACACCTTCGTGCCCCTGACCGATGCCGGTCCCTGGGTGCTGGCTGAGCGCGTGGTCGAGACCGAGGCCCACGCCGACACCCCGGCCGGCCGCCAGGTGTTCCGCTTCCAGGACCTGCAACCACTGGGCTGACCCATAGAGATGTGACACCATCGGCGCACTCACAGCCCGACGGCGTCGATGAAGACCCTGCTCGATCAGATCAATGGGTTCGTCTGGGGTCCCCCGACGCTGTGGTTGATCGGGCTAACCGGCCTGTACCTGATGGTGGGGCTGCGGTTCATGCCCCTGCGGCGCATCGGCTATGCGGTGCGCCAGACCCTGAACTCCCTGAAGAACCCTGGTGGTGAAGGCGATGTCAGCGCCTTTGCCTCACTGATGACCGCCCTCGCTGCCACCATCGGCACGGGCAATGTGGCGGGCGTGGCCGGGGCGATCGGCGTCGGCGGCCCAGGGGCTGTGTTCTGGATGTGGGTGATCGCCCTGGTCGGCATGGCGACCAAGTACGCCGAATCGCTGCTGGCGGTTCACTTTCGAGAAGTCGACGAGTTGGGCGAACACGTCGGCGGGCCCATGTACGTGATCCGCAATGGCCTGGGCAGGGGTTGGGGTTGGCTGGCCGTGCTGTTCGCCCTGTTCGGCACCCTGGCCGGGTTTGGCATCGGCAACGGGGTTCAGGCCCACGAGCTGGCCAAAGCGCTCAATGTGTCGCTGGGCATCCCGCCCCTGCTCACCGGCATTGCCATGGCAGCGATCACGTTTGTGGTGATCATTGGCGGCATCGAACGCATCGGCCGGGTCGCCTCGGCCGTGGTGCCGTTCATGGCCATCGTTTACGTGGGGGGATCGCTGACGATCCTGCTGGCCCACATCAACGCGTTGCCCGCGGCCCTGGCGCTGATCGTGCAGGACGCCTTCAGCGGCCAGGCCGTGGCTGGCGGGTCCATCGGGGTGATGATTCAGAAGGGCATCGCCCGCGGCGTTTTCTCCAATGAAGCGGGCCTGGGCACGGCCCCGATCGCCCAGGCGGCCGCCAAACCCGGTGATCCTGTGTTGCAGGGCTCGGTCGCCATGCTGGGCACCTTCATCGACACGATCATCGTCTGCACGATGACGGCGCTGGTGATCGTGGTCAGCGGTGCCTGGTTGCCGATGGAGGGCTCCGATCCCCTGACAGGGGTCGAGCTCACGATCGCAGCCTTCGACTGGGGGCTGCCCGGTGGTGCCTGGTTGGTGACCTTCGGAACCGTGTTCTTCACCGCCACCACCATCCTGGGCTGGGGCTACTACAGCGAACGCTGCCTCGAGTTTCTGGTCGGGGTCAGAGCCCTCAAAGCCTTCCGCCTGGTGTGGGTGGCCGTGGTGGTGCTGGGATCGGTGGCCAGTTTTGACCTGATCTGGACGATCGCCGACATCCTCAATGCCCTGATGGCCGTGCCCAACCTGATTGCCCTGTTGTTGCTCTCAGCAACGGTGTTCCGGCTCACCCGTGACTACGACTTCAAACAGGTGAGCCCGAAACCCTGAGGCTCAGCCCTCAGCCTCGGCGTCACCGACCGGGGTCACCGTCTGCAGCCGGTCGTTGAGCTGCATCGCCATCGCCTGCCGGCCGATCGCCAGCACCTTGAGCGTGTCTTCGTGCATGCGCAGCTGGGCGTCGGCCACCTGCATGCCGCGCACCAACTCCTTGATGTCATCGGGCAGGCCATTGAGGTCGTACCGCTTGCCCTCAAAGGTCAGCACAGGGGGCTGATTGGGCATGCCGCCGGGGGCATTGAAACCGGGGGCGTTGACGGGAGGCAGACCGGCTGAATCCAAGGTGGGGCAGGGAACACTGGCCCGCCACCCTAGAGCCTGTGGCGAGTGCTGTCCTCAGCGGCTTGGGGGCCGGCTGATCACTGATCCGCACCCAGATGAATCAGCTGGCGCTCGCAGAACTCGCGGTAGCGGCCACCACGGGCCATCAGGGTGCTGTGGCTGCCCTGTTCAACAACCTGACCGGCTTCGAGCACGACGATGCGGTCAGCGGTCTGGACGGTGGACAGCCGGTGCGCGATCACCAGCACCGTGCGTCCGGCCATGGCCTGGTCAAGGCCGCGCTGCACGGCAGCCTCGGCCTCGGCGTCCAGGGCACTGGTGGCCTCATCCAGCAGCAGCACCGCCGGGTTGCCCAGAACCGCCCGGGCGATCGCCAGGCGCTGCAGCTGACCGCCCGAAAAGTTGGAGCCACGCTCCTCGATGCGGCTGCCATAGCCCTGGGGCAGGGCCTCGATGAAACCGTCGGCGTTGGCCAGCCGCGCCGCCTCGCGGATCTGTTCGGGACTGGCCGGCCGGCCAAAGGCGATGGCCTCGGCCACCGTGCCCGAAAACACGCTGCTCTGCTGCGGCACCAGGGCCACGGCACGCCGCAGTTCACGGGCCCGCAGACCGGCCAGGTCCTGACCATCGAGCAGCACCTGCCCCTGCTGAGCCGTGTTAAAGCGCAACAGCAGCGAAAACAGGGTGCTTTTGCCGGCCCCGGATGGGCCCACCAGTGCCACCACCTGGCCCGCCGCCACCGACAGGTCCAGGCCGCGCAACACAGGCTGGTCAGGGGTGTAGCCAAAGCTGACGTTGCGCAGCTCCAGGCTGCCGGCCACTTGGCCCAGGGGCTGGGCGTCGGGGCGATCGGGAGCCTCGACCGGCTCCCGCTCGATCTCGCGCAGGCGCCGCAGCGAAGCCTGGCCCTGCTGAAATTCGTTGAAGTTGGTGGTGAGGTGGCTGATCGGATCGATCAGCATCAGCAGCGCGG
>CAZJIF010000113.1:2754-5513 GCA_964546045.1 uncultured Klebsiella sp. | reverse complement strand
TGCTCGCGCGCCGTGGCCTCGATGTGCTGCCACAGGGGCGTCTGCTGCGGCAGCAGATCCACCAGCCCCCGCAGACTCTGCAGTTTGCTCACCCGATCACCCTTCGCCCACGCGCCACACCTTTAACCCAGCGGCCCGCGCCGCGCCGGCATCGCAGATCGCCCGGCCGTCAAACAGCCAGGCCGGCTGGCGCATCACCGCCGCCAGCTGTTGCCAATCGAGCTGGGCAAACTGCTGCCATTCGGTCAGCACCAGCACCGCATCGGCGCCAGCCACCGCCGCCAGGGGATCGGAGACTGCCTGCCAGACGCCTTCGCCGCTCAGACCATTGGCAAGGCTGCCCGGCTGCGGCTGTTGCCCCAGATCAGCCGCGATCTGATCGGCGCTGACCTTGGGGTCAAAGATCGCCAGCTGGGCGCCTTCTTCCAGAAGGTCGCCGCAGATGCGGATCGCCGGTGTCTCGCGGGTGTCGTTGGTGTCGGCCTTGAACGCAAAGCCCAGCACCGCGATGCGTTTGCCCGTGACCGTGCCAAACAGCTGCCGCACCACCAGGGCGCTGATGCGGTGCTGCTGCCAGGCATTCAGGTTGACCACCGCCTCCCAGTAGGCGGCCACCTCGGCCAGCCCGTAGTGGCGGCAGAGGTACACCAAATTGAGGATGTCTTTTTGAAAGCAGCTGCCGCCGAATCCCGGCCCTGCTTTCAGAAACTTGCCGCCGATGCGGCTGTCGGCGCCGATCGCCCGGGCCACCTCGCGCACGTTGGCCTCGGTCGCCTCGCACAGCGCCGCGATGCTGTTGATCGAGCTGATCCGCTGGGCCAGAAAGGCATTGGCCGTGAGCTTGCTGAGCTCACTGCTCCAGACGTTGGTGCGCAGGATGCGCTCCGCCGGCACCCACTGGCCGTAGATGGCGGCCAGGGCCTCGATCGCCGCCGGATCCTCGCCGCCGATCAGCACCCGATCAGGCGCCTCCAGGTCGCCGATCGCCGTGCCCTCGGCCAAAAATTCGGGGTTCGACAACACCGAAAAGCTTTTGGGCCCCGAGGGGGTGTCGCCCTCGGCCGCGCCCAAAATCGTCTGGATCACCGCCGCGGTGCGCACCGGCAGGGTGCTTTTTTCGACGACGATCGTGTGGCCCCGGGCCGCCGCCGCCACCTGCCGCGCCGAGGCCTCGATCCAACGCAGATCGCTGGCCTGGCCGGCGCCGATGCCCCGGGTCTTGGTGGGGGTGTTGACCGACAGAAACACCATGTCGGCTGCGGCGATCGCCGCATCGACCGCAGTCGAAAAATGCAGGTTGCGGCCCCGGCAGCGGCCCACCACCGCATCGAGCCCCGGCTCGTACACCGGCAGCTGGCTCAGATCGGGATCATTCCAGGCGTCGATGCGCGCCTGATTCAGGTCCACCACCGTCACCTGAATGCCCGGACAGCGATCGGCAATCACCGCCATCGTCGGCCCGCCGACATAACCAGCGCCAATGCAGCAAATGGTCTGAATCACTGGGCGCATACCGGCTCGCCGCAATCCTGCAACACAACACCTGCCCAACCGTCCTTGGCTGCACTCTGCAGCAGATCAGGAGACGCCTGCTGCATCGTTTGATCAGCCAAAAGACCGATGAAGTCTGCAATCGCGCCGTTCGTTGCCCTGGCGGGCTTGCTTGTCAGGTCCACCACATCCTTTAGATCTGTTCCTGGAAATAAGCGATCGTCGGCTCCAGCCCCTGCGCCAGGGGGATCGTGGGCTGCCAGCCCAGTTCGGCCTGGGCCAGGTCAATCACCGGCTGACGTTGCAGCGGATCGTCCTGGGGCAACGGCTGACAAATCAGCTCAAGCCCGGGGTTGATGCGATCACGCACCAGCTCGGCCAGCTGGCGGATCGTGAATTCGCCCGGGTTGCCCAGGTTGATCGGGCCGGTATGACCACCGTTCATCAGCCGGATCAGGCCCTCGACCAGGTCATCGACATAACAGAAGCTGCGCGTTTGGCTGCCGTCGCCGTACAGCGTCAACGGCACGCCGCGCAGCGCCTGCACGATGAAGTTGCTGACCACGCGGCCGTCGTCGGGCAGCATCCGCGGGCCATAGGTGTTGAAGATCCGCGCCACCCGGATCTCGACCCCATGCATGCGCCGGTAGTCAAAACACAGGGTTTCGGCGATGCGTTTGCCCTCGTCGTAGCAGCTGCGAATGCCGATCGTGTTGACGCAACCCCGGTAGCTCTCGGGCTGGGGGTGCACCTCGGGGTCGCCATAGACCTCTGAGGTGCTGGCCAGCAGCAGACGGGCGCCGACGCGGCGGGCCAGGCCGAGCATGTTGTACGTGCCCAGGAAGCTGGTCTTGGCCGTCTTGATCGGGTTGTGCTGGTAGTGCACCGGCGACGCCGGGCAGGCCAGGTGCCAGATCCGGTCGACCTCGAGGCGGATCGGCTCGGTCACGTCGTGGCGGATCAGCTCAAAGCGCGGATGGCCGATCCATTGGGCGATGTTGGCCTTGCGGCCAGTGAAATAGTTGTCGAGGCAAATCACCTCTTCCCCCGCCTGCATCAAGCGGTCGACGAGGTGCGAGCCCACAAAGCCAGCGCCGCCGGTGATCAGATTGCGGGTCAGGGAGGCCGGCATGGCAGGTCACAGCGTGCCCCGATTCTGCCTGTGACGCGCCGGCAGCCCTACTGGTTCAGAGACCCTTGGATCTCGGCACGACTGCATCACGGCACACGTGCATCTCGGCACGAGCGCATCACAGCACGCTGATGCA
>CAZJIF010000113.1:0-2654 GCA_964546045.1 uncultured Klebsiella sp. | reverse complement strand
CGCCTCGCGGTTGCTGGCCAACTGCGCCGCAAAATCGCCGTAGGTGCTGGCTAGGCCCTCGCCCAGGCCGATCCGCGCCCGCCAGCCAAGCTGCGCCAGCCGGCTCACATCAAGCAGTTTGCGGGGGGTGCCGTCGGGTTTGCTGGCATCCCAGGCGATGGCGCCGCTGTAGCCCACCACCTGGGCGACGGTTTCGGCCGCCTCGCGGATGGTCACATCGACGCCGGTGCCGACGTTGAGGTGGTTCGGGCCACCCGTGACGGCGGGATCCCAGTGCTCGAGCGCAAACACCGCCGCTTCGCCCAGGTCGTCGACGTGCAGAAATTCGCGCATCGGCGTGCCCGTGCCCCAGCAGGTCACCGACGCCGCACCCGCCTGCTTGGCCTCATGGAAGCGCCGGATCAACGCCGGCAGCACGTGGCTGCCGGTGGGGTGGTAGTTGTCGCCCGGCCCGTACAGGTTGGTCGGCATCAGGCTGATCGCATCAAAGCCGTGCTGGCGCCGCAGGGCCTCGCACAGCTTGAGCCCGGCGATCTTGGCAATCGCGTACCAGGCGTTGGTGGGCTCGAGCGCGCCGGTGAGCAGCGCCTCTTCGGTGATCGGCTGGTCGGCAAATTTGGGGTAGATGCAACTGCTGCCCAGAAACAGCAGCCGCCGCACGCCGCTGCGCCAGGCCGCCTCGATCACGTTGTTCTGGATCTTGAGGTTCTCAAGCAAGAAATCAGCGGGATAGGTGGCATTGGCATGGATGCCGCCCACCTTGGCGGCCGCCAGCACCACCACAGCCGGGCGCTGAGCCCCAAACCACCGTTCCACGGCCCCCGCATCCAGCAGGTCGAGCTGGTCGCGGCCGGCCGTCAGCAGGGCCCCGCCTTGGGCTGGATTGCCGTAGCCAGCGCGCTGCAGAGCCCGGCAGATCGCGCTGCCGGCCATGCCGCGGTGCCCCGCCACGAAAATGCGATCACCCGGCCGGATCAGTCGCTCTTGCGCAAGCCCCGGTTCGCTCATGACTGGGCGGCGCTCACCGCCAGGGGATTGGTGGGCGGGTTCTCCATCGAGCCGACCACGTTGAAGCCCTTGCGGCGCAGCAGGGCTTCCTTGGCCGCTTCCTCCTTGTCGGCGGCCACCATCTCGGCCACCAGCTCTTCGAGGGTGGTGGTGGGGGTCCAGCCCAGCTTCTCCTTGGCCCGGCTCGGATCGCCCAGCAGGGTTTCCACCTCAGAAGGCCTGAAGTAGCGCGGGTCGATGCGCACCACCACCGCACCGTTGTCACTGCGACGGCCCGTTTCGGCGATGCCCTCGCCCTCCCAGGCGAGCGGGCCCCAGCCCAGCTCGGCGGCGGTGAGTTCGATGAAGCGGCGCACCGACTCCTGGCGGCCGGTGGCGATCACGAAATCTTCGGGGACGCCCTGCTGCTGCAGCATGCGCCACTGCATCTCGACGTAGTCGCGGGCGTGGCCCCAGTCGCGCAGCGAATCGAGGTTGCCCATGAACAGGCACTGCTCGAGCCCCGCATCGATGCGGGCCAGGCCGCGGGTGATCTTGCGGGTCACAAAGGTCTCGCCGCGGCGCGGCGATTCGTGGTTGAACAGGATGCCGTTGCAGGCGTACATCCCGTAGCTCTCGCGATAATTGACTGTGATCCAGTGGGCGTAGAGCTTGGCCACCCCATAGGGGCTGCGCGGGTAGAACGGCGTTGTCTCTTTTTGCGGAATCTCCTGCACCAGGCCGTAGAGCTCGCTGGTGCTGGCCTGGTAGATGCGCGTCTTGGTCGTTAAACCGAGAATCCGCACCGCCTCGAGGATGCGCAGGGTGCCGAGGGCATCGCTGTTGGCGGTGTACTCGGGACTCTCAAAGCTGACCTGCACATGGCTCTGGGCGCCCAGGTTGTAGATCTCGTCGGGCTGCACCTGCTGAATGATGCGAATCAGGTTGGTGCTGTCGGTCAGATCGCCGTAGTGCAGCACCAGCCGCGGGTCGCTTTCATGCGGGTCCTGGTACAGGTGATCGATGCGGTCGGTGTTGAAGCTGCTGGCCCGGCGCTTGATGCCGTGCACGACATAGCCCTTCTCAAGCAACAGCTCGGCCAGATAGCTGCCGTCCTGACCGGTGATGCCGGTGATCAGGGCCACCCGTCCCGCACAACTGTCATCCAGCACCAGCATTCGTCCCAGCGTGGGTCTGATTCTGCAGGACACCTGGCAAGGCGCTGCCAGAGTGCTCAGGATTTGCATCCCCCTGCCGCAGCAACGCCTTGGCCCATCTCCTGATCACCGGCGGTGCCGGCTTCATCGGCAGCCACACCGCCCTGGTGCTCCTCGAGGCGGGTCACAGCCTGGTGGTGCTCGACAACTTTGCCAACAGCAGCCCCGAAGCCCTGCGGCGGGTGGCGGCGCTGGCGGGTTTGGGCGACGGCAGCCGCCTGCGGGTGATCGAAGGCGACATCCGCCAGCCGGCCGACCTCGACCGGGCCCTGGCGGCAGCGGGCCCCGGCGGCGAGCCGGTTGCGGGGGTGATTCACTTCGCCGGCCTCAAGGCCGTCGGTGAATCGGTGCAGCAGCCGCTGCACTACTGGGATGTCAACGTCAACGGCAGCCGCCTGCTGGTCGAGGCGATGCAGCGCCACGGCTGCCGCACGCTGGTGTTCAGCAGCA